>DASWEZ010000176.1:0-3880 GCA_036394495.1 Burkholderiales bacterium
TCCAGCCTCTCATACTCCGCAATGACCTGCGCTCCGAGCAGCAGCAGCGTGGCGGCGATCTCGAAACTCAGCAGCACCACGATGGCGCTCGTGAGCGATCCGTAGACGACGCTGACCTGCGAGATCGTGCCGAAATACCAGACCAGCCCGTGACGGATCGCTTCCCACAGGATGCCCGCGGTGGCCCCGCCGATCAGCGCATGCAGGATCGACAACCTGCCGAACGGCATGAACAGGTAGATCGACGCGATCAGCACGATTTCGAGAATGACGCCGATGACGTAGAGCAGGAAACCGGAGATGCCGCCGAGCGACCAGGAGTGCCCGAGGATGACGATGCTTTCCCGTCCGATCGCATCCAGGCTTGCCGAGATCAGCGTTCCCACCAGCAAGGCCAGGCCGAGGAAAAGGATGTAGCAGAAGGGAATCAGCGCGGAGACCAGGAAGTGGCGCTTGCGCTCGACCAGGCGATGCATGAAGATCACCGACATCGCGCTCTCCAGCACGGTGAAGGCGAGCGAGCTGAACACGAGCATGGTCCCGAGCAGCACCCAGCCGACGGCGACGCGGGCCTCCAGGAAATTCGCGAGTTCCTTCACGACGGCTTTCGCCTGTCCCGGCGCCACCCACTCCAGGGCACGGCGCAAGGTCTCCAGCAGTTCAGCCTGGTCGATGAAGTGCGAAAGCGCGATGACGATGAGTATCAGCAGCGGCACCATCGACAGGAGCGTGTAGTACGCAACCGCACCGGCGAGCAGCAATCCCTGGTTGGCACGGAACGCCCTGAGCACCTGCAGGGCGAATCTGGCGGGGTGCTTCACCACCTGCGACGACGCATGCCTGAAGAATGGTTTCATCGGGACCGGGGAATGGCGGCAGGATGATGAATGACGGGGGATGCGGGCCGCACGCTGGCTAGACAGCGCATCGCAAGCGCGGGTTCCCCCGGAACGCGGGCATCGGACCGCGACGGCCTGGCTCCACGAATTCTCTCCTCTGCGAGGAACGCGGTTTTAAGCGCCGGATTGGGCATAATCGCACACGGGACACGACGGCGGATAGAATCGGCCGATGCAAGAGACTTTGCACGATAACCACGCCTACCGGCATTATTTTTATCGGCAATGAGCACCCTGCGCATACGCCTCGAACAGCTTTGGACCGCAGCGAGCGACGCCTTCAAGCGGGATACGGCGCATTTTTCTTCGCGCCATTTCTACTTCGGCCTGGTCGCCGGCCTGGGGTTTCCGCTGTACTACGTCGTCTGGCATGTGCTGTTTCCCCAGCCCTACGAAACCCTGGCGCTGCGCCTGGTCGGCTCCGCGATTTTCGTGCCGATCATCCTGGCGAAGCTGTGGCCGCAATCGCTCAAGCGATTCTTTCCCCTGTACTGGTACCTGGCGCTGGTGTTTGCATTGCCGTTTTTCTTCACGTACATGCTGCTGAGGAACGGCGGCTCGACGGTCTGGCTGCTGTCGACGCTGGTCGCCCTGTTCGTCATGATCCTCCTGCTGGACTGGATCAATCTTCTGGTCCACATAACCCTCGGCGTGGCGTGCGCCGTCCTCGCCTACCACTTTACGGCCGGCACGCCGGTCATGTTGACCTTCGAGTCGCTGGAGTACGTGCCCATCTACATGTTCGCCATCGTCATGGGGATCATCGTGAACTATACGGCGGAGAAGATGCGCGCCGAGCGCCGCCAGGCCATGCTGGCCACCGCGGGCATGGTCGCGCACGAGCTGCGAACCCCGCTGCTGAGCGTGAAGAGCGGTGCGTCGGGACTGCGGCATTACCTCCCGGTACTGCTGGACGCCTACCGGCTTGCCGTCGACGGCAAGCTGCTCGCCGGATCGATCCGCGGAACCCACCTGGATTCGATGGCCGGCGTGCTCGACCGCATCGAAATGGAGGCCGACCGCTCCAACACGGTCATCGACATGCTGCTATACACTGTGCGAGGCATGGGTGTGGAGGGCAAGGAACTCGTGCCCTGCCTGATGTCGACCTGCGTGGATACCGCCCTGCGGCGCTACCCGTTCGCTTCCGACAAGGAGCGCGCGCTGGTGCACTGGGACATGAAGGCGGACTTTTCCTTTATGGGATCGGAGCTGCTCATGGTGCATGTGATCTTCAACCTGCTGAAGAACGCGCTGCGGCATATCGCTATTGCCGGCAAAGGCACGATCTCGATCGGCCTTGAAGCCGGCCAGCATGAGAACCGCCTCGTTTTCGTCGATACCGGCACCGGCATACCCGCCGATGTACTGCCGCACATTTTCACGCGCTACTACGCCTGGCCGAAGCATGGCCGGGGCGTGGTCGAGACCACGGGCATCGGACTGTCTTTCTGCCGGGAGGTCATTCATGCTTTCGGCGGCAGCATCGAATGCCGTTCGCGAGTCAACGAGTACACCCGGTTTTCGATACGCTTTCCGGGCAATACGCCATGAACAGGGGAATCCGGCCCTTCTACTTCCCCACCACCGTCGCGATCGTAGACGACAGCCGGGACTTTATCGCCAACCTGAGCCTGAACCTGGACCCGATGCTGGCCCTGCGCCTGTTCGATTCGCCATCGAAGGCGCTCTCCGCGCTGACCAGCGGAACTTCGATCACGCCGGGACCGGAACGGTTTTTCTCCGTGTACCAGCACCGCGAGGAACATTCCTTCGACCATCACGTCATCGACCTGAACATGGCGCGGATCCATCGCGAGGTCTTCAACGACAAGCGCTTCGAGCGCTATTCGGTGGTGGTGGTGGACTACGACATGCCGGAAATAAACGGGCTGGATTTCTGCCGCCGCCTCGAGCATTCGCCGATGCGCAAGGTGCTGCTCACCGGCAAGGCGGACGAAAAGATGGCGGTGCAGGCCTTCAACGAGGGCATCATCGACCGCTTCGTCCTGAAGCAGGATCCGGACGCGACGAAGCTGCTGCAGCAGACCATTCGCGAGATGCAGGGGATTTATTTCGAGGACATCGAGCGCACCATGGAAGACGCGCTCAACATCGGGCCGTTGCACTTCCTGCGCGATCCCTTTTTCGGTGAACTGTTCCGCAAGATCTGCACGGAACTCGGCGTCGTCGAGTTCTACCTGTGCAGCAGCCCGGACGGGATCCTGCTGCTCGATGGCGACGGCAAGGTCACGCTGCTGCTGATCTGCAATGACGAGGCGATGCGCATGCACTACGAGGTCGCTTTCGACAACGCCGCGCCGCCCGCGCTGCTCGATGAATTGACCAAAGGCACGATCGTGCCGTATTTCTGGCGCAGCCGCGGCCTGTATTCGCGCCAGCATTTCGACTGGCGCAGCTACGTCCACTCGGCGAAGGAGTGCAACGGCCTGCAGCGTTATCGCTATGCGCTGGTGAAAGACGCGCGCGGCTTGCTGCTCTCTCCGGTATTCAGCTACCACGATTACCTGAGACAGCTCGACGGGACCGGCCGGGACCGCTTCCGCATCTGAAGGTCGGCCGCCCGTTCAGCGGCTTTACGCGTGCGCGGCTTCCTCCGCTTCCACGCCTGCCCGATCTTCGTTGCGCCTGCGCCGGGTCGAGGGCCATTGCTCGAATCCGGTTTTCGAACGGATTTCGCCGCATGCAACCAGCACCCGATCCAGCTCCTCCTGCCTCAGTGCGCTGTTGAGCGACAGCCGGACCATCGAGCGGTTCTTCGGCGTCGCGGGCGCGCAGAACACCGAACCGAAAATTCCGCGTTCCTCCAGGGCATCGCGCAGCACGATGGTCTGCTGTTCCGTGCCGGACTCGAGCGAGATGATCTGCGACCGGCTGTCGTTGAGGTTGTAGCCGAGGTCATCGAGCCCCTCGCGCAGATAGGCGGAATTGGCGCGCAGTTTCTCGCGGCGCCAGCCTTC
>DASWEZ010000177.1:0-4517 GCA_036394495.1 Burkholderiales bacterium
ACGTTCTACAACCACAAACGACTTCACTCAACGCTGGGCTACCTCAGCCCGATGCAGTTCGAGAAAAACTGGCTCGCGGAACAGTTGAAAAACGCCGCATGATGGACCGGTTAAGAGATACGGAATACAGGGGCAAGGCCAGAGGGAAGAGGGAAGGAAGTAGGCTGCTTCGTACCCATCGGGGATATGTTTCTCTACGGCAACTGAAAATCTCAGCACGAAGGTCACGAAGTTGCACGAAGAAAAGCGTGCTCGTTACAACTCATTTGTATTCCGCCACGGTTCGTGATCGACGCTAACAGCCATTCTGGAACTATTCCAGAAAAGAAAGTTTGCTTCCCTTCGTGTTCCTTCGTGTCCTTCGTGCCTTCGTGGTGAGATTGAAAGCGTTATTCTTTTTCAGGCGGCGCTGGTTTTGTTGCGGTCCGCGAGCACCGATACGGCGATGGAAACGACGAACAGCGGAATGCTGAACAGGGCTAGCGCGGTGTAAGCGGACGGACCGGCGACGCCGGCGAGTACCGCGGCGCCCGCGGCCGTACCCACGGCCTGGCCCAGATACATCGCCGACGAATTCATCGCCACCGACACCGGAGCATGCGGCGGCGACAGCATGACCAGCCGCGCCTGCTGTGCGCTGTTGGTCGAGAAGCAACCGATGCCCCACAGCAGCAGGAAGGCGACCAGCAGCAACCAGGATCCCGGGACGAACAGCCAGAGCACATGCGACGTCAGCATCGAGATGAGGCCGAGCAGCGTGACTTTCGCGGCGCCGATCCGGTCGACCATGCGCGCGCCGATGATGTTGCCGGCAACTCCGGTGGCACCGAATGCGACCAGCAGAATGCTGATGGTTTCCGGCGAAGCGTTGAACAGGGTCTTGAAAGAAGGGACCAAAAAAGAAAGCACGGTGAACTGCGCGGCGGCCTGGATCGCGGTGACGGCAACCGCCAGCATCAACCGGCGATTGCCGAACAGCGAAGCCCACATGGCGCGGCCGATGGGAACGATCATCAGGCCGCGGGGGATCGTAAGGTGAACCGCGGCGGCGGCGAGCAGGGCGCCGCTTCCGATGATCAGGAAACCGGCGGGCCAGCCAACCGTTTCGCTTACATAAGCCCCGAGCGGCATGCCGACGACCGATGCGATCGACCAGCCGACAAACACGAAGGCGATTGCGCTGCCGCGGCGTTCCGTAGGTACCAGCAACGCTGCCGTGGAAGCCGCCTGGGCGGTGAACAGCGCCGCGCCGACCGATGACAGCACGCGCAGCACCAGGAGTTCGTGCAGGCTGGAGGCGAACGCCGATGCAAAATGCCCGGCGGCGAAGAGCAATTGCACGCTGGCCAGCAGGGCGCGGCGGTCGAAGCGTGCGGTCAGCGCGGCAAGCGGCGGCGCGGTGACGCACACCGTGAAGGCGAAAGCGGTAATGAGCTGGGCTGCGACCGGAACATTGACGCCGAGCCCGTGCGCCAGCGCCGGCAGCATTCCGGGAACGATCAGGGTGCCGGTCCCGATGATGAAATTGCCGAAACACAGGACCAGCAGGCGGGGATTCATCGGGGAGTCGTGACTTTTTTGCCCCAGGGCCGCGCGCCGGCAGGGATGAGGAATGCTAACACGATGCCCGCCGGCTACCGTAGCCCGGAACGGCAACTCCCCCAAACCGGGCGCACCAGCATAAAATGACGGCCTGAATTGCTACGGCGCGGCCCGATTTTCCCCTTAGCCAGCCGGCACCCACCGAGGAGATTTAATAATGTTGCAAGCCGCCGATCTGACCATTCGCCTCAATCCCGCCGACGACGTGGTGATCGCAAGAGTGGAATTGCCAGCGGGCACCGAGATCATCAAGGAAAAGATCCGGGCCTCCGTGACGGTTCCGGCCGGGCACAAGATCGCCGCGCGCGACATCGCCGAAGGCTCGCCGGTGCGCCGCTACAACCAGATCATCGGGTTCGCGGTGAAGCCGATCAAGGCCGGCGACCATGTGCATGTACACAATCTGGCGATGGGGGACTTCCAGCGCGATTACGCGTTCTGTGCGGACTTCAAGCCGGTCGACTACGTCGCCAACCCGGCCACATTCCAGGGCATCGTCCGCGAAGATGGCCGTGTCGCCACCCGCAACTACCTGGGCGTGATTTCCAGCGTCAACTGTTCCGCCCACGTCTGTCGCACCATCGCCAAATTCTTCGACGAAGACTTCATGGCGCAATATCCGAACGTCGACAGCGTGGTGCCGATCCATCACAAGACCGGCTGTGGCATGGGTTCCGAGGGGGAACCGGTGGATCTTCTGCGCCGCGTGCTCGCCGGTTACGCCACCCATCCGAACTTCCATTCGTCGCTGATGATCGGTCTGGGTTGCGAAGCCAACCAGATCAACAATCTGCTGGCCTCCCAGGGATTGAAGCGTTCCCGGCAATTGCAGGCCTTCACCATTCAGGAGACCGGCGGCACCAAGAAGACGGTGGCGGACGGGATCGCGCGCATCAAGGAATTGCTGCCCGATGCGAACAACGTGAAGCGCGAAACCGTCCCGGTTTCCCACCTGACGCTGGGATTGCAGTGCGGCGGCTCCGATGGCTACTCCGGCATTTCCGCCAATCCTGCGCTCGGTGCCGCGGTCGATATCCTGGTGCGCAACGGCGGCTCCGCGATCCTGTCGGAGACCCCGGAAGTCTACGGCGCGGAACATCTGCTGACCCGCCGCGCAGCTACCCGCGAGATCGGCGAGAAACTGGTCCAGCGCATCCACTGGTGGGAGGACTACACCACCAAGCTCGGCGGCGAGATGAACAACAATCCCTCGCCCGGTAACAAGGCGGGCGGCCTCACCACGATCCTGGAGAAGTCGCTCGGCGCTGTTGCGAAGGGCGGCACGCAGGCGATGATGGGTGTGTATGAGTATGCGGAGCATGTCAGCGCCAAGGGCTTCGTCTTCATGGACACCCCGGGCTATGACCCGGTGTCGGCCACCGGGCAGGTCGCCGGCGGCGCCAACATGATCTGCTTCACCACCGGCCGCGGCTCGGCCTACGGTTGCAAGCCGTCGCCTTCGCTCAAACTCGCCACCAATACCGCGATGTTCAACAAGCAGGAAGACGACATGGACATCAATTGCGGCGTGATCGTCGATGGCAAGGCCAGCATCCAGGAAGTCGGCCAGCAGTTCTTCGAGATCATCCTGAGGACGGCATCCGGCGAGCAGAGCAAGAGCGAGGCGATGGGATACGGAGAGGACGAGTTTGCTCCGTGGATTCTTGGACCGACGATGTGAAGGGCCGTGACGGCGTGACGGTCGTGACGAGGTAACAGCTCCAATTGTCTATCGATCAGAATAATGCCGCGGCAAGTTGCGGCATTTTTTCTGAATCAGCTCGCGTTGCAGTTCTAATGATCTTTGAATTTCACCCCGTCACGATCGTCACGTCGTCACGGCTTTGCGGAGCAAAGCGATGTCTGAAGATTCTTCCAAGGAATTGTTCGAGTTCTTCCAGAAAATGTGGAACCCGATGGCGTTTCCGATTCCCGGCATGTTCCAGCCGACCATGGATGTCGAGGAGGTCGAGAAAAAAATCCGCGAGCTCCAGGCCGTGGAGAACTGGCTGAAGATGAATCTGACCTTCGTGCAGATGACGACCAAGACGCTGGAAATGCAGAAATCGGCTCTCGAGTCGATCCAGGAAGCTGCGAAACAGCCGCCGCCGGAAAAAAAGCCGAAAGCCGGCAAATCTTCCGGATGACGTTGCGGGAGGGGCCTCGATCAATCGCCCTCTTCCAATAAGCTCCTCACAATCTTTACCCCGCATCGCACCCGACATAGTCGCGTCCGAACCGCCCGCCTGGCGTAGCGAATCTCCATCGGAATTCCGCGAATTCCCTGCCAATCGGGAGTAGGCCCCCTTCGCAGAAAGGACCGGTGCTTTACCGGCCCCCTCTCCTGTTCGCCACCCCCTTCAAGTCCGTCGCCCAGTTCCCTGGAATTACACGCTTTTATTGCATAGCAGCAATGCAATCTGCCTCGTATATCTTTTGCCGGAAGGGCCGATAATGGCGCAGTGCAATAACCGGTTTCAATGGCTCATAGGAGGCCACACATGAACGTCTTTAGCAGATTGCTGGATTCCATCGATAACTACTTGGCCAGACAGGAAAATCGCCAAGTGGAGGCGTTTCTTTCGCAAGCCCAGAACCTGGGCGAACTCGAGTACCGCCTGCGATTGCTGGACTCGAAGTCCAACCATTCCCTGTTTTAAGGAGAATCGATGATCTCTGCCTTTCGCCGTATGTTCGACACGCGTCGCCCGCGAATTGCGGTGCGGGCCAAGGTCAACCTGATCGGCACCTTCGGGGTGTTGGAGCGCACTGATGGGGTAGTCGAATCCGTCGTCGGTGATGAAGCTTACGTCGAGTGGGCCAATGGTGGCCGCTCGGTCGAGAGCACCCGGCACCTGGTGCAGATCACCGGCTGACCTGTCGGTCGCCCGCAGGAAAGCCCGGCTTCGCCGGGC
>DASWEZ010000178.1:0-2280 GCA_036394495.1 Burkholderiales bacterium
GCCGCGGGGCGACCGACAAAGGGATGTGAAACGCAACCGGAGGAGTTCAACATGGACGCCTTGGATGACCTGTTCGACTATGCGGGCAATCTGCTTCTGTTGTTCATTGCCCTGATTATCATCTGGGGTCCGGCACTGTACGAATTCGCGAGTTGAGTCCGATCTTCCCGATTTGCTCACCGATCGTTCCGCGGCGGCGCAGTTAACCGGATGTCGCCATACAATGCCGTGACGGACTCGCCGGTGTTATCGGTGTCGCTGGCAACGGCGACACCCGAGATCGCCGGCGGATCCTCGCCGAACGCCGCACGGAAATCCGCGACGATATCGCGCTGCACTTCACGCCAGCGATTCAGATTGGCCGATCCGCTTTCCACGACGATCACACGCACCCGGTCGGTATACGGGCTCCAAACTGAAGTGCCGACTGGTGCCTTTCCGTCCCACACATAACACAGCGCGGCGGCTGGCACGTCCTTCCCAAAGCGGCTGCGCGCCAGGTACATCTTTGCCCGCTGCAGGATAGAGAGCTTGCGGATGTCGTAGTCGAACAGCACGTAGACTCGCGCCGGAAAATCGTCGCCGGCCTTGGTGCGGATGTCGGATTTCTTCAGGATGTTGCTGATCTTCCAGCGCCAGGTGATGACAGGAAGGACAATCGGATCGATTTTCAATGCATGCGTGACGCTCGCCATGGAGGCATTGGCCTGCGCGCGCAGCACGACCGTTCCGCCGTCGGCAACCAGCGCGTAGTGCGTGGCGCGCTGCACGTTCGGCAGCGTGCTGATGCGCCAGGGTGCGGGAAGCTCCGCGCCTGGCGATGCGGTAGAGAAGGGCGCGATCGTGGAATTCGGCGTATCAGCCGCTTTGGCCGGACTGCCCGCCAGTGCCAGCAGAATCAAACAGGCAAATGGCCTCATGGCAAACGACAGCAGGATATCAAAACGGGCATGGCAAAAAAGAAGCCCCGCGTTTACGCGGGGCTTCGCATTCCACTATCCCGGTGGGAAAGGGATTAGAGCAGGGCCTTTGCCGCGCTCATTGCCGCTGCCATGTCGGGAAGTTCGGTGACTTCCGGCACGACCTGGATATAGCGCACGATATTGTTCTTGTCGGTCACGATAACCGCCCGTGCCAGCAGGTGCAGCGGATCGATCATCAAGCCGTTGTTCTTGCCGAATTGTCCCGTCTTGTAGTCCGAGTAGAAGGTGATGTTCTTGATCTTGGCTTCCTTGGCGAAGCGTTGTTGCGCGAACGGCAGGTCCATGCTGATGGTGATCATCTCGACCTGTTCGGCGAGCTTGCGGTCCTTCTCGCTCAACTGGTGGGTCTGCGCTTCGCAGGTGGGCGTATCGACCGACGGGACCACGCTGATAATGCGAACCTTGCCGTTGCCGGTAGCGATGTCGACCGGGCCGAGATTGCCGGCCGTGACCATTGCCGAAGGCAGCGGATCTCCCACCTTGAGCGCCTGCCCGCTCAGCGGCAGGGGACTACCTTTCATGTTGATGGTGTTGCCGTCACCGGAACTTCCATTTCCCTTGTTTACCTTGATGCCCTGGACTTCCTCGCCGGCCGCGAAAGCCGCTCCGGTGCCCAAGCCAAGCAGACCCGTCAATAAAACAGACGCCAGCAGTGCGTTCCTCATAGCCATTTCCTCCAGAAGGTTTGTATTGTTGCTCCGTGTCCTGGTGCAGCCGGACAATTGTCGGCCTGATTCCGCGGTTAAACCAGCGAAAAGCCTTGTTTGTCGCTAGTGATTTTCATGATCTCCGTTGCCCCGCGCTTGTGCAACTACCGGTTCGTTTCGCGTTCAAGCTCGTTTGCCGCCCTCAGCCATGCTGGCGGCAGCAAGCCCAGATCGGCAGGTTCGTCGATGTCGTGCAGCATCGGATTGTTCTGCACCTTCCAGCCCAATTGCTCCAGGCGGCTTAGTGTTTCGGAGGCGACGGAATGCGTACTCCACTCGATGTCCACGAAAAGGGATGCGTGAAATCGGTTCAGGCCGAGCAATACGTAACCGCCGTCGGCAGTCGGAACCAGCGTGGCATCAAAATGGGTCAACGATGCGGCTGCGCGACGCAGATGCCCGGCATCGAGCGCCGGGCAGTCGGTGCCGATGATCAACACCGATTCCCCCGCACCGGTAACACGCTGCGTGACCCGTGCCATCCGCGTCCCCAGATCGCCCTCCCCCTGATCCGACCATGCAACGCTTGCCGGTATGGCGAGCGATTGCCACAAGGTTTCGATCGGGGAAGGGGTGACGCAAAGTTCCAC
>DASWEZ010000179.1:0-9167 GCA_036394495.1 Burkholderiales bacterium
ATGCAATCGGCATCCGCATTCATCCGATGACGACCAGGGCCAACCGCATCGACCGGATGCTCGGCGCGGGCATGCTCGCCGCGCTTGTCCTCGGCTGCCTGGTGGTGCTGGCGCCGTTCGTGAGCGCGTTGCTGATGGCGGTGATCCTGACTTTTTCGACCTGGCCTCTGTATGTCCGCCTGAGGAAATCCGTCCGCGGCCGCAGCAACCTCGCGGCGGGATTGATGATGCTGGCGACATGCCTGATCCTCATTGCGCCTTTCGTTTTCGTCGCCTTCAGTCTGGCCGACAGCGCAACCGAACTCGTCGACGCGATGCGCAAGGCTTTCGAGAATGGCCCGCCTGCGCTGCCCGAGTGGATCAGCGGCTTGCCGCTCGTCGGTGAGACGCTCAACAATTATTGGCGGAATCTGTCGCATGACAGCAGCCGTCTGCTGGAGGACCTGAAGGGCCTGATTGCTCCCGCCAGGTCGGTGCTGGTGACCGGTGGCGGCATCCTGTTCGCCGGTTTGCTGCAGCTGAGTCTGGCGGTGCTGATCGCCTTCTTCCTGTATCGCGACGGCGAGGCGGCGTCAGCCAAGATCCAGCGCATTACCAGTCGCATCGGCGGCGCGCGCGGCCTTCATCTGCTGACGGTTGCCGGCAGTACCGTCGTCAGCGTGGTCTACGGCGTTCTGGGCACCGCGCTCGCTCAGGGGGTAGTGGCGGGCATAGGCTTCCTGATTGCAGGCGTCCCCGGCGCGACGTTGCTTGCGCTGGCGACTTTCTTCCTGTCGGTGGTCCCGGTCGGGCCGCCGCTGATCTGGATTCCCGCGGCCCTGTGGCTGTATCTGCAAGGCCACACCGGCTGGGCCATTTTCATGGGCTTGTGGGGATTGCTCGTCGTCAGCGCGGTCGACAATGTGCTCAAGCCGATGATCATCAGCCATGGCAGCAATCTGCCCTTCATGCTGGTGCTGCTGGGCGTACTGGGCGGTGCGGCCGCGTTCGGTTTCGTCGGCATATTCCTCGGCCCCACACTGCTCGCAGTCGGCTATCGCCTGGTGAACGAGTGGATGGATGGCGAAGCCCGGGACAAGGGTCGAGGGACGAGGGACGAGGGGAAAGCGGAAAAGTCGTGACGGGAAAACTGGTGCTGCGTACTGGGTGCTGCGTGCTGCGAGTAAGGGCCTAAGGACCGAAAGATTTAAGGCGCTGACGCTTTTCTGCACACAGCACACGGCACACAGTACTCAGAACCCAGCACCGCTCTTTTCCCAGCACCCGGCACGCAGCACTCGGTACCATCGGGGCCTTTTCCGGCCCCGATTTCCCTTTCGGCTTCGCTAGTTATGCTGTACCATGCGGCCTCTATTCAGAGGGCGGCATTCGCCGGCCCTGAGCTAACGGCGCAGCCGCACGGCGGCGCAGGAGTCGAGAGTCAATGTCGTTTTCCGATCTGGGCCTAGCCCCGGAGTTGTTAAGAGCAATCGCCGATCAGGGTTACACCGAACCCACGCCCGTCCAGGCCAAGGCGATCCCTGCGATTCTTCAAGGCCAGGATGTGATGGCCGCCGCGCAGACCGGTACCGGCAAGACCGCCGGCTTCACCTTGCCGATGCTGCACCGGCTCCTCGAATTTGCCAGCACCAGCGTTTCGCCCGCGCGCCATCCGGTACGCGCGCTGATCCTGACGCCGACGCGTGAACTTGCCGCGCAGGTCCAGGACAGCGTAAAGACCTATGGAAAGTACATTGCGTTGCGTTCCGCGGTGGTCTACGGCGGCGTGCACATCGATCCGCAGATTGCCGAATTGCGCGCGGGCGTCGAAATCCTGGTCGCAACGCCCGGACGCCTGCTCGATCACCTGGGCCAGAAGACGGTCAATCTTTCGCAGGTGCAGTTCCTCGTGCTCGACGAGGCCGACCGCATGCTCGACATGGGCTTCCTGCCGGACATCAAGCGCATCCTGTCGACATTGCCGGCAAAGCGGCAGAGCCTGCTGTTCTCCGCAACTTATTCCGATGAAATCCGTGGCCTGGCGAAACAGCTTTTGACCGACCCGGTCAGCGTCGAAGTCGCGCGCCGCAATTCGGTCATCGAGACGGTGACCCACCTGGTCTACAAAGTCGAATCCGCCGCCAAACGCGATCTGCTGACGCACCTGATCAAATCGCGCGACATGCGCCAGGTGCTGGTGTTCTGCAACACCAAGATCGGCGCAAACCGGCTGGCATACAAACTGGACAAGGACGGCGTCGGTGCTGCAGCCATCCACAGCGACCGCACCCAGGGCGAGCGAATGCTGGCTCTGGCCGACTTCAAGGAAGGCAAGACCAAGGTTCTGGTGGCGACCGATATCGCCGCGCGCGGGCTCGACATCGAGCAACTGCCCTTCGTGGTCAACTTCGATCTTCCCGGTTCGCCCGAGGACTACGTCCACCGCGTCGGCCGTACCGGCCGCGCCGGCATGACCGGCGAAGCCATTTCGCTGGTGTCCGATGCCGAGAACGACGATCTTGCCGCGATCGAAAAGCTGCTGAAGATCAAACTGCCGATGCAGGAGCCAGGGCAATTCGAGCGCGAACGCGTGTCCGCGCCGCGCGGCGGTTCGCGCCGGCCGGAAGGCCGTCCGCCACGGCCGGAACGCACGGAAGGCCGTCCGCCACGGCCGGAAGGCCGCCCGGAAGCGCCGCACCGCGATCAACCGGCAGGTCGCCACGAGCATCGCTCTTCCTACGCATCATCCCGCGCTCCTGCGCAGTCGACCGATCCGCTGTTCTCCAAACCTTACATCCCGTCCGGCGAAATGACGCAATCCGTCAAACCGGCTGCGCCGCCCTCGCGCGGAGCGAAGAAACAGGTAGCCGCGCTGTTCCTGCCCCCAGTCCCTGCGGAAAAGCAGGACGCCTGAGGAGACGGTTTTGGCTGCAACGCCATCGTCCGGGACGCAAAGCCGCCTGGCGGACACGATGTCGGAACGCCTCCGGCAGATCGTGTCCGGGCCGGATGAAGACATCAGCCTCGCCGAGGCCGCGCTGCTGATTGCCGGCCACGGCTATCCCGACCTGAACGTCGCCGCGTACCTCTCGCGCATCGAAGAGCTGGCGCACATGCTCAGCATGCGTATCGGCGAGGATGCCACGCACCTCGAACGCATTGCCGACCTCAATCAGTTCCTGTTCGGCGATCTCGGCTTCGCGGCCAATTCCGAGGACTACTACGACCCGCGCAACAGCTTTCTGAACGAAGTGCTGGAGCGCCGCACCGGCATTCCGATTACGCTGTCGGTGATCTACATGGAGCTCGGGCGCAAGATCGGATTGCCGCTGCAGGGCGTGAGTTTCCCCGGACATTTCCTGGTCAGGTGCCCGGTGCCCGAGGGAGCCGTCGTGCTCGATCCGTATTCGAGCGGCATCTCGCTCGGCCTTCGGGATCTGCAGAAGCGCCTGCGCGAAGTGCGCGGCGGGGAAGTGTCGCGCGCCATCGTCGCAGAACTGCTGGTCCCGGCGAGCAACAAGGAAATCATCGTGCGCCTGCTGCGCAACCTGAAGGCGATCTATTTGCGCGAGCACAAGCTCGACGAAGCGCTCCCCATCGTGGACTGGATCATCGCGACCGTGCCGGAACAGACGCCGGAACTGCGCGACCGCGGGATGATCTACCAGGAACTCGAGTGTTCGCGCGCGGCGCTCGCGGATTTCGAAGCCTACCTGAAGCTTTCGCCCTCCAGCGAGGACGCCGACGACATCCGCCGCCGCATCATCGAATTGCAGAAGGATGTGGCGAGACTGAATTGATGCCGTGAATGCCGCAAGGGCCGTGAATGTCGTGAATGTCGTAAGGCCCTGAAGCTCTTTGCAGTTACGACATTCACGACATTCACGCATTCACGATATTCACGGCCTCAATGAAATTCCTCCGCCACCCCTCCCCCTACTTGCTCCTCTCGCTTACCTCGCTCTTCTGGGCCGCGAACTGGGTCGTCGGGCGGGCGATGCGCAACGACATGCCGCCGGTGGCGATGGGATTCTGGCGCTGGACCATCGCGCTGCTGCTCCTGTTGCCGTTCGTTGCCCCGGAACTGCGGCGCAAGTGGCATGTTGTGCGCGCCAACTGGCTGGTGCTCGTGCTGCTCGGCTGTCTTGGCGCCGTGGCGTTCAACACGTTGATCTACGTCGGTTTGCAATACACCGCGGTGGCGAACGGCGTACTGTTTAATTCCTTTTCCCCGATCCTGATTATCCTGTTGTCGTGGGTGGTTGTGCGGGAGCGCATCTCGAAGCTCCAGGCGTGCGGCGTGGTGTTGTCGCTGGCCGGGGTGCTGGCGATCATTGCTCGCGGCAAGTTCGCCACCCTCGCTGCATTTCATTTCAACCCCGGCGACCTGTGGCTGATCGCCGCGCAATTCCTTTGGTCGGTCTATACCTTCGTGCTGCGGCGGCGGCCGCCGGAACTGTCGGCCATGGGATTTCTGGCGGCCATGCTGCTGCTCAGCCTGCCGTTCCTGCTGCCGTTTTACCTCTGGGAATTCAGCCAGCGCGGAGGATTCGCACTGACGCCCGCGACGATATCCGCACTCGCGTATTACGGCACCATCCCGTCGATCGTCGCCTACCTGTTTTGGAACCGCGGCGTCGCGCAAGTCGGACCGAACAAGGCCGGCCTGTTCGTGCACCTCATGCCGCTGTTCGGCGCGCTATTGGCGGTGATTTTTCTGGGCGAGAAGCTGTACGCGTATCACTATGCGGGGGCCGCACTGATATTTACGGGGATATGGTTGACGACGCGCAAGACGAGAGTTGTGACTTAGATAGAGGAAAGAGACGAGAGGAAAGAGGAAAGGTAAGAGCTAGGCCATGCCAAGCCGAAGGCAGTTGTTTTTACTTTCCTCTTTCCTCTTTCCTCTCGCCTCTTTCCTCTGCTATTCGATCGGACTTTCGATCAAATTCTGCGCCGTCGCTCAGAATTTGATCGAAAGTCCGATCGAATGAACCGACGAATCCAGCCCGAGGCCGAGGCCGGGGCCGGAGGCGCTGTTGCCGATCAATTCGGAGTAGCGCTCCGATTCGGCATGTACCGTAATCGACTTCGTCAATCCGTAGCTCAGGCCGACGCCGTAAACCTTGCCGATACCGCCGGGTTCATCCACATTGCGGTGGCCGTTGGATTCGTCCTGATAGCCTTTTTGCCAGTAGTGCAGGCCCAGGCGGCCGTAGAGCGACAGGCCGGACTGAAGCGGCAGCGTGGCGACACCGGACAGACTCCAGGCCGAACCGTAACAGGAGTGATTTGCATCGCCGGTGCCGGGATCGCCGTTGCAGCCGGATGAGTTGGAGCCGAACTGGGTCTGGGAGCCTTCGATGGCGAACGCGTTGGAGATGCGATAGCCGCCGTATTGCCGCTGTGCGTTCAGGCTTTCCGGATTCGTGCCCGGCGGGTTGAACGTGCCGGGCAGGGAGCCGCGGACGCCGACCGAGTTGTTCAATCCCCAGAAGCCCGTGCTCTGGCCGCCGTACCATTGATCGTCGCCCTGGGCAAAGGCCGCACCGACCGCTGCAACGAGTACAGCCAGTATGAGCGTCTTGAGCGATGAGTCTAGGGTCGGCATGATGCGTCTGGAGCGTCCTTTACCTAATTCTAGTCATTTTTATCGCCCTGTCAGCCGACATTTCAATGGATTCGCAGCAAAACAACACTCCTGACGCGAAGAACGCGGACCAGACGGTCCATCAGGCGGAAATGTTCGCCAATCGGATTGCGAAGAACGTCAAACACCTCAGGAAATGGGCAAGAAGTGCCGGTGTCGAGTGCTTCAGGATCTACGATCGCGATATTCCGGAACTGCCCTTTGCCCTCGACCTTTATGCCAATCGCGCGCATTTGCAGGAATACAGCAAGCCGGTGATGGATGCGCGTGCGCAGCGCCACTGGCTCACGGCCATGCACGAGGCGGCGGCGGGCGCACTCAAGCTGCCGTTGAAGAGCGTCGCGCTGAAGGAACGCCACGGCCAGCGCCCGGACGAGCAATACCGCAAGCTTGCCGCCAGCGCGCAGGATTTCGTGGTGCAGGAAGGCGGACATCGCTTCATCGTCAACCTGACCGATCATCTCGACACCGGGCTGTTCCTGGACCATCGCGTGACGCGGGCGCTGGTGGGGACGTTGGCCCCCGGCAGGCGCGTCCTGAATCTGTTCTGCTATACGGGCAGCTTCAGCGTCTACGCCGCAGGCAACCGGGCCACCTCCACGACCAGCGTCGACCTGTCAAAAACCTATCTGGACTGGGCCAGGCGCAACTTCGAACTCAATCGGATCGATTTCGGGCGCAATCGCCTGGTGCAGGCGGATGTCGTGCGTTTTCTCGAGGAGGAACGCGAATCGAGGGATCGTTACGAACTGATCGTGCTCGATCCGCCGAGCTTTTCCAATTCCAAGCGCATGCAGGGCGTGCTCGATGTGCAGCGCGATCATGTTGCGCTGGTGCGCGGATGCCTCGCGCTGCTGTCTCCAGGCGGTGATCTGCTGTTCTCCACCAACCTGCGCAGTTTCAAACTCGACGCCGATGCGCTCGCGGATGTGCCGATGACCGAAATTTCCGCGCAGACCGTGCCGCCGGATTTTCGCAATCGCAGGATTCATCGCTGCTGGCGCATCACGCTGAAAGCGTGATGCGCCAGCAGCGACCGTGACTGTCGGAAAGGCCGTGAATCCGTGAATCCGTGAATGTCGTGAATGTCGTAAGGTCCCAGGTCTGATGCAGTTACGGCATTCACGACATTCACGGATTCACGGTCCTCCCCTGTGATACTTTCCCCATAACGCCGCCAAACCACCGCCGCACATGAACGCCGAACTCCCATCCCCTCGCATCCGCGAGCAAGTCGTCGCCTTCCTCGACCATGGCCTCGGGTCGGATCATGACGCCTACGAACTCGCCAGTTGCCTGGAAGCGATCGCGAACGCCGACAGCCTCGGGCACAGGCTGGATTCGCTGATTGCGCTGATCGAGTGGACGCGGCAGGGGCCGGCGGACGACGACGGCCTGCCGGACCGCTCGCGCCTCATCAAGGCGATCGAAGTGCTGGAAGCCTTGCCCGAAGTGCAGCGCAGCCTGCAGGACACCTTCGCCGACATCCTTTCCGAGACCGAAGGCGTGAACCTGTTCGGCGAGACCGGGATTCCCGGCGATCGCGGATTCATTTCTGAACTGGCCGACCGCGTCATGGGGCGAATCCTCCCCGAGCCCAATGACGACCACGACCTGGCGCGCCTGGTTTCGCGGCTGTACTCGAGCCGCGCCAATGCCGAGAGTTTCCGCCTTATGGCGCCGGAACTGTTCCACCGCATTGTCGGCGCGATCGCACCGGCCGATCGGCCGGAGATCTGGGCGCCGCTGAAAACCGCGTTTGCCGACGGCTTCCGGCTGCTGGCGATCCGTGTCCAGGCGCAAGGCCTGTCCACCAAATTGCGCGCCCGCAGTCACCCCGCTTCTGTGGCCCAATCGCCTTTCCACCTTCTCGCGCAAACCAGCGACGATCTGATGGATGCGTGGCGTACCGGCGAAGACGTTACCGCACTGGCGCAAGCCTGGCGTGAGCTCTGCGCCGCCTGCCGCGCGGAAACCGCGGAAGTGACCCGCCGCCTGGAAAGCGAAGGCGTGAGCGTGGACATCGTTTACGGTCTGGAAGTGCTGGAGCGCTGCCTGTCGCGCATGGAAACCATGCTCGATGTCATCGAAATTCCGCCCGGGACCGCGCACAACGAAGCCATCCACCGCCTGCTGGCGGAACTCATCGTCGCCGCGCACGATGACCGCAGCATCCGCTATCTGATCCGCGGAAACATGCAGATGCTCCAGCGCAAGATCGTCGACCGCTCCGGAAAAACCGGCGAACACTATGTGGCGCACAGTCCTCGCGAATACCGCTTCATCTGGCTGGCAGCGGCGGGCGGCGGCTTGCTCACGGTGCTGACGGCGGCCATCAAGCTCAAGGTCACGCATTCCGGATTGCCGCTGTTCGTCGAAGGATTGCTCGCGGGCCTGAACTACGCTGTCAGCTTCATGCTGCTCCATCACTTCCACCTGATCCTGGCGACCAAGCAGCCGGCCATGACTGCGGCGACGCTCGCCAGGTTGTTGCGCAGCCGGGATCGCACGGCACGCATGGACAGCATGGTCGAGTTCACTGTGCAGATCTGCCGCTCCCAGTTTGCCGCCGCCATTGCCAATGTGGCGGTGGTGTTCATTGGCGCTTTCCTGTTCAATTTCCTCTGGCACCTCGCGCTCGGCCGCAACTACCTCGCGGAGAAGGAAGCGCAGCACGTGTTCGAGACCTTGAGCCCGGTCAACAGCGGCACGGTGTTCTACGCGGCGCTGACGGGCGTGATTCTGTGGATGGCCGCCATGATCGGCGGCTGGATGGACAACTGGGCGGTGTATCACCGGCTGCCGCAGGCCATCGCCGACCACCGCCTCGGCGAGCGTTTCGGACGCAAGCGCATGGTGCGTGCAGCCGGAATCGTTTCCCGCAACATGTCGGGCTGGGCGACGAACATCTCGCTGGGTTTTCTGCTCGGACTCGCGCCCGTCATGGGCCAGTTTCTCGGGCTGCCCATCGACGTTCGCCATGTCACGTTGTCGTCGGGCATGCTGGCGTTCGCCGGCGCCGGTTTGCGCGGCTGGTTCAGCACCGGCTGGTTCTTCTGGGCGGTTGCCGGTGTGGCGACGATGTTCGTGTTGAACCTCGGCGTGAGTTTCTTCCTGTCGCTGTACACCGCGTCTCGCGCCTACAAACTGGCGCGAAAGGAACTGGCGGTTCTGGGGGCGAGGCTATTGCGCAGATTTGTTCAGCATCCCCTGGATTTTGTGCTGGCGAGGAAGCTGGAAGAAGAGGAAAGAGGCGAGAGGAAAGAGGAAAGGTAGAAGCAAAAAGGCAAAAACAACACAACAACGCGACCGCAAAGCGGTCAGTAATTTCTTTCCTCTTTCCTCTTTCCTCTCGCCTTTGTTCTCTGCCGAATTCGTCGTCCGATCAGGGACGACGAATTCGCGGCGCCGCCCTCAACGGCACCGCCTGATCGTCCGACATGTCTTCCTCCTCGAGTTCCTTGAGGGTTTTCTGCTTGGCGTTGGCATCAGGCGGGTTGCCGTCATGGATCAGATACTCGCGGCGTTGCAGGTACGC
>DASWEZ010000180.1:0-15448 GCA_036394495.1 Burkholderiales bacterium
GTGGGTCAATCACGGCTGGTGTACTTGGGCTTAAATGGAAAAAGATCTATGGAACTGACAGCCAAAATTCAGCGTTCATGGACGAATTCGTAACACCCATAAGAAAATTTGCCCACGTATGCGTGGATATTAATGCTGGAATGACGCACTTACTTCCTTGGGGCGATACGCCTAGTGAGCGCGTAGCGAAGGCCTATAGGGCCCACCTGTTTGGCGATGCAACGCTCCAGGATCTACCGGATGATCCGCCACGATTCGTATTCAACGCGACGGATATCAAAACCGGTTCGCTCTGGCGCTTTTCCAAACCATATATGCGCGATTATATGGTTGGCATGGTTCAGAATCCGACCGTGAAACTGGCTGATACCGTGGCTGCGTCGTCCGCATTTCCGCCTTTTCTGTCACCTGCGCATCTCAAGTCTGAGTATTTAAAGTTCGATACCCCGAAAGACGAGCCATTTCACTATCCGCCATTCACGACAGATGTGCTTCTGAGTGACGGCGGTGTCTACGACAATCTAGGGCTTGAAACGGTCTGGAAGCGATACAAAACTGTTCTGGTGAGCGATGCAGGCCAGAAAATTGCGGCGGAGCAATCGCCCTCCAAGGAATGGCTCCTGCATATGATTCGCGTTTTAGACATTATCGACAATCAGGTACGCTCACTACGCTATCGACAATTGATCGCTTCCTACGAACAGAAAATACGGGCTGGCGCGTAT
Organism: Burkholderiales bacterium; assembly: GCA_036394495.1. Taxonomy (GTDB): domain Bacteria; phylum Pseudomonadota; class Gammaproteobacteria; order Burkholderiales; family JACQAP01; genus JACQAP01. The sequence continues at coordinate 726 of DASWEZ010000180.1, forward strand.
TGGGGCATTCGCACGAAAATTGAAAGCTATCGAGTACGAAGTTTGAATTGCCCATATGCGAGAACGAAAGAATTGGCCGAGATTCCAACGCGCCTAACGGCGACGACCGATAACGTACAGGAGCGTCTGATCAATTGGGGTTATGCAGTTTGTGATGCGGCCTTGAGGGCGTTCTATGACCAAAACCTGAGTCCTGCAAGTGACTTTCCTTATTCGAGTACGGGAGTCTAATCGTTACACAGCACATGATCTTTGGGGTGCGAATTGATAATCAAGAGGCGACAGGGATCTGAAATAGGGGGTGGCAAAACTGCCGCCAGTCATGATGATGTTGATTTTCACGTCGACTTGAACCATATTTTCGTTTTGCGTTGACCCACGTTGGGATCGTGAAAGTCGTAGAAAATCAAAAATGAAATTTGACCGCCCCGGATCAGCGCAAGATGAAAAAGTGGGTCAACCAAACACGATAATCAACAGTCTGTTCGAAAAGAAAATCTAGGTTCAACAGGCAGCGAAAATCAACATGCTCATTTCACAATGGCTCTATTGAAAACGTAACCAGTGCCCGATCGCGATGCCGGCCAACGCAAAAACGATATTTGCCGCGGTTCCTGCAAGTGCAGTTGCGGCGTAGTAGGCTCCCAGTCTTCGCTTAGCAACCAACCAATCCATTTGTGGTTGACTCGGTGGCTCATCTGGAAATTTAGCGTAGTTGGTTCCTTGCCAGTAGAACGCCGTCTTCATTACAAGCCAAGCGCCTACAATTGGCCAAAGGCTCGAAACCCAGAAACAGGCGAAGAACATGGGCCTTTCTAGATGACCGATCCAATAGCCGCCCGAGTTAGCGGACATCAGCTCGATCCATTTGGAGAAATTTTCGAACTGCGGCGGTTGGATATAGCCGATGTTGTGGCCAATTCGATCCATGAGTTTAGGCAGGCTTAGTCCCAATAAAAATGTCGTCGCGAAGCCGATAAGTACGTTGAAATGAGGGTCGAAGCTAACGCACATTGTTGTGTCTCCAGGAAGACCATGACGAACGCATTCTACGCCTGGGCTCCTATGCCGGCTGTCGGGAAAGGCTCGATCAACTCTGCCGCCTCGGTCTGCGAATTGTTGACGCGCGGATTGACGGCATGGTGAACAAACTCCGTCAGAGCACCCCCCCGTGCGAACTAGACGCAGTGGAGAAAAAATTCCCTGTTCTTCCCGATAAATTCCCTGATACGTCCGAATTAAATCCCTGTTCCGAATCGTGCGTGGAGACGGAGTGGAGGGCTGGAGAGTCGCTCTGGATACGGGTTTCGGCGGGATGGAGCGCGATTAGAACCGCCAAAACGTGTGAAATTCCCTGTATTTTTCCCTGTTAGCAGGGAATTTTGGCTGGAGACGGGTTTGCATAAGACTGCGTCCACCGCCAAATAAAAACGCCGCCATGAGCGGCGTTTTTATTTGGCGGAGAGGGTGTGGATCGAACTCACTGGTTCGACCAAAACGCACTGCGTTTTGGAACGCCGACACGCCCAAGCGTGTTGGCGTTCCAGAAGCGCATGCGCTTCTGGATGGCCGGATCGCCCTAAGGCGAGCCGGACACATTGGTTCCGGCCCGTCGCATTGCGACTTAACCTGACCATGCTCGATGGTCAGGTTAGCCTCCACCGCAACATGACTAGGATGCGTCATGTTGTCCCACCCTCAACCTATGCAGCGAGACCAGCAGCGCCGCCTCCAGCGGCGTTTTTATTTGGCGACGCGAGCACGATTCCACCCTCAACATTTTCAGCATCCTCTCGAAGAAGCAGTCTTTGAGCCCGCCCAAAAATCTCGCGATGGCGGTGCGATGTAAGTCCAGACTTCTGTTTTAATGGGCCTATTTTTTCCAGAATGCTGGAGGATGCTGACCTTATTGCGCATTGTTGGCTCAACTACCTGCCGAAAAGAAAGATCGCGCGTAGCCATGTGAATAACGTCATCACGAATTCGGAAGATGTTTACGCAAAGCGGATGATCGATGGGTAACGGATCGGTCCAGGATCATGGGTTACACTTTCCAGGTCGCAATCCGGAATCAAAGGGACAGCCTGCATGTATCTGCCTTCGCATTTCGAAGAGACCCGCATAGAAATCTTGCATCGGTTGATCTGCAGCCATCCGCTTGGCGCGCTGGTCACCTTCGGCGCCGACGGTCTGAACGCGAACCATGTTCCGTTCGAAGTCGATCCCGACCCCGCGCCGTTTGGCACCTTGCGCGCGCACGTGGCGCGGGCGAACCCGGTATGGCGCGAGTTCTCGAAGGAGGTCGAACCGCTGGTGATTTTCCAGGGAGCGCAGATCTATGTCACGCCGTCCTGGTACCAGACCAAGAAGGAGACCGGGAAAGTGGTGCCGACCTTCAACTATATCGTGGTGCACGCCTACGGCACCATGCGCGTCTTCGAGGACTCGGCGTGGTTGCGCAAGTTTGTCGGTGGACTCACCGATCGCTTCGAAGCATCCCGCGCGCAACCCTGGGCCGTGACCGATGCGCCGGAGGATTTTGTCGCCATGCAGTTGCGTGCAATCGTCGGCATCGAAATACAGCTGACGCGCCTGATCGGAAAGTGGAAAACCAGCCAGAACCGGCCGGCGGCAGATCAGGAGGGCGTCGTCGCGGGGCTGCGCGAATCGGACGATGCGGTTGCGCGGGCGATGGCGGATGCCGTCGAACGGAATAGGAAGCCCTGACCCGAGGGCCAGCCCGGATTAGTCGATCAAACCGTTCTTGACCGCATAGTGCGCGATCTCGGCATTGTTTTTGAGCTTCATTTTCTCCAGTAGCCGGGTCCGATAGACGCTGACCGTTTTCGGGCTGATGGACAGCGACTCGGCGATTTCGCTCAGCGACTTGCCGCTTGCCAGCATGCGCAGGGTGTCGAATTCGCGGTCGGACAGGAGTTCATGCGGACGTCGTTCGCTGCCTTCGCCGATCGATCTCGCCAGTTCCTCGGCGAGATCGGGGCTGATGTAGCGTCGCCCGGCGGCGACCTGGCGGATGGCTGTTACCAACTGGTCGTGCGCGCTCTGCTTGTTGACATAACCAAAGGCACCGGCCTTGAGCGCGCGCACGCCGAATTCGTCCTCGGCATGCATGCTTAGCATGATGACCCTCAGGTTCGGTTTGTCACGCCTGATCTGCTTGAGCGTTTCGATGCCGTTCTTGTCGGGCAGGGAAATGTCGAGCAGGACCAGGTCATAGGTGTTCTCGCGCAACAGCCGCACGGCTTCGGCGCTGGAACCGGCCTCCGCAGTCACTTCGATGTCGGCGGATTCCGCCACGACCTGGCGAAGGCCGTGGCGCACTATGGCGTGATCGTCGACGATGAGCAGGCGAATCATGATCCGATGGGTTGGAAAGCTTTCCCGGTCCGTCCCGGCAAGCTCCCGCTAATCCTCCGCGGCGGGAAGGGGTCGCTTGGCGGGCAGGCAGACACGCACCTGTGTGCCGGCACCGGAGGCCCGGGAGACGTGTATGGTACCGCCAAGAGAGCCGGCACGTTCACGCATTCCGCTGATTCCGTACGAGCCATTCTTGTGCAGATCGTGCACGTCGATGCCGCGGCCGTCATCAGTGACGGTCAACACTACCTCGTTGCCGTCGTCTTCGAGCGCTATGTCCACGTGCGACGCCCTGGCGTGCTTGGCAATATTGGTCAGCGTTTCCTGGAAAATGCGGAACAGCGCCGTGGAATATTCCGGGTCGAGCGCGATATCCTCCCTCGGACATAACAAGTCGCAGGTAATGTCCATGCGCTTGCGGAATTCCTTCACCTGCCATTCGATGGCCGCCGTCACGCCGTGGTCGAGGACCGGCGGACGCAGGCTGCGTGAAATCCGTCCTGTCGCCTCGATTGCCGAATCGAGAAGGGTTTCCATCGCGTCTGTCTTTTCGGTCAGGGCCGTCTGGCCGGGGCCGAGCCGGCTGCGTATCCAGGCCAGATCTATCTTTGCCGCCGTCAGCGTACCGCCCAGATCATCATGGATCTCCCGGGCTACATGGCCGCGCTCCTCTTCTTTCACGCGTTCGATGTGCGACGCAAGCTGGCGCAGTTGATGCTGCTGCGCTTCAATGGAGCGCTGGGCTAGTTTGCTTTCCGTGATATTGAAGATAATGCCGTCGCAGATCACTACGCTGGAAGGCAATCTGCGCATGCTGGCGCACAAACTCACCCATTTTATTTCCTGCCCGTTGGCGCCGAAGCGGATGCGGCCTTCCCAGTCGAACGGCGCGGGCTGGCGGGCAACCCGAAGACGGGCCGCGGCGAAGCCCTCACTATCCTCCGGCAGGATCATGTCGAGAAACATTTCCTGGTGAGCCATCAGGACATCGGCTCGGATCCCCAGCACGAACTGGCTGCCTTCGCTCACGTAGATGAGATCGAGGCCGCCGTCGTCGCGCAGCAAGGCCTGGAACACCACGCATGGCAGGTTGGCCACCATCGCGCGCAAGCGCGCTTCGCTGTCGTTCGTGGCTGCAAGGACACGCTCTTCCATCATTGCACTCGTAAGGTAAAGATGGCGCCACATTGCAATCCGCAGCATGGCAGGATGCCCCGTCCCTCGCGAAAAGTATAAACGCGCAGATGGGATCGTGCGTCGCTAAATATTGCGCACGTCGTCGCGAAAAGGCGATCCTCGCGGGCGCTTGAGTCCGGCGACTCACAAAGGTAGGCTTGGCCGCCTGAATCCCGGACACTGCGAAAGCCATGCGAACCATCCTGTTTCTGCTTTTCCTTTTGCCGATCGCCGCTGCCGCAAGCGATTGGGTTGAAATCAGCGCCGACGCTGAATCGGTTTTCTATTTCGACCGGGACAGCCTGAAACGCGACGGCGACATCGTCGAAGTCCTGCTGCTGTGGAACTTTCCCGAGGTTCAGCTGACGCGGCGGCCGATCAAACCCTATCTTTCGGCCACCCGGCTGACGCGATACGACTGCAAGAAAGGGGGGCGCGCCAATATCGAAACCACGTTGTATCGCGGCGCCATGGCGAGCGGCGACGTGACCGACGTTTACCGCACGCCGGATGCGCAGATCAGCTTCGAATGGGTCAATCCGGATGCGCCGGGCGGCGAGAGCATGCGCCAGGCCTGTGCTGCGGCCATGAACTGAGCCGCAATCCCCCGGGCGGTGCGCGAGGCTCGGTTATAATGGCGCGCCCGTGTCATCCCGGAATCCAATGCTTCAGGCTCGTCAGATCGAATGTACCCGCGGCAACCGGCGTCTGTTCCATGATCTGTCGTTTCGACTGGAAGCGAAGCGGGCGTTGCGCGTCGGCGGAGAGAACGGCAGCGGCAAGACCAGCCTGCTGAGAATGGTCGCCGGCCTGTCCCCGGTGGAGACAGGTGAGATTCTCTGGAACGACGGGCGGATCGCCACTTTGGGCGAGGACTACCGGCGGGACCTCGTGTTTCTGGGTCACGCCAATGGCCTCAAGGACGACCTCACTCCGATCGAGAACCTGCGCTACGCGCTGGAGCTTGCCGGTACGAAAGCCGGGAATTCGGCGCTGCAGAACGCGCTGGCCGAGCAAGGGCTCGCCGGGGTCGCGGACCTTCCCGTAAGACTGTTGTCTCAGGGACAAAAGCGCCGGGCGGCACTTTGCCGGCTCGGGTTTTCCGCGGGTAAACCGCTGTGGGTGCTCGACGAGCCGTTTGCCGCGCTTGACGCTGTTTCGGTCGCGCGGATCGCGGCCGTCATCGTTGACTACCTGCGAGGCGGCGGCATGGCGATTTTCACGACGCATCAGGAAGTCGATCTGGCGGGTGTGCAAGTGGAGTCGCTCGAATTGGGAGCGCGGTAGTGGCCGCGACGGCGGGCGCAGCCTGCCGCGCCGTGGTGGCCCGCGATCTTCTGATCGCGACGCGCCGGCGCAGCGATGTGCTGACGACATTCTTCTTTTTCGTGATCGTCGTGAGCCTCTTCCCGCTCGGTGTCGGACCGCAGCCGGACACGCTGCGCGAAATAGCGCCAGGGGTGGTTTGGGTGGCCGCACTGCTCGCGGCGATGTTGTCGCTGGCCAGGATGTTCGGCGCCGACTACGCCGACGGAACGCTGGAACAATTGGTGCTGACCCCGCAGCCGCTGACGCTGCTGGTGTTGTCGAAAGTCCTGGCGCATTGGCTGACGACCGGGTTGCCGCTGGTGCTGATCGCGCCGGTGCTGGGGCTGCAGTTTGATTTGCCGGGCGATGCGCTGGCGACATTGCTGGTATCGCTTCTGGTCGGGACGCCGGCGCTTTCGTTGATTGGCGCCGTCGGCGCGGCTCTGACGCTGGGCGTTCGTGGCGGTGGTGCGCTGACCTCGCTGCTGGTATTGCCGCTTTATGTGCCAGTGCTGGTGTTTGGCGCGGGGGCGGTGACGGCATCGGCAACCGGGCTCGGCGTAACGGGGCATTTGTCCCTGCTGGGTGCGATGTCACTGGCCGCGCTGGTGTTTGCTCCCTGGGCAACCGCGATGGCATTGAGAATTTCACTGGAATAGATTCGCGACATGAACTGGTTGAAGTATTCCTCGCCGCAGACCTTCTACCCGCTAGCCGGAAGAATGGTGCCGTGGTTCATGGGCATCGCCGCCGTCCTTGGCCTGGTCGGGCTGTATTTAGCCTTCTTCGCCGCGCCTACGGACTTTCAGCAGGGGGATTCCTATCGGATCATCTTCATCCATGTGCCGGCGGCGTGGATGTCGATGTTCATCTATATGGTCATGGCCTTCTGGGCAGGCGTCGGCCTCGCATTCAACACCCGGTTGTCGTCGATGACTGCGCATGCGCTCGCCCCTACCGGCGCCCTGATGACGTTTATCGCGCTGTGGACCGGCGCTTTCTGGGGCAGGCCAACCTGGGGCGCATGGTGGGTATGGGATGCGCGCCTGACTTCCGAACTGATCCTGCTCTTCCTGTACATGGGCTACCTGTCGCTGGTTGCCGCGATCGACGATCCACGCCGCGCCGACAAGGCGTCTGCGGTGCTCGCGCTGGTGGGCGCCATCAACGTGCCAATCATTTATTTTTCGGTCAAGTGGTGGAATACCCTGCATCAGGGTTCGTCGGTCAGCATTACGCGGGCCCCCAGCATGGCCAGCGTCATGCTAATCGGCATGCTGGTAATGGTGTTCGCTTTCTGGGCGTATTCGATCGCTGCAGTGTTGATGCGGGTGCGCTGCGAGATCCTCGAGCGCGAGCGCGGCGCCGCGTGGACAAAGGGGCTTAAGGATTCTTGACCGCGTAGGGTATCTGTGTGCTCCGCGGTGATAGTTCTAGTTTATTTGGCGAGGTGAGAAATGCAGTGGGGTAGTGTTTCGGAATTCTTTGCGATGGGTGGCTACGGCCTGTACGTATGGGGCGCCTATGCCGTGACTGCGGTGGTTATCGTCGCCGAGATGGTCATGCTGGTGCGGCGCGGCAGAACTCTGCGCGCAGGGGCGGGTCGTAGTTCGCATGCTCAATCGGATTGAATGTCGATGAAGCCACGCCATAAGCGCATAGCGCTGATCGTTGCCGGCCTGGCGACTCTGGGTATTGCCGCAACGCTGGTGCTGAGTGCCTTCCGCAGCAATCTGGTGTTTTTCTTCACGCCCACTCAAGTGGCCGCGCACGAAGCGCCGCAAGGCCGCAATTTCCGTATCGGCGGCCTGGTCGAAAAGGGCAGCGTCAAGCGCCAGCCCGATGGCGTTACCGTGCGTTTCGTCGTGACCGATACTGCGAAGAGCGTGCCGGTCACGTTTACGGGCATCCTTCCCGACCTGTTCAAGGAAGGCAAGGGCGTCGTCGCCCAGGGCAAGCTCGGCGCAGACGGCGTATTCGCCGCTTCCGAAGTGCTGGCGAAGCACGACGAGAACTACATGCCGCCGGAAGCCGCCGACGCCGTCGAGCGCGCAAACAAGGCGATGAAGGAATCGCAGAAGACTTTGGTAACAAAGCCGTGAATGTCGTGAATATCGTGAATGCCGTGAATGTCGTAACAGCGAATACCTGGCTTCGCTGGCGATATCGAAACCACATGGCAGTATTTGCCTTTCACGAATCACGTCATTTACGATTTCAGGGGAACACTTGTGCCGCTTGCGGCGCACGACATTCACGGTATTTCACATGATTCCGGAACTCGGACAGTTCGCACTGATCGTCGCACTCTGCATTGCACTCACGCAGGCGATTTTGCCGCTGATCGGCGCAGCGCGCGGCAACGCCGTCTGGATGGGCGTTGCGCGGCCGGCAGCCCAGGGCCAGTTCGTATTCGTGGTCATCGCGTTCGCCTGTCTGGCGTATTCCTTCGTAGCCAACGATTTCTCGGTCCTGAACGTCGCCACCAATTCGAATTCCAGCCTGCCGTGGTTCTATCGCTTTGCCGCAACCTGGGGCAGCCACGAAGGTTCGCTGCTGCTGTGGGTGCTGATGCTGACGGTGTGGATGCTCGCGGTGAGTGTCTTCAGCCGTCATTTGCCGCTGGAAATGGTGGCGCGCATCCTTGGCGTGATGGCGCTGATTTCCATCGGCTTCCTGTTGTTCATGTTGTTTACTTCCAATCCGTTCCAGCGGCTGCTGCCCGCCGCGCCCGACGGCAACGACCTGAATCCGCTGCTGCAGGATCCGGGCATGGTGATCCATCCGCCGATGCTGTACATGGGCTACGTCGGGTTCTCCGTCGCGTTTGCCTTTGCCATCGCCGCGTTGCTGGGCGGAAAACTCGACGCCACCTGGGCGCGCTGGTCGCGACCGTGGACGACGATGGCGTGGGTTTTTCTGACCGTCGGCATCGCACTGGGCAGCGGCTGGGCGTATTACGAGCTTGGCTGGGGCGGCTGGTGGTTCTGGGATCCGGTCGAGAATGCGTCGTTCATGCCCTGGCTGGTCGGCACGGCGCTGATGCATTCTTTGGCGGTGACCGAGAAGCGGGGTGGCTTCAGGGTGTGGACCGTGCTGCTGGCGATCATCGCGTTTTCCCTGTCGCTGCTCGGAACCTTCCTGGTCCGCTCCGGAGTGCTGACTTCGGTGCATGCTTTCGCGACCGATCCGGCGCGCGGCGTCTTCATCCTCTTCTTTCTGGTGATCGTCATCGGCGGCTCGCTGGCCTTGTTCGCCTGGCGCGCTCCACGCGTGGGTCTTGGCGGCAGCTTCGAACTGTTGTCCCGTGAATCGGCCTTGCTTGCCAACAACGTGTTATTGCTGGTGGCGGCGGCGTCGGTCCTGCTGGGGACACTGTATCCGTTGTTCCTCGATGCGCTCGGACTTGGAAAGATTTCCGTAGGACCACCTTATTTCGAATCCGTGTTCGTGCCTCTGATGACGCCGGCCATCTTTCTGATGGGCGTGGGCCCCCTCGCGAAATGGAAGCAGGCGCGCGTTCCCGAGTTGGCGGTGCGGCTGAAATGGGCTTTCGTCATTGCGCTGGTCACGGCGCTCCTGCTCCCGTTAACGCTGGGCAAATGGACACCGATGATCGCTTTCGGCTTGTTGCTGGCCTTGTGGGTGGCCATCTCCAGCTTCGTGAACCTGCAACAGCGTGTGGCGTTACTGCGCGTGACCAGCGGACGCAGTATCGGCTCGCAGTTGGGTGCCATTCCGCGCGGCTACTACGGAATGCTGCTGGCCCATCTCGGTGTTGCCGTTTTCATCACCGGCGTTACGCTCGTGAAAGGTTACGAGGTGGAGAAGGACGTACGCATGCAGCCGGGCGACACCGTCGAGGTTGGCGGTTACACTTTCCAGCTCGACGGATTGAGCAAGGTGCCGGGCCCGAACTACGAGGCGACGCGCGGCGCGATATCGGTAAGCAAGGGTGGAAAAAAAGAGCGCACGATGTATCCGGAGAAACGCTTCTATCAGGTCCAGCAGATGCCGATGACCGAAGCGGCAATCGATACCGGCCTGACGCGCGACCTCTACGTGTCGCTTGGCGAACCGGTCGACGGCGGCGCCTGGGTCGTGCGTATCTATCACAAGCCGTTCGTGGACTGGATCTGGGGCGGCGCATTCGTCATGGCGCTCGGCGGCATTCTGGCCATTTCCGATAAACGGTATAGGTTGGCCAAACGAGCGGAGCGCGAAGCATCTGTTGCCGCAGCCGTGACGGCCTGATCGATGGTTTTCCCGTTCACCATTTACCCTTCACCGTTCACCGACTTTAGATGAAACGCTTTCTTCCGCTGGGCATCTTCCTGGTGCTCGCCGTCTTTCTCGCGGTCGGACTCGGCCTGGATCCGCGCGAAGTGCCTTCTCCGCTGATCGGAAAGGCGGCGCCCGAGTTCCGGTTGCCGCAACTGCAGGATCCCGGCCAGATGCTCGGCACCGAAGATCTCAAAGGCAAAGTCTGGATTCTCAACGTGTGGGCCTCCTGGTGCGTGGCCTGTCTGGAAGAACATCCGATCCTGGTCGACTTTTCGAAGCAGAATGTGCTGCCGATCTATGGACTCAATTACAAGGACAAGCGCGAGGACGCACTGGGCTGGCTGGGCAAGCATGGCAACCCGTATACCTTGTCCATACAGGACGGCGACGGTCGCGTGGGAATCGATTATGGCGTGTATGGCGTGCCGGAAACTTATGTGATCGACCGCAATGGGATCATTCGCTACAAACGCATCGGTCCCGTCACGGTGCAGATACTCCATGAGAAAATCCTGCCGCTGATCAGGCAGCTCCGGGGATGAAGGCCGTATTCGCAATTCTGCTGCTCGTACTCCCGGCATTGTGTGCGGCGAGGGAAGCGCCTCCCGCGGCGGACGACCCCGTACTCGAGAAGCGCGTCGTCAGACTGACTTCCGAACTGCGCTGCCTGGTGTGCCAGAATCAGTCGCTGGCGGATTCGCACGCCGATCTGGCGATCGATCTCAAGAATCAAGTGCGCAGCCAGATGGAGGCGGGCAAGAGCGACGCCGAAATCCGCGACTACATGGTCGCGCGCTATGGCGATTTCGTGCTATACGATCCGCCGTTCAAATTGAGCACGCTGCTGCTCTGGGCGGGACCGTTCGGACTGCTGTTCGTCGGACTGCTGGGCCTTGCCGTTTACTTGCGCAGCCGGCGCCGTCGATTGCCTGAGGCCGAGCTGACCACCGCGGACCATGCGCGCGCTGAAGCAATATTGCGCGGCGGATCCCGGAACGAGTCGCAATGATTGCGTTCGCCGCAGCGGCCTTCTTTCTGCTCGTTGCGGCGCTGGCCATTGTGCTGTGGCCGCTGCTGAAGCGTTCAAAGTCTGCCGTTTTCGGACGGGAACTGTCCAACCTCGACATCCATCGCGATCAGTTCTCTGAGCTGGGGAAAGACCTCGAAGCCGGCACGCTGGACGCGGATCGTTACGAGCAGGCCAGGAACGAACTGGAGAGACGTGTCCTCGAAGAAGACGTGACGCCGGCCCATGCTCCGCAAGCGACCTCCTCCGGCAAGGCGGTTCCGGTCGCCCTCGGCATACTGATTCCGCTCACGTCCATCCTCTTGTACCTGTATCTTGGCAATCTGCAGGGAGTTGGAGCACCGCGCCATCCAGCCGCCGATCTGTCGTCGATCACGGCGGATCAGTTCCAGGATATGACCGCGAAGCTGGCTGCGCGCATGCAACAGAATCCGGGAGATGCGGAGGGCTGGAAAATGCTTGGTCGGGCCTATCGTGCCATGGAGCGTTACGGCGAAGCCAATGGCGCATACAAGAAAGCGGTGGAATTGCGTCCGCAGGATGCTGACTTGCTGGCGGACTACGCCGAGTCGCTGGCATTGGCCGCCGGACGCACGCTGGCGGGGGAACCGACCAGATTGCTGGATCGCGCCCTCAAGCTCGAACCGCGCAATACCAAGGTGCTCACGCTGTCGGGCAGCGCGGCGTTCGAGCGCAAGGATTACAAGGTCGCGATTGGTTATTGGGAGATGGTCCTCAAACAACCCGGCGTCGCTGGCGAACTCGCGCAGGCACTGGAGAAGGGGATAGCCGAATCGAGGTCGAATCTGACCGGCAAGCCGGTCGCGGCTGTTCCTGCCGGAAAGGAGCGCGTGACCGGAGTGGTGAATCTTGACGATTCCCTGAAGGGCAAGGTCGGGCCGGACGACACGGTGTTCGTGTTTGCGCGCGCCGCGACCGGGCCGCGCATGCCGCTGGCGATCGTGAAAATAAAAGTCGCCGATCTTCCCTATAAATTCTCGTTCGACGATTCCATGGCGATGATGCCGGAGATAAAATTGTCCCGGTTCGCCGATGTCGTGATCGGCGCGCGGGTTTCCAAGTCCGGCGGCGCCACGCCGCAGGCCGGAGATCTTCAAGGAAGCAGCGACAAGGTCAGGCCCGGCCGGACCGGCGTTCTCGTTACGATCGACCGGGCGGTCGCCGGACCATGACGCTGTCGCGCGCTGTGCTCGTAGCGTGGCTGTTGTTCATCGGCGGCACTTTTTCTACGCTGGCCCAGGCGCCGAGCAAGATCAAACTCAAACCGGAAGTCGAGAAATTCATCACGCAAATGGTGCAGCAGCACCAGTACGATGAATCCGCCCTGCGCCAGATGCTCTCGCAACTGAAAAGCAACGAGGGGGTGGTCAAGGCGATCAACGCGCCGGCGACTTCGAAGCCGTGGTACGAATTCCGCAACATTTTCGTAACCCCGACCCGTACCAGCGGCGGCGTCGACTTCTGGAACGAGAATGCGGAACAGCTCAAACGGGCGCGGGAAATCTACGGCGTGCCGGAGGAGATCATCGTAGCCATCATCGGCGTCGAAACGATTTACGGCAAGCGCACGGGCTCATTCAGGGTCGTCGACGCGCTCTATACGCTGGCTTTCGAAATGCCGGAACGCGCAATCTACTTCCGCGGCGAACTCGAGCAGTTTCTGCTCCTTACGCGCGAGAATGGCCTCGATCCCGTCACGGTCAAGGGCTCTTTTGCCGGAGCGATCGGCATGCCGCAGTTCATGCCGACCAGCTACCGGCGTTTCGCGGTGGATTTCGACAGCGACGGAAAAATAAATCTCTGGGAAAACGTTCCCGACGTCATCGGCAGCGTGGCGAACTACCTGCATTTCTTCGGCTGGGTGGCAGGTCAGCCGATCGTCGTGCCCGCGCGCATCAGCGGAACGGACTACAAGGAGATCGTCGAGAAGGGCTTCAAACCGCACCTGACGCTGGCGCAGATGCTGCCGAAAGGCGTGGAACCAACGGACGACATGCCTGCGGAGCTGGTGGCCGGCCTGTTCGCGCTGGACCTCGAATCAGGGCCGGACTATTGGCTCGCATTCAATAATTTCTACGTCATTACCCGTTACAACCGCAGCAAGAACTATGCGATGGCGGTATATCAACTCGCCAACGCGATCGCGCGCGAGCGCGAAAGCCAGGCTTCGGCGCAGTCGGCGTCCGCGCCAAATCAATAGCTTTCAATCCCGTCCTTCGGCGATTTTTTTCAGGCGGTAAAGCAGTTCGAGCGCTTCCTTTGGCGACAGCGCGTCGGGATCGAGTCCGAGTACGGCTTCCTGCAGGGGATTCTCTTGCCCGTCCTGGCGCGGTGCCGGTGAGGAAAAAAGATCGCGCTGCGGTCCGTGTCCGGCCGCTTCCTCCTCGAGTTTGGCCAAATGCCTTTTTGCCGCACGCACGACGACAGCCGGCACGCCTGCAAGCTGAGCGACCTGGATGCCATAACTTTGCGAAGCCGGGCCATCCTCGACGGCATGCAGGAATACGATCTTGTCCTTGTGCTCGACTGCATCGAGATGCACGTTGGCGACCTGCGGGTATTCGTCCGCCAGCCGGGTGAGTTCGAAGTAGTGGGTGGCGAACAGCGTATAGCTCCGGCTCGCTTCCACGAGTTGGCGGGCAATGGCGATTGCCAGCGCCATGCCATCGAAGGTCGATGTGCCGCGGCCGACCTCGTCCATCAGTACCAGCGAAATATTGGTGGCGTTGTGCAGGATATTGGCGGCTTCGGTCATTTCCACCATGAAAGTGGAGCGGCCACCGGCGAGATCGTCGGAGGCGCCAATGCGCGTGAAAATCTGGTCCACCGGTCCGATGACGGCGCGCCTGGCTGGCACGAACGAGCCGACGTGCGCGAGCAGAACAATCAGCGCGGTCTGGCGCATATAAGTGGATTTGCCGCCCATGTTCGGGCCGGTGATCAGCAGCAACCGGCGCGCGTCGTCCAACCGTGTGTCGTTGGCGATGAATTCGTCGATCTGTCTTTCGACCACGCAGTGGCGTCCAGCCTCGATCTCGAGTTTCTCCTCGTCCGTGAACTGCGGCGCCGAATAGCCCAGCGTCGCGGCGCGTTCGGCAAGCGTGACCAGCGCATCGAGCTCGGCGAGAGCACCCGCCAGGCGTTGAAGAACCGGTAGATTCGGTGCCAGGTCGTCGAGCAGCTTTTCGTACAAATATTTTTCCCGCGCGAGCGCGCGGTCCTGTGCGGACAATGCCTTGTCCTCGAACGTTTTCAGTTCCGGCGTAATGTAGCGCTCGGCGTTCTTCAGCGTCTGGCGGCGGCGATAGTCTTCCGGAACCTTTTCCGTATTGGCGTGCGTTACCTCGATGTAGAAACCATGCACGCGGTTGTATTCGACTTTCAGGTTGGCGATGCCGGTGCGGCTGCGTTCGCGTACTTCCAGCGCAATCAGGAATTCCCCGCAGTTGTTCTGGATTCCCCGCAGCTCATCCAGGTCGGCGTCGAAACCGTCGTTGATGACACCACCCTCGCGGATGATTGCGGCGGG
>DASWEZ010000181.1:0-2082 GCA_036394495.1 Burkholderiales bacterium
CCGCAGGGCTGGCAGTTCAAAGCCGACATTTCGGTCAAGCCCGCGGCCGCGCCGGTGGATGCTACCGTATGCCAGCAGCTGTTTTCGGATTTGTTGGCTAAGGGAAACATCCGGTTCGAATCCGGACGCGCGACCATCGATCCGGATTCGGCGGGGCTGCTCGATCGGCTGGTCGAAACCGCGCTGCGCTGTCCGACCGCCAACATTGAAATCGCGGGACACACCGACGCCGACGGCGAGGATGCCTTCAACCGGACATTATCCGAAAAGCGCGCGCAGGCGGTTACCGATTATTTAGTTAAAGCCGGATTGCCCGCCAATCGTTTCACCGCGGTGGGCTATGGCAGCTCGCAGCCGGTCGCCTCCAATGATACTGACCAAGGCAAGGCGCAGAACCGCCGCATCGATTTCGTGGTGAGGTAACGGCGAATGGCATATCTGATGACATTTCATTGGGGCTGGCTGCTGGCATCGCTGTTGCTGGGTTTGGCAATGGGCTGGATCGCGGTGGTTCATCGCGGTCAGGGCGTCTCCAAGCGGATCTCGTGGTGGCTGGCGGGGTTGGTGGCAGCGCTTGTCGCGGTGGCGCTTGCACGCCTGATCCCCGGGCGTCCCGGCTATTGGCTCGATCTTGGTCTGCTGATGCTCGCATCGTATCTGTTCGGTTGCGCGGTGGGATCGTGGCTGCGAGCCTGGGCTCTTTCGCGCAACGCGCCGGCGTGAGAAACCGGCCTATCGCAGGCAATCCATTCCCAACGAGCGCCGCCGGCAAAGCGCCGGAACTCGATATGTTCCTTTTCAGGCGGCTTTGGGCATCGCCGGTCGCCTTATATCACGAAAACTTCACTTCCTCGTGCGCAGGGTTGCGGTGGAGAGTTTGCGTTGCCGGGGCGAATGCAGCAAAACTGTATCCGGTATCGTGAATTCCTCCTAATTTATTGAAGGAGCGCGTTTTATTCACGCCAGGCGAATTCCACTCCAGCTTAAAACGCGCTACGACTTCGGGTCAGGGAGCAAGCGTGGCGCTGGCGGCGGCAAGGTTCGCCCGGCAGCCGTCGTGGCGGGATCGTATTTCGAGGGTCTAGATGCTGGAAGCAATACGCAGGGCGATGTCGTTTCTGCGCCAGAAGCAAATCCTGCATAAAGTAGGAGTTGTGATCAGCGTTACCGTCATCGGGATCGCCTGCTATGTGCTTTACCACATGCTGCGGGGCATCGACGTCAACGAGGTGATCGAGGCCATCAGGGGAACCGAGCCGCACCAGATTGTGCTGGCCGCCTTGTTCGTTGCCGCCGGCTATTTCACATTGACATTCTACGACCTGTTTGCGGTACGCGCGATCGGCCGCAAAGAGATTCCCTACCGCGTCAACGCGCTCGCTGCCTTCACCAGCTATTCGATCGGGCATAATGTCGGCGCCAGCGTCTTTACCGGCGGTGCGGTGCGCTATCGCATTTATTCGGCGTGGGGACTGAACGCGATCGACGTCGCCAAGATCTGTTTCCTGGCCGGCCTGACATTCTGGCTCGGCAATGCTGCGGTGCTGGGACTGGGGATCTCCTATCATCCCGAAGCGGCGGCGGCGATCGATCAGCTTCCGCCCTGGCTCAACCGCCTGGTCGCGTTCGCGATCATCGTCGGGCTGGTGGCCTATGTGGTCTGGGTCTGGACGCAACCGAGACGGGTCGGCCGCGGGCCATGGACCGTGGTGCTGCCGGGTGGTCCGCTGACGCTGCTGCAGATCGCAATCGGAATTGTCGATCTCAGTTTTTGCGCGCTGGCGATGTACGTGCTGGTGCCGGACGAACCCAACCTCGGTTTCGTCGTGGTGGCCGTTATTTTTGTCTCGGCGACGCTATTGGGCTTCGCCAGCCATTCCCCAGGCGGGCTCGGTGTGTTCGATGCCGCGATGCTGGTCGGGTTGTGGCAGATGGACCGCGAGGACCTGCTGGCAGGGATGCTGCTGTTTCGCGTCCTCTATTATATTGCGCCGTTCGTCATATCTGTAATCCTGCTGACGCTTCGAGAGGTTATATTGGGGGCACGAATGAAGCGGCTGCGTCGGGCGACGCCGAGGCTCG
>DASWEZ010000182.1:0-2447 GCA_036394495.1 Burkholderiales bacterium
GCGAATCCATGCAAAGCGTCAATCTCACCAACCACTTCCTGATCGCCATGCCGAACATGGCCGATCCCCACTTTGCCAAGTCGCTGACCTTCATCTGCGAACACAACGAGCAAGGTGCGCTGGGCGTGGTCGTCAACCGGCCGACCGACATGACGCTGGAGGCCTTGTTCGAACAGATCGAAATTCCGCTTGAAAACCAGGCAATCAAAAGGATTCCCGTCTACTTCGGCGGCCCGGTCCAGGTCGACCGGGGTTTCGTCCTGCATCGGCCGATCGGGGGCTGGCAGTCGACATTGTCGATCAACGGCCAGGTCGGACTGACGACGTCCAGGGACATCCTGCAGGCAATGAGCCAGGGCGAAGGGCCAGGTCTGGACGATGTCCTCGTGTCGCTTGGCTACGCCGGCTGGGCGCCGGGCCAGCTGGAACAGGAATTGGGGCAGAACGCCTGGCTGACCGTGGAAGCGCAGCCCTCGGTGATTTTTGAGTTGCCGTCGTCGGAGCGCTTCATTGCGGCAATGGAGTTACTCGGATTCGATCCGGCCAGCCTCTCCGAGGATGCCGGTCATGCTTGATGCGGCATTCGATCCGGGGTGCTGAATATGGCGGCAAAACCCGGTACGTTGGCCGAATCTGCCGCAGGCGGCCGCAATCCACGTTCCGGGACGGTGCTGGCCTTCGATTTTGGCGAGCGGCGCATCGGCGTCGCGGTAGGGGAACTGCAACTCGGCGTGGCGCATCCGCTCGATACCATCGATGCAGAGGCCAACGACGTTCGGTTCGCCCGCATCGAGACGCTGGTGAATGAATGGCAGCCGGTCCTGCTGCTGGTGGGGTTGCCACTGGCTCTCGATGGCGGCGAACACGCAATGACGGCGCTGGCGCGCAGGTTCGCACAGCGGCTGCAGGGTCGCTACGGCATTGACACCCGCCTGGTCGACGAACGGCTGACTTCGGTGGAGGCCGAGCAGCAGGCCCGCGACATCGGACTGGATGTGCGCAAGTCCCGCTCGAAAATAGACCAGCTCGCGGCCAAACTGATTCTCGAAAGCTACTTCAACCAATGAGCAAACCTTTGCCCGACGCGGAAGAGCTGCTGGGCCGCCTCGCCGAGCGCATGCGTGCGTCCGTGACTCCGGACACGGCACTGATCGGCATCCACACTGGCGGGGTGTGGCTGGCGCAAAGACTGCACAAGGCGCTCGGGCTGAGGCAACCCCTCGGTACCATAGACGTGTCCTTCTATCGCGACGACTACGGCAGCCGCGGTCTGCATCCGAAGGTAAGGCCATCCGACATCCCTTTTGATGTTGCGGACGCCGATATCATCCTGGTGGACGATGTCCTGCACACCGGCCGCACCATTCGCGCCGCAATGAATGAATTGTTCGACTACGGCAGGCCGCTGAGCATACGGCTGGCCGCATTGATCGACCGGGGAGGCCGGCAACTGCCGATCGCGGCGCAGTTCGTCGGTACGGAAGTTTCCGTGGCGGACGGGGAGCAGATCGAATTGAAGAAAAACGAGCAAGGCCGGCTCAGCCTGGTACTGAATCGGCAGGCCCCGGCATGATGGGTTACAACCCGCAGCTCAATGCCAATGGCGAACTGCAGCACCTGCTGACCATCGAAGGGTTGCCGCGCGAGATCGTTCTTCACATCCTGGATACCGCTCATTCTTTCCTGTCGGTGGGGGAGCGCGAAATCAAGAAGGTGCCGCTGTTGCGCGGGAAAGCGATCTTCAATCTCTTCTTCGAAGCCTCGACGCGCACCCGCACCACCTTCGAGATCGCCGCGAAACGCCTGTCGGCGGACGTGATCAATCTCAACGTCGGCACGTCATCGCAGAGCAAGGGGGAAACACTGCTGGATACGGTGGCCAACCTGTCCGCGATGCATGCCGACATGTTCGTCGTCAGACATTCGCAAAGCGGGGCGGCGCACCTGATCGCGCGTCACGTCGCGCCTTACATCCACGTTATCAATGCCGGCGACGGCCGCCATGCGCATCCCACGCAGGGCCTGCTGGATATGTTCACGATCCGTCACTACAAGAAGGAATTCGCCGCGCTACGGGTGGCCATCGTCGGCGACGTGCTGCACTCGCGGGTGGCGCGCTCGCAAATCCACGCACTGACCACACTCGGCGTGCCGGAAGTACGCGTCGTTGGCCCGCGCACGCTGCTTCCCTCCAACGTTTCGGAACTCGGCGTGCAGGTTTATCACGACATGGCGGCCGGATTGAAGGATGTCGACGTCGTGATCATGTTGCGATTGCAGAACGAACGCATGAACGGGGCGTTGCTGCCATCCGCGCAGGAATTTTTCAAATATTACGGGCTTACTCCGGAGAAACTCGCCAATGCGAAGCCGGACGCGATCGTGATGCACCCGGGCCCGATGAATCGCGGCATCGAAATCGAGTCAAGCGTGGCTGATGGACGCCA
>DASWEZ010000183.1:0-10187 GCA_036394495.1 Burkholderiales bacterium
CCGTAAGCTGCTTGAGCACCGCCTTGAGGCGTTGCTCGAAATCGCCGCGATATTTGGTACCCGCCAGCAGCGATCCCATGTCCAGGGCGTAGACCTGGCAGCGGGCCAGGATTTCCGGCACCGCACCTTCGATGATCCGGCGCGCCAACCCTTCGGCGATTGCGGTCTTGCCCACCCCGGCTTCTCCCACCAGCAGCGGATTGTTCTTGCGCCGGCGGCACAGCGTCTGGATGACGCGTTCGAGTTCGCGTTCGCGTCCGATCAGCGGATCGATCTTGCCCGAGATGGCGAGCGCGTTCAGGTTCAGCGTGTAGCTTTCCAGCGCCCCGCCCGAACTCTGCTCCTGGTCGGAATCCGCCTCGCTTTCCGGCTGTGGCTTCGCCGGTGCCGTCTGCGGAACCTTGGTGATGCCGTGGGAAATGAAATTCACCACATCGAGGCGCGTAACGCCTTTCTGGTGCAGGAAGTACACGGCATGGGAATCCTTCTCGCCGAAAATCGCCACCAGGACGTTGGCGCCGGTGACTTCCTTCTTGCCGGAAGACTGCACATGCAGGATCGCGCGCTGGATCACGCGCTGGAATCCGAGTGTGGGCTGGGTATCGACGTCCTCGCCGCTGACGACCGGCGTATGTTCGTTGATGAAATCCGTCAGGAGCTTGCGCAGTTCCTCCACGTTGGCCGCGCAGGCGCGCAGGACTTCGGCCGCGGACGGATTGTCCAGCATGGCGAGCAGCAAGTGCTCCACGGTGATGAACTCGTGGCGCTTCTGCCGCGCCTCCATGAACGCCATGTGCAAACTGACTTCTAGCTCCTGCGCAATCATGTTTCCTCCATCACGCATTGAAGCGGATGTTGATGCTGTTTCGAAAACGCAATGACCTGTTCCACCTTGGTCGCCGCAACGTCCCTAGGATACACCCCGCAGACGCCCATGCCTTCCCTGTGAACTTTGAGCATTACCTGGGTCGCCTGCTCCCTGGTCATGGAGAAGAAAGTCTGCAGAACCGCGACGACAAAGTCCATGGGCGTGTAATCGTCGTTCAGCAGCATGACCTTGAACAGCGGAGGCTGTTTGACCTTGCTTTTTTCGGCTTCCAGGAGCGTGCTGTCACGATTTCCCGCTGCCATGCCTTCGTCTCGCTTCGCTGCTTTCACTGGATCTAATTTTGCGGATAACCGGGGAAAATACAAGTGCAGAATTCGTGCCTGCCCGGAGTTGCAGCCAACTACTTAAAACTGCATTGCAACAATCGCTTGCGCGCGTTTTGCGTACTTGACTTCCCAAAATAAATAACCTACAAAGCGAACTGGTGTTTGGCTTCAAGGATAACGCAGTACCGGTTTTTCCCGATAACGCGGACTTGAAACTCAAACGATCGGCGGGGCAGCCCGCGTTTTTCATCAGGGGACGGATGTATGGCAATCGGGACGGTTAAGTGGTTCAACGACGCAAAGGGCTACGGCTTCATCACGCCCGATGACGGCAGCGAGGATCTGTTTGCGCATTTTTCGGCGATTCAGATGAACGGCTTCAAGACGCTGAAGGAAGGCCAGAAGGTGAGTTTCGAGGTCACCCAGGGACCGAAGGGCAAGCAAGCCTCCAACATACAGGCTGCCTGATTCCGGAGCGGATCGAGATCCGCGGTAGTTTTTGAGAATATTGGAAGCCCGCGACGCCGTCGCGGGCTTTTTGTTTGCGCAAGCGGCGTTCAGCCGCGCATGCGTTCGATCATCGCATCGCCGAATCCGGAGCATGACACCTGGGTGGCGCCAGTCATCAACCTGGCGAAGTCATAGGTGACGACCTTGTCGTGGATCGCCGCTTCGATCGATTTGACGATCAAGTCGGCTGCTTCGACCCAGCCCATGTGACGCAACATCATCTCCGCGGAAAGAATCAAAGACCCCGGATTGACGTAGTCCTTTCCGGCGTATTTCGGCGCCGTGCCATGGGTCGCTTCGAACATTGCGACTGAATCGCTCATATTCGCACCGGGAGCGATGCCTATGCCGCCGACCTGGGCAGCCAGCGCGTCGGAAATGTAGTCGCCATTCAGGTTGAGCGTCGCGATTACGTCGTACTCGTCCGGGCGCAACAGGATCTGCTGCAGGAAAGCGTCGGCGATCACATCCTTGATGATGATTCCGCCGGGCAGCTTCATCCACGGGCCGCCATCGATCAACTCCGCGCCGAACTCGCGTTTGGCAAGCGCATAGCCCCAATCGCGGAAGCCGCCTTCGGTGAACTTCATGATGTTGCCTTTGTGCACCAGGGTCACGGACCGGCGCTTGTTGTCGATCGCATACTGGATCGCCTTGCGGACCAGGCGTTCAGTGCCCTCGCGCGACACCGGCTTGATGCCAATTGCGGAGGTCTGCGGAAAGCGGATCTTCTTGACGCCCATTTCCTTGATGAGGAAGTCGATCAGCTTGCGCGCGCTGTCCGATTCCGCCGCCCATTCGATCCCGGCGTAGATGTCCTCGGAGTTCTCGCGAAAGATCACCATGTTTGTTTTTTCAGGCTGCTTGAGCGGGCTGGGTACGCCCTTGAAATAAGATATCGGACGCAGGCAGACATACAAATCGAGTTCCTGGCGCAAGGCGACGTTGATCGAGCGGATGCCGCCACCAACGGGCGTGGTGAGCGGGCCCTTGATCGACACCACGAATTCCTTGCTCGCCTTGAGGGTTTCTTCCGGCAACCACACGTTTTCGCCATAGACCTTGCAGGATTTGTCGCCGGCGAACATCTCCATCCAGACGATCTTGCGCTTTGCGCCGTAGACCTTGTTCACAGCGGAGTCCACGACCTTGCGCATCACCGGCGTGATGTCCACGCCGGTTCCGTCCCCCTCGATGTAGGGAATGATCGGATTGGCCGGTACCTTCAGCGAGAAATCCTTGTTGACGGTTATTTTTTCGCCGGTGGACGGCACTTTTATGTGCTGGTACATGGAGTCTGCCTCGATGGGTGGATGTAACTGAATTGCAAGCGTTATGTCGCGCGCTTGAGTGCCGCAATTGTAAAGCAACGGTCAGGCCCGGCACAAAACTACCGGGAATCGCGATCCGTTTCGTCCCTGCCGGCCTAGTCCGAGGGCACGACCGCGCCCATCAGCCTTCACGCGACAAGTCTAAAACCACTTTTCGCATTGCAAAAAAATTGAGATCTAAAATTATTTAACCATTGATTATTAATAATAATATATGCGCCATCGCGTCTGTTGCGGTGCGTAAAAAATGTGATGTAACGTCCGTTCACCACCGTTGCGTCGGAGACACCCAGGCGCAACGCCGACACAGGATGCCGCCACACGCTGCATCTTCTTGATTCCGCCAGATCGATCTCTGGCTTTCACGTGGATCAAAGCGCTGCGGATGCCCTACACAGCGGTCAGTCTTGGTGCGGATTTCCGCATTGACGATCTGACCGATCGAGTCGGACTTTAGCAGCGTCCTCAAAACACACTTGAAGCAGTTGACAGGAGACCCGCATGAATCGCGATCAGGCAATCGCAGAAATCCGCAGGAACTGGACAAGCAATCCGCGCTGGCAGGGTGTGCGGCGCCCGTATTCGGCCGAAGATGTCTACCGGCTTCGCGGGACAGTGCAGATCGAATACTCGCTGGCGCGCCTTGGTGCGGAAAAGCTCTGGAAGCTCGTCAATGAGGAGGCATTCGTCAATGCGCTGGGCGCCCTGACCGGCAATCAGGCCATGCAGCAGGTCAAAGCCGGACTGAAAGCCATCTACCTTTCCGGCTGGCAGGTCGCGGCCGACACCAATCTCGCCGGCGAAATGTATCCCGATCAGTCGCTCTACCCCGCCGACAGCGTTCCCGCCGTCGTACGCCGCATCAACAAGACGTTCATACGGGCGGACCAGATCGATCATGCGGAGGGCAAGGCCAGCATCGACTGGTTCGCACCGATCGTTGCCGACGCCGAAGCAGGATTCGGCGGCGTACTCAATGCTTTCGAACTCATGAAGTCGATGATCGAGGCGGGTGCGGCTGGCGTGCATTTCGAAGACCAGCTCGCTTCCGCGAAGAAATGCGGGCACATGGGCGGCAAAGTGCTGGTGCCCACACAGGAGGCGGTGCAGAAGCTCGCGGCCGCTCGCCTGGCGTCGGACATCATGGGCGTGCCGACCGTGCTGTTCGCGCGTACGGATGCGGAGGCGGCCAACCTGATCACTTCGGATGTCGATGACAACGACAAACCTTTCTGCACCGGCGAGCGCACGGCCGAGGGCTACTATCGCGTCATCAACGGCATCCAGCAAGCCGTCTCGCGCGCCCTCGCCTATGCGCCCCATGCCGACCTGATCTGGTGCGAAACGGGCAAACCGGACCTCGCCTTCGCGCGTCAATTTGCCGAAGCCATCCACAAACGGTATCCAGGCAAACTACTGTCGTACAATTGTTCGCCATCGTTCAACTGGAAGAAAAATCTCGACGACAGCACCATCGCCAAATTCCAGCGCGAGCTGGGCGCGATGGGCTACAAGTTCCAGTTCATCACCCTGGCCGGCTTCCATTCGCTGAATCATGGGATGTTTGAACTGGCGCGAGGCTACGCCACCGAAAACATGACTGCGTACGTAAAACTCCAGCAAGCCGAGTTTGCGGCGGAAGCCAATGGCTATACGGCGACGAAGCATCAGCGTGAAGTCGGCACCGGTTATTTCGACGACGTCACGCAGGCCGTGCAAGCCGGCAAATCCTCGGTGACGGCCTTGACGGGTTCTACCGAAGAAGAACAATTCGTCTGACGTTTCCCGGTGATTTATTTGCGCCGCGGCATGGCAAGCTTTGCTTGTTCCCGCGGCGTTTCCTATTTATCATTTAGCGAAATCATTTTTCACAATGTAAAATTCAGACCGGAGCCTCAACGTGAATCAGCCGAATGTCCCCGCCGGCATGCAAGTGCTCGGCAGCATCACCCCCGAGTACGCACAGATACTTACCGGCGATGCCCTCATCTTCCTTGCCAAACTGCACCGCGGTTTCAATGCGCGCCGCATCGAGTTGCTTGCCCGCCGCGCCCGGCGGCAAAAGGAAATCGACGCCGGGAAGCTGCCGGATTTTCTGGCGGAAACCAAAGCGATTCGCGATGCCGCCTGGGAAGTCGCTCCGGTACCCCAGGATCTGCAGGACCGCCGCGTGGAAATCACCGGCCCGACCGATCGCAAGATGGTGATCAACGCACTCAATTCCGGCGCCAACATGTTCATGGCGGACTTCGAGGATTCGTCGACGCCAACCTGGGACAACCAGCTCCAGGGCCAGATCAACATGCGCGACGCGGTCGCCGGGACCATTTCATTCACCAGCCCGGAGGGCAAGCAATACAAACTCGCCGAGAAACCGGCGACTTTGCTGGTGCGCCCGCGCGGCTGGCACCTGAACGAAAAACACATCGTGATAGACGGGCAGCCGATGTCGGGTTCGCTGTTCGACTTCGGGTTGTATTTCTTTCACAACGCGAAAGTGCGCGTGAAAAAGAAGTCCGGTATTTATCTTTATCTTCCGAAGATGGAGTCGCACCTCGAGGCGCGGTTGTGGAACGAGGTTTTCGTATTCGCGCAGAATGAACTGGACGTCCCGCAAGGCACCGTCAAGGCCACTGTCCTGATCGAAACCATTCTCGCGTCCTTTGAAATGGAGGAAATCCTTTTCGAACTGCGGGAGCACTCGGCGGGCCTCAATTGCGGCCGCTGGGACTACATCTTCAGTTGCATAAAGAAATTCCGCACCCGGAAGGATTTCATCCTCGCCGATCGCGGACTGGTGACCATGACCAGTCCTTTCATGCGCGCTTATTCGCTGCTGCTGATCAAGACCTGCCACAAGCGCGGCGCCTTTGCCATGGGCGGCATGGCGGCGCAGATCCCGATCAAGAACGATCCTGCCGCGAATGACGCCGCGCTCGCCAAAGTACGCGCGGACAAGGACCGCGAAGCGACCGATGGCCATGACGGCACCTGGGTGGCTCACCCCGGCCTGGTGGCGATCGCGAAAGAAGCGTTCGACAAATCGATGAAAACGCCGAATCAGATCGCCAAAAAGCGCGACGACGTCAACGTCACGGCAAAAGACCTGATCGATTTCCAGCCGAAAGGCCCGATCACCGAACAAGGCCTGCGCATCAACATCAATATCGGCATCCAATACCTGGGTGCCTGGCTCGCCGGCACCGGTTGCGTGCCGATCTTCAATCTCATGGAGGATGCCGCGACGGCGGAAATCTCGCGGGCGCAGATCTGGCACTGGATCCGCAGTCCCCACGGCGTCCTCGACGACGGCCGCAAGGTCAGCAAGGAATTGTTCCGCACGCTCGTGCCGCAGGAATTGGCCAAAGTCCGGGAGATTCTGGGCGACAAAGGTTACGCGGCAGGCAAATACGAGGAAGGCGCGAACATGTTCGAGGAACTCACGCTCGCTGAGGAGTTCGTCGAATTCCTCACCCTGCCCGCGTACGAATACGTCACCGCGCACGAACACCGCTGACCTGTCCGGGCCGCCACACCGGCGGCCCGCCCCTCTCCCATGCCAAGGGTCGTCCTCTTCAACAAGCCCTACGGCGTGATCTGCCAGTTCAGTCCGTCAGCCGGCAAACAGACGCTGAAGGATTTCGTGCCGGTCGCGGGTGTTTATCCCGCCGGCCGGCTCGATACCGACAGCGAAGGGCTGCTGGTCCTGACCGACGATGGCGCCCTGCAGAACACCATCAGCCATCCCGCGAAGAAGTGGCCCAAGACTTACTGGGTACAAGTCGAAAACGTGCCCGACGAAGCCGCCTTGAGGCGACTGCGCAACGGGGTGGACCTGGGGGATTTCGTCACCGCTCCGGCGACCGTCAATGCGATCAGTGAGCCGCCTGACTTATGGCTGCGCACCCCGCCCATCCGCGTCCGCAAAAGCATCCCGGCCAGCTGGCTGGAGATCGGGATCGCCGAAGGCAAGAACCGTCAGATCCGGCGCATGACCGCGGCGGCGGGCTTTCCCACCTTGCGCCTGATTCGTTATCAAGTGGGCCATTGGACCCTCGCGGGACTGGCTTCGGGGGAGTATCGCCTTCTCGCCGCCGATGAAATGCGTCTTTGGTCCAAGTGACCGGACTTGTAACAAAATATGTCAACCGGCCATGCGGGGCGGCGTTAAGGGCCGTGACACCTAGATTGTGTCATCCCTGAAGAACTTACCAATGGAGAAGACAGCATGAAGAAGATTATTGCAGCCCTGATCGCCGCCCTGTTTGCCGCCGTCACGTTCTCGGCCGTTGCCGCCGACGCAGCCGCGCCGACCGACAAGCCGGCCAAGTCCGCGAAGAAGCACAAGAAGGCCAAGAAGGACGACACCGCTGCTCCGGCAGTCGCTGCCCCGGCAAAGTAATAAGGTTCGGCCAGTTGTAAACGACAAGGCAGGGGTTATTCCCTGCCTTGTTTTTTTGAGCGCGGCTAAAGACAAACCACAGACTTCCCCGCTGCCGGCGGTTTGACGCCCCCCGCAAAACTCCTTATTCTTGCCAGCGCTTTTCGGACTGCCAAGTAGGCAGCCGACGAACCCCGGGCAAAGGCAGGGTCGCATCCCTGCCTTTTTCATTTCGTGAATTGCCAACCGAGAGGGCGTACGCCATGGGCGAGTGGACCGACCTCATCAAACTGACTGTCGCACTGCTGGCAATTGTCGATCCCATTGCCGGCATTCCCATTTTCCTCGGCACTACCACCGGCTACACGCAGGCCGAGCGGCAACGTGTTACGCGGATCGTCGGGATCACGGTCTTCTGCGTGCTCGGCGTCGCGGGGCTGATCGGCACACAGGTGCTGCGTTTCTTCGGCATCAGCATTCCCTCGTTCCTGATTGCGGGCGGAATTCTGCTCCTGCTGATGGCCATAGCGATGCTGCAGGCGCATAAAAGCGACATCCGTCAGACACCCGATGAAGCAGCCGAAGCCGAGGAACGGGACGCCGTGGCGGTGGTGCCCCTCGCCATTCCGCTGCTTGCCGGTCCCGGGGCGATCAGCACCATGATCATCGCCACCCACCAGTCGGAAAGTCTTATGCATCACCTGTTGTTGCTGATTCCCGCGGCTCTCATCGCGATTGCGGTTTGGGTGACATTTTCCGCAGCGACACGCATTTCCGAGCGCCTGGGCACGACCGGCATGAATATCATCACCCGCGTCATGGGGCTGATCATCGCGGCCATCGGCGTCGAGTATATTTACCGCGGCATGATCGAGTTGTTCCCGAAGCTGGTCTGAACCGACATGGTCTGGAAACCAGATGTCACCGTTGCGGCGGTGGTGGAGCGCGATGGCCGTTTTCTCCTCGTCGAGGAGCATACCGAACGCGGTTTGTTGCTCAATCAGCCGGCGGGGCACCTTGAAGCCGGCGAGTCGATTGTTGCGGCGGTGGTCAGGGAAACGCTCGAGGAGACCGCCTGGGAATTTGCCCCGGAACATCTGATTGGGGTATACCGCTGGCGCCCTTCCGGCAGCGACTTCACTTACCTTCGTTTCGCGTTTTCCGGCCACCTGGGGACGCATCACGCTGATCGTGCGTTGGACACCGGGATCGTGCGCGCCGTGTGGCTCAGCCCCGACGAGATTCGCGCCGGCCGCGAGCGCCATCGCAGCCCATTGGTCGTGCGATGCATGGAAGACTACCTGGCGGGGATACGCGCACCGCTCGACCTGCTGGTGGACTACAACTGATACGGAATCGAAACTTGAGCAAACAGCAGCGGATTGTCGTGGGTATGTCGGGTGGGGTGGATTCCTCGGTCGCCGCCTGGCTGCTCAAGGAGCAGGGGTATGACGTCGTCGGCCTGTTCATGAAGAACTGGGAAGACGATGACGACGAGGAATACTGCACGTCCCGGCAAGACCTGATCGACGCCGTTTCGGTCGCAGACCTGATCGGCATCGACATCGAGGCGGTAAATTTTTCCGCCGAATACAAGGACCGCGTGTTCAACAGTTTCCTTGCCGAATACAAGGCGGGGCGAACGCCCAATCCGGACGTGCTGTGCAATGCAGAAATCAAGTTCAAAGCCTTTCTCGATCATGCCTTGCAACTTGGCGCGGACCGCATCGCCACCGGGCACTACGCACAGGTGCGTGAGGTGGACGGGCTTTTCCAGTTGCTCAAAGCGGAAGACGGCACCAAGGACCAGAGTTATTTTCTCTACCGCCTGAACCAGGCGCAGTTGGGGAGCACGCTCTTTCCGCTGGGTGCGATGACCAAGCGCGACGTGCGCGCGCTCGCTGCAAAGCTCAAGTTGCCGAACCACGACAAAAAGGACTCCACGGGGATCTGTTTCATAGGCGAACGCCCGTTCCGCGAGTTCCTGAATCGTTATCTGCCCACGCAACCCGGAGACATGGTCACGCCCGACGGACACATCATCGGCCGGCACATGGGCCTGATGTACTACACCCTCGGCCAGCGCCAGGGACTGGGCATAGGCGGACGCAAGGAAGGCGACGGCGAGCCGTGGTACGTATGTGGCAAGGACATGGAATCGAATCGTCTTACTGTAGTGCAGGGTCACGATCATCCGGCCCTGCTGTCGGATGCGCTCACGGCCGATGACCTCACCTGGATCAGCGGAGCGCAACCTCATTGCAACTGGGTGTATGGCGCGAAGACGCGCTACCGGCAGAAGGATGCGCCCTGCGAGGTCGAGCGGGTGGATGCGGACTCGTGCGAAATAAAATTCGCGGAGCCGCAATGGGCAGTGACACCCGGTCAGTCGGTCGTCGTCTACGAATC
The DNA here is from genome assembly GCA_036394495.1 of Burkholderiales bacterium. Classification (GTDB taxonomy): domain Bacteria; phylum Pseudomonadota; class Gammaproteobacteria; order Burkholderiales; family JACQAP01; genus JACQAP01. Next base: position 9,787 of record DASWEZ010000183.1, read on the forward strand.
GAAGGTATGCCTGGGCGGCGGCATCATCGACAGCGCCGTCCCGGTGGCAAAGTAGCGAGCTCCAAGAAATCGGCACCACCCCGAACGACGTTAAATCTCACCACGAAGGTCACGAAGTATCACGAAGAAGAACAACAATGCAGAGGGTTTTGTTATAACAGCGCGTGTTCGTTGGCAATGTAAATTTGGCCACGTATCGACGCAACACAAACTAGAGTCTTCTTGTTACTGTCATTGTCTTTTCGCACTTCTTCGTGCCACTTCGTGACCTTCGTGCCTTGTATGTTCGTTTTTCGTTGGTGTAAGTTGTAGTTGTTCTCGAGCGTAATAGCTTGAGGACGGGGAAGCGGCAGATCGATTGTGTATTGGTTTAAACCGTCACGAAGCCTGGTCGCCGTTTC
>DASWEZ010000184.1:0-6267 GCA_036394495.1 Burkholderiales bacterium
CCCCTTGAGGCGCGCCGAGCAGCTCGACTCGATGCCACCTCACCCCAGCCCTCTGCTTGCGCTTCACACCCCTCCGGGTGCATATGAGTGTTCCCTTGTCCCCCTGAGGCGGAGAGGGAGAGGTAAAAGCAAAAAACTAAAAGCAAGAAAATCAAAACGGGCGGCCAATTGGTTGCCCGTTGCTTTTGCCCTATTGCCTGTCACTCTCCCTCTCCGCCCGCTGGCGGGGGGAGAGGGCTGGGGTGAGGTGGGTGGTCACGTTGTGTACGCCTCGCCAGGTCGAGTTGCGCAGTCGCCTTGTCGAGTCAGGCTGCGCAGGGGCACCCCGTGAATACGGCGCGCGACTCCAGGGGTGGCCTTCTTCTAATTACTGAAAGTAACAAGAACACGACAGGATTAACAGGATGGACATGATGGAAACAGGAACAGAAAATCGATCGCGTATTTCATCCCGTCAATCCTGTTCATCCTGTCTAATTATTTAGAGCAACAGAGCTGGACAGGATTAACAAGATGAACAGGATGGAAACAAGGAGTAACAGGTCGGTACCGCATTTCATCCCGTCAATCCTGTTCATCCCGTCCAATCATTGAAAAGAAAAAGAGCACGACAGGATGCGCGAAGAGATAGAGCAGGTTAACCTCCACTGCAACCTTCGGTTGTCTTGGCGAGCGCAATCAAGGTGACCAGCCGCCGGGCTGCCCCCGGCCTGGTGAAACGTGATGTCTACTTTCCGCTTCTTCCGCGCCTTCGGCTACGCCGATTTCTTGACCGCGTCGCGAGGCTCGAGTCGCGCGGAAAGGTCGGCGATGTTGTGCATCGAGAGCAAATGCATGTAGATCCACGCCAGGTGCCCGTTGCGCAACAGGGCAACCGCCTCCTTCTCCTCCAGCTTGCCAAGGCGCGGCTCGTCGACGACGAAGAAACCTTCCAGGTTGAACTTGGAACCGTCCTTTTGCTGGACGGTGATCGCGCGCGGGATGAGCAGGTCGAGGCGTTTCAGTTCCGCCATCAGGTCCTGCGTGCGCCTGGCGTCGATCCGGTAGGCGTTGAGGAATTCAATCGCGCGCTTGAGTCCCGGGCCTTCGGTGCCGTCGTCCTTGAACATCGGTTCGCCGACTTCGGTGTTGAAACCGGGGAAAGCCGCGTCGATGCCGACCGTGAGTTCATTGGGCGTGCCGCCCTCGATCAGCACGAACGGGTAACGGCGGATGAACGCCGGGATGTAGCTGCCCGACCAGCGCCCGTCTTCTTCCACGAACAGGTTCTGGTCGCGGCGCAAACCCAGCAGCGCGATGGGACTGAGGTTCTGCTGGGAGTCGGGAACGAAAAGGATCGGCAACTGCCGCGCCGCGGAGGCGAACTCGTTGCAGGTCAGCGGCACGGAATTGATGCCCGCCGCGTAGGCGAACGAAGGCACGCTGCGAACCTTCAGGCTTTTATGGGTTTCGCGGTTCAGCGCGATCGGCTTTTGGTAGAAAAGGAGTGTCGGCATGGCGGGCCTCTCTGTTACAGGTTTGTGTTCGGGCTTCTTTGCAGACGGGCTCGGCGCCCCGCCCGGCTTTTTCGCTTGCGTAGCCGCCGGTTTTACCGGGGCCGCATGACCGGATTTCGTTTGCCCGGCCTTCGATTGACCAAATTTCGATTTCGCCAGCTCCGCTTTCCTTGTCCGGGAACTATCCGACTTCGAGCCGCGGGATTTGGGGGATTTTTTCTTGGTAGCCATGTTGTTGTGGGGATGGCGGGGTCAGGCGGGGAGTTTACCCAATCCGGATGGGGGCCGTGAATGCCGTGAATATCGTGAAAGTCGTAAGGAGCGATGCCCAGACATTCCCCAATGGCATGAGTGTTATGTCCCGCCGGCGCTGACTACCTGCAGGCGACCCCATCTACTATGCTGCAACGCGGAATAACGATACGGTCCGTACTATATATTTTATGGATGCAGCGCTGTGTTTTTTGGACACGACATTTATGGGCGAAGCCCGGTTATGGTCGAAGACCGGTATCCCTTTAGGGAATCCCGCGCCGCGGGACACGGCAAAGCGTAGCGCCGCAACGCGAGCGCTAGCGCACCCGCTTCGGCGCGAAAGCGCCGATGACCGCGCCGACGAGCTGGCGGGCGAAGGCGGTGTCGAGTTTGGCGTGCTGGACCAGGAGCCGGAACCAGACCGGGCCGAAGAGCATGTCGGTCATGAGTTCGAGGTCGGTATTTTTGGCGATCTCGCCGCGTTCGACCCCGCGCTTGAGGATTTCCATGGTGGCGGCGCGGCGCCTGAGGATGAAAGCTTCGCGCAAGATTTTGTTGAAGTCGGGATCGAGCACGGCGTCGGCCATGAGGCCGCGCATGATCGCGCCATAGTCCCGGGACAGGCGCTTGAAGCCGGCGCTGATGAACGCCTCCAGGTCTTCGCGCAGCGATCCGCGGTCCGGGGTCGGCACCAGGTCGGCGGCGTGGTTGGCGAAAGCCTCGAGGATGAGTTCGGCACGCGACCCCCACCATCTGTAGATGGTCTGCTTGCCCACACCGGCGTGGCGGGCGACCCCTTCGATGGTGACGGCGTTGTAGCCGTCCTTCTGCATGAGTTGCAGAACCGAATCGAGGATGGCGCCGTGGCATTCCGAGCTGCGCGGCCTGCCCTTCTGGGCAGGGGCGTCGTCCTCGATGATTTCGGTCGCAGCGGCTCTGGCCATATACAAGGGTTCCCGGGGCTGATTGTAACGAAGTGTATTTTACAAAACGGTCCGTCTCGTTTTAAGATGGACTTGTGAACCGTAGCGTCTCGTAACGAAGCGTATCATATCACCCGATTTCCCGCCGCCGGGGGCGCGACTGCTTCCGGCGGCGAAACCAGTTTATAAGGCGTCCCAACCATGTGGATAGTCGTCCTTGCCCTGCGCCGCCCCTACACGTTCATCGTGATGGCGCTGCTCATCCTGGTCCTCGGCATCGTCGCCATCAAGAAGATGGCGACCGACATCTTCCCGAAGATCAACATCCCGGTGGTCAGCATCATCTGGCAGTACAGCGGGCTGCCGCCGGCGCAGTTCGAGAAGTACATCACGACGTTCAGCGAGTTCACGGTCTCCTCCGCGGTCAACGACGTCAAGTCGATCGAGTCGCAGACGGTCAACGGCGCGACGATCATCAAGATCTTTTTCCAGTCGGGTGTGGACATCGCCAATGCGGTGGCCCAGACCACGGCGATATCGCAGACCATCCTGCGCCGCATGCCGCCGGGCACGACTCCGCCGCTGATCCTGCAATACGACGCATCCAGCGTGCCGATCATCCAGCTGCTGCTGGCAAGCAACAAACTCTCCGAAGCGCAGCTCTATGACTTCGGCCTGTATCGCGTGCGCCAGGCCATCGCGCCGGTGCGGGGTTCGCGCCTGCCGCTGCCGTTCGGCGGCAAGCCGCGCCAGATCATGGTGGACATCGATCCGGCCGCCATGACCGCGCACGGCCTGAACCCGATGGACATCACCAACACGTTCACCGCGCAGAACCTGAACCTGCCCACCGGCAGCGCGAAGATCGGCACCAAGGAATACATGGTCGGGATGAACAGCAACCCGGAAAACATCGCGGCCATGAACGACGTGCCGATCAAGTCCGTCAACGGCTCGATGGTCTACGTGCGCGATGTGGCGAACGTGCGCGACGGCTTCGGCGTGCAGACCAACGTGGTTCGCAGCGAAGGCCGGCGCGGGGCGCTGCTCACCGTGCTGAAGACCGGCGGCGCTTCGACCCTGGACGTCGTGCAGGGCATCAAGGACGCGCTGCCCGCGCTGCGCGCGACCTATCCCGATATCGAGATCAGCGAACTGTTCGACCAGTCCTCCTTCGTGCGCGCGGCGGTGGACGGCGTGGTGCTCGAAGGCCTGATCGCGGCCCTGCTGACCGGCTTCATGATCCTGCTGTTCATCGGCAGCTGGCACAGCACGCTGATCGTGACGATCTCGATCCCGCTATCGATCCTGACCTCGCTGTGCATTCTTTCCCTGACCGGCGAATCGCTCAACATCATGACCCTGGGCGGCCTGGCACTCGCGGTCGGTATCCTGGTGGATGACGCCACGGTGGAAATCGAGAACATCCACCGCAACCTCGACATGGGCAAACCTCTGGAACAGGGCATTCTCGACGGCGCGCAGCAGATCGCGGTGCCCGCCTTTGTCGCCACGCTCGCGATTTGTATCGTGTTCGTGTCGGTGGTGTTCCTGACCGGCCCGGCGCAATACCTGTTCGTGCCATTCGCGCTGGCCGTGGTGTACGCGATGCTGGCCTCTTACCTGCTGTCGCGGACGGTGGTGCCGGTGCTGGCGAAATACATGCTGCGCAGCGAAGTGCACATCGGCACCTCGCGCGAGGAAGCGCACGCCGCGCCCGTGAAGCGGCGCAACGTGTTCCAGTACATCCAGCATGGATTCGAATCGGGCTTCGAAAGCGTGCGCGTGCGCTACATCCGCGCGCTCGACTGGGCGCTGAACAACCGCATCGTGCTGTTCGCCGTGTTCGGCCTGGTCGGGCTGGCAAGCGTGGCGATCATGCCGTTCATCGGCCGCGACTTCTTTCCGCAGGTGGATGCCGGCCAGATCCGCATGCACGTGAACGCGGCCCCCGGCACTCGCCTGGAGGAAACCGAAGTCGTATTCACGAAGGTGCAGAACGCCATCCGTGAAATCATTCCGGCCGGCGACATCGCGCTGTCGATGGACAACATCGGCCAGCCGCAGCCGGTCAACATGGCTTTCGTGGATTCCCCCGCCCTGAGTTCCGCGGACGGCGAAATCCTGATCAAGTTCAAGGAGGAGCGCGCGAAGTCCACGCCCGAGTACGTGCAGATGCTGCGCACGGAATTGCCGAAGCGCTTCCCCGACGTCACCTTCTTCTTCCAGCCGGCGGACATCGTCAACCAGATCCTGAACTTCGGCGTGCCCTCGCCCGTGGACGTGCAGGTCGCCGGGTACAGCCCGAAGCTGTACGGCATCGCACGCGAGATCGAGGCGAAGCTGAAGGCTATCCCCGGTGCCGTGGACGTGCACCTGTTCCAGGTGCTGAATGCGCCGGCCCTGCAGGTCAACGTGGACCGCGTGCGTGCCGCCGAACTGGGCCTGACCCAGCGCGACGTCGCCAACAACCTGCTGACGGCGCTGTCGTCGAGCGCGGTCGTGAGCTTCAACCTGTGGCCGGATCCGAAGACCGGGGTGACCTATCCGATCGCGGTGCAAACGCCGCAGTACAAACTCGATTCGATAGAAGACATGATGAACACGCAGCTGCCCGGCAACGGGCGCGGCGCGTCGAGCATGCAGTTGCTGTCCAACGTGGCGACGGTGGAGCGGCGCGAAACGCCGGCCGTCATCAGCCATTACGACATCCAGCCGGTATACGACGTCCTCGCCAACGTGCAGGGTCGCGACCTGGGCTCCGTCTCCGATGAAATCGACAAAGTGCTGGCCGACTACTACCCGCCGAAGCCGCCGTTCATGAAGAGCCTGCTGTGCCCGGCCAACCCCGGCATGCTGACCTCGTGGGCCTGCGCGAAGGCGGAGCCGCCGAAGGGACCGGACGGCAAACCGCTTGAGCCGAAGCTGCCCCCGGGCAGCAAGCTGACCGTGCGCGGCCAGGTGGACAGCATGAACACGGCGTTCACGCGCATGGGCTACGGCATGCTCTTCGCGGCGATGCTGATCTACTTCCTGATGGTGGTGAACTTCCAGTCGTGGACCGACCCGTTTATCATCATCACGGCGCTGCCGGGCGCTTTGTGCGGCATTGCGTGGATGCTGTTCATGACGCACACGACTTTCAGCGTGCCCTCGCTGATGGGCGCGATCATGTGCCTGGGGGTGGCGACGTCGAACTCCATCCTGATCATCACGTTCGCGAATGAACAGTTGCGCGAGGGCAAGACCCCGCACGAGGCGGCGCTCGCCGCCGGCTTCACGCGGCTGCGCCCGGTGCTGATGACCGCCTCGGCGATGATCATCGGCATGGTGCCGATGTCGCTGGGCCTGGGCGAAGGCGGCGAACAGAACGCGCCGCTGGGCCGTGCCGTCATCGGCGGCCTGCTGTTCGCGACCTTTTCCACATTGCTATTCGTACCGACGGTTTTCGCGTTCATCCGCGAACGTTTGCGCCACACGACCGAGCCCGAGCCGCTGCTGAACACGGCGTCGCAGGCCGGTTGATTCATCCGACATAGAGGTCCGACATGGAATACGACGACACAAGCGACGAAATCAGAAAAGCCCTGGCA
>DASWEZ010000185.1:0-8553 GCA_036394495.1 Burkholderiales bacterium
CCGCCACGAGCCCCCATGCTTCGTAACCCGCCCGCCATGCGAGGATCGCGCCATCGGAATCCGCCTCGAACTCTTCGGACTTGGACAGACCGGACCTGACCTTGGGCGAATTCATCCGTTCGATCGAGCTTTGCATCATCATGCCCATTTGCTGAAACACTTGGCGTGACGCGGCGCTGGTCTTGCCGATCTGTTCTTCCGCGCGCCGGACCGACACCTCGAGCTCCTTGTTCATGTAGATCCAGCGCAGATGGTGTTTGCGCACCACGTGCGAGATCTCGTGGCCGAGGATGCCGGCCAATTCGGATTCGGTTTCCGCAAGCGCGACCATGCCCTGCGTGATGAACACGTAGCCGCCGGGCACCGCAAACGCATTCGGCACCTCGCCTTCGATCACGGCGAAACGCCATGGCAGGTTCGGCCGCTCCGATTGCTGGCTCAGCCACATGCCGACCGTGTTGACGTAGCGTTGCAGGCCATCGTCGGTGACCAGGCGTTTGGCTGCGAGGAATTGCTGGGCCATGCCGAAGCCGAGCTCGGTTTCCTCGGCATCGCTGAGTTTGAACTCGCTGTCGAAACCGGAAGGATTCTTGCGCCGGAACTCGCGATCCTCCCTTTCGGCTTCTTCCTGGGCACGCACGTACTTCGGATCCTTGCGCAATTGCGCTTCCATCTGCTTGCCCTGCAGCGCCATCGCCTCCGTCTGCTTTTTGTAGGCTCGCGCGGCCTCGGTGTCCCGGCCGGCCATGACGTCCTGCGCCCCCTCCATCTGGGATTGCATCATCTGTAGCGCCTGCTGCATCTGCTGCTCCTGCATGGCCTGCATCTCGCGCGGCGATGGCCCCGTGTGGACGCCGCAGCCCGTGCATGCCAGGACGATAGCCAGCACAGCCTTATTCATCGAAGAAGTTTGGGGGGAATCCCCCCTCCGGCATGTATTCGCGCATCTCGATATAGTCTTGCTGGCGCGACCGCAAGTTCGCGACGCGGGCAAAGTTGACCGCATCCCGTACGGAAACCCCCACGCGCTTGAGCCGCTCGCTTTCGGCCTGGTTCGGCGCGCCCACCAGTAGTTCTTCTTCCGAGAAGCCGCGGATTCCGCTATTTGTCGGCGACTTCGCGGGAGCTGCCGCGATTTTCCGGGAAGCGGAGGGCTTCAGGCGCACATCGATCATGCGGATCCAGCCGCTCCCGGCACCGAACTTGATATTGGCCCAGTTGCCGTTGCGGCCGATGATCTCGACCGGTTGCAGCTTTACGAGTTTGGTAACGGATTTCGCGTCGGCCGCGGGACGGTCGAGCAAATCGATCGATTTCGGCACGTAACCGGCATCGCCGGCATAGCCGGCAATTGCCGGCGTTGCGAGCAGGAACAACAGGACGATCCGGCTTCGCATCATGGCGTCAGCGGCAAATCTACTTCGTGGCGACACGCAAACTCTTGGTGTATTGCTGGAAGCGGGACGCGTTCTGCGGCGCCTTGATCGCATCGAGTGCCGTCAGCCCGGGAGCAAGCTTGTCGAGGCGCGCCTGCGGCAACGGGTGGGTCTTGTAGAGCAAGGTCAAGTAGTTATCTTTGGGATCCGCGCTGGCCAGCGTGGTCAGGACCGCGGGCAGTCCGTAAGGGTCGTAGCCGGCGCGGGCCGCGAACACGACGCCCATGCGATCGGCCTCGTACTCGTCGGATTTGTCCAGGCCGCGCGCGTACAACTCCTTGGTCGGACCCGCCAGGTTCTTTACCAGCTCAGCCTGTTTGCCGCCTGCACCCGCCACCCCTTCACCGAGCAGACTGGCGAACGCGGATTTGCGCAGCGCCTTCAGGTGATGTTTCTGATTCACGTGCGCCACTTCGTGGCCCAGTACCCCGGCCAGTTCGGCTTCATTGCGCAATTGTTTCATCATGCCCTTCGTAATGATGATGAAACCACCCGGCGTGGCAAACGCATTGATGTGATCCGAATCGTTGACGCCAAAGTGCCAGGGCAGGTTCGGGCGGTCCGATTGCTGGGCCACCCACAGTCCAACCTCATTCACGTAGTGCTGCAACTCCGCATCGTCAAACAAAGGCCGCGCACCGAGCAGCGTCTCGGTCATGCTCTGGCCGATCTGAATTTCCTCGGGCTCCTTCACCTCGCGCAGATTGCCCACACTCTTGACCACATTGCCCAGATCCATGTTCTTCAAATCGAATCCACCGCCGGACTTGCAACCGGCGAGCACGATCGCGGCTATCGACAGGGCCGCCGCCAGCCTGAGCGCGCTCATTTCTTCTCCTTGAGCGGCTTGCCGTTTTCATCGAAGTAAGCAACCGGCTTGACCTCGAGCTTGCCGCTCTCGGCAAGCCTGGTCGCCTCCTCAGGGGTGGCCGCGTAGCCCTTCATCTTTTCCACCTCCGCCGCATTCGGCTTGGCATTGGCAAGATCCTCCTCGGAGAAGCCGCGCACACCGGTGGTGACCGTGGAAGTGCTCGCCGGCCGCGGCCGGCTGCTGATCGCAAGGGAGGAGAGCAGGCTGCCGCCGCCCTGCGGCTTCTGGTCGGGGCTGCCGAGCCGCACCGACAACATGCGTATCCAGCCTTGTTTGACGTCGGCGGTCTTTATCTGCATCCAGGCGCCCTGGCGCGTCAGGATCTCGACCGTCGTCTTTTCGGGAAGCGTGGTGAGCGTATTGGCATCGAGGAAAGGCTTGTCCTTGACCTCGGTGGCTTTCAGCGTATAGCCGGTTTCGGCTGCATATGCCGACGGAATCAGCCACGCCAGCAAGGCAACCAGCCATAGCAAGGTTTTCATGGAGCCACTTTCACGCGGGTTTCCTCTTCGGTTCGAACAATGCGACTTCCTGCATCCTGCCCTTCACTTTATAGAGTCCGCGCGGAACAAAGTCAAAGGCGTCCGGGCACAGGCGCATGGTGTCTTCGGAAACCAGAATTCGCGCCACGCCCTTGGTCAGCCCCTCGACCCGGCTCGCCAGGTTCACCGTGTCACCGATGGCGGTGTATTCGCGCCTTTGCTCGGAGCCGATCAGGCCGACGACCGCGGGTCCGGAGTGAATGCCGATGCCGACATCGAAGTCCGCATTGGAATCGGCGAGATCCTTGCGGAAGGCGTCCAGCGTATCGGCCATCTCCAGCGCGCACTGGATCGCATGCTCCGCATGATTCGCATCGTCGAGCGGCGCGCCCCAGATCGCCATGATGCAATCGCCGATGAACTTGTCGAGTGCACCGCCGTTGCGGAAGACGACTGCCACCTGCCGGCTGAAATAACTGTTGATCAGGCTGACCACTTCCTGCGGCGTGCGCGATTCGGACAGCGTGGTGAAACCGCGTATGTCGGAGAACAGCAGCGTGACCTGGCGGCTTTCGCCTTCGCGCGACAGTCCGCCATGCGCGATCAATTCCTTCACCACGTGCGGATTAACGAAGCGCGAGAATTCCCGGACGGCCTGCTCGCGCTCGCGCCGTTCGCGCAGATATTCCTGCAGGGCCGCGATGAAAAAGAAAACCCAGGCGAACAACAACGGACGCAGCACCGGCAGGACCATCAGCTTGGCCGTTGCCACATGCTGCGCCGCCACCAGAATGAGCGACAGGATCAGCAGCGCGCCGCCGATTTTCAGCGTATGCAGTTGCAAGCGGAACCCTGCATACAACAGCGCCAGCAGTATTAACGTTATCGACGCCGGCCATGCGGCCGGCACCTGGCGCAGGTAATTGCGGTTCTTCAGGTTGTCCAGCGTGCCGGCCAGAATGTCGATACCGTCGTACAACGAACCCACGGCTGTGGGCCTTATGTCATGCAATCCGCTGGCGGTCACGCCGATGATGACGATCTTGTCCTTGAACTCGTTCGGGTCGCGCTTGCGCTTCTGGTTGAGGAAATCGATGTAGAGATCCGAATAAGACACGTGCGGGCGGCCGGCTTTTCCGCCCGGCCAGCTGAGCAGGATGGATTCGACGTCCGGCACGGCCAGGCCGAGATCCTGCGCGACGCGCGCAGGCAGGGAAGGGATTTTCCAGCCATAGGCATTCTGGTAGACATAGTAATGGCGGCCGATGCCATCCGGGTCGGCGAGGAAATCGATGGTGCCCAGGCGCCAGTTCTCCGGTGTCAGGGCCTTGGGCAATCCGATATTCAGCGTGGCATTCTTGTCCGCCTGCGGCCCGGCGAAGGCACCGAGCGCGGCCTGCATTTCCGCGATCGGCACGCCATAAGGGTCGCCCGCAGGATCCTGGCGCACGGTCGGAAAGAAGACGTTGTGGTAGCGGCCCACCGTCTTGTTGAATAACTCATCCGCATCCAGGCGGTAGATATCCGGCTCGAAGAACATGACGTCGAAGACGATGGCGTGCGGCTTCTGTGCCTCGATGGCCTCCACCATCTCGCCATGCACGGAGCGCGGCCATGGCCAGCGCCCGGCGTATTCAACCATCTGTTCCAGACTGTGTTCGTCCGCGGCGACGACCACGATGTCCGGGTCCGGCTTGATCTTCCCGGCCTGGGTTTTGACGAACAGGTCGGAAAAGCGCGCTTCGGTCGAGCGCAGCCAGTTCAACCAGGAAAATTCCAAGAGAGCCGCGACAACGATGGCGGCGAGCAGCAGGACTAACGGTTTGGCATATAGGCGCGGCACGCGCGCAGTCTAAAGTAAAGACGAAGGAAAGGAAAAGGCGGGTGCTGAGTACTGCGTGCTGGGTGCCGAAAGAAAAAAGAGCTTGCTAGAACGTACAGTTCGATTGCGCGCTGGAAGCGGCTTCGCAGCACTCAGTACCCAGCACGCAGCACCGACTTTTCTATAGCCCCAACCTCTGCCAGATCGTACTGGCCGGTCCGGCCTGGTTCAGCGTATAGAAATGCAGGCCGGGTGCACCGGCAGCGAGCAGTTTTTCGCACAAGGCGGTCACGACATCGAGGCCGAAGGCGCGGATCGACGCCGTGTCATCGCGATAGCCTTCCAGCTTGATGCGCATCCAGCGCGGAATCTCCGCGCCGCAGGCATCGGAAAATCTGGCCAGTTGGGAGAAATTGCCGATCGGCATGATGCCCGGCACGATGGGGACGTTGATGCCGGCGGCGCTGCTTTCGTCGACAAAGCGAAAGTACGCATCTGCATTGTAGAAATATTGCGTGATGGCCGAGTTCGCGCCGGCGTCGATCTTGCGCTTGAAGTTTTTCAGTTCGTCGGCTGCGTTGCGCGTTTGCGGATGGTATTCCGGATAGCACGCCACCTCGATGTGGAACCAGTCGCCGGTTGTTTCGCGGATGAATGCGACCAATTCGTTCGCATATCTGAGCTCTCCGCTGGAAGCCAGCCCAGAGGGCATGTCGCCGCGCAGCGCGACGACATGGCGGATGTCGTTTTCACGGTAACGCGCCAACGTGGCGGCAATTTCCGACTTGCTCGAAGCCACGCAGGAAATATGCGGCGCGGCATGCTGGCCGGCGGCACGAATTTCCAGCACCGTATCGAGCGTGCCCTGCTGGGTGGAACCGCCGGCGCCGAAGGTCACGGAGAAAAACCGCGGCTTCAGTTGCGCGAGCTGCTGCCAGGTGGCGCGCAATTTCGCCTTGCCCTCCGGCGTTTTCGGCGGAAAGAATTCGAAGCTGAACGTAGGGGAATTTTGCATTTGCCTTAGCACGCAGACGCCCGTTCACTTGTCCCGGCTCCCTCTCCGCGCACGGCGAGGAGAGGGCTGGGGTGAGGTGCATCAATACCGGTAGTGGTCGGCCTTGTACGGTCCCGCCTTGTCCACGCCGATATAGTTGGCCTGGGTATCCGTCAATTCCGTCAGTTGTGCATTCAGCTTCTTCAATTGCAGGCGCGCCACTTTTTCGTCGAGATGCTTGGGCAAAGTGTAGACGCCTACCGGATACTTCGCCGTATTCGCGAATAGCTCGATCTGGGCGATGGTCTGGTTGGCAAATGACGAGCTCATGACGTAGCTCGGATGTCCGGTGCCGCAGCCCAGATTCACCAGGCGGCCCTTGGCCAGGATGATGATGCGTTTACTGTCGGGGAAAATCACGTGGTCGACCTGCGGCTTGATCTCTTCCCATTTGTACCGGGACAGTGATGCGATATCGATCTCGTTGTCGAAGTGGCCGATGTTGCAGACGATGGCCTGGTCTTTCATTTTCTTCATGTGTTCGTGCGTGATCACATGGAAATTGCCGGTTGCGCTCACGAATATGTCGCCCTTGTCGGCGGCGTAGTCCATGGTCACCACGCGATAGCCTTCCATCGCAGCCTGCAGCGCGCAGATCGGATCGACTTCCGTGACCCAGACCTGGGCCGACAACGCCCGCAACGCCTGTGCGGAACCTTTGCCCACGTCGCCGTAGCCGCATACCACCGCGACCTTGCCCGCGATCATGACGTCGGTCGCGCGCTTGATGCCGTCGACCAGCGATTCGCGGCAGCCGTAGAGGTTGTCGAATTTCGACTTGGTGACCGAGTCGTTCACGTTGATGGCCGGAAAGGCCAGCTTGCCGTCCTTGTGCATCTGATAGAGGCGATGTACGCCGGTCGTCGTCTCTTCGGTGACGCCCTTGATGCTGGCCAGGCGCGCCGAATACCACTTCGGCTCATGCTTGAGCTTGGCCTTGATGGCGGCGAACAATGCGGTCTCCTCCTCGCTGCCCGGGTTGTGCAGCACCGAAGCATCGGACTCGGCGCGCGTCCCCAGATGCAGCAGCATGGTCGCGTCGCCGCCGTCATCCAGGATCATGTTGGAATGAGCGCCCGCCGGCCATTCGAAAATACGATGGGTGTAATCCCAGTATTCGGCCAGCGTTTCGCCCTTCACGGCAAACACCGGCGTTCCGGTCGAAGCGATCGCGGCGGCAGCATGGTCCTGTGTCGAATAGATGTTGCAGGAAGCCCAGCGCACCTCCGCACCGAGCGCCTGCAGCGTTTCGATCAACACGGCGGTCTGGATGGTCATATGCAGCGAACCGCTGATGCGCGCGCCGCGCAGCGGCCGGGTGGTCGAATATTCTTCGCGAATCGCCATCAGACCGGGCATCTCGGTCTCGGCAATGCGGATTTCCTTGCGGCCCCAGTCGGCAAGGGCCATGTCGGCGATATGGAAATCGCCGGATTTCTTCGGGCTGGGAACTGCGGACATCGACATTCTCCTTTAAAACGGAGCGCCGAAAATGAAAACGGCGCTCACAACCGGTTCAGGGATTGTGAGCGCCGTTGGTTCCTTTGCTGAGCCTGGCCTGTCCTCGAGGGAAGGTCGCAGCGCTCCTCAGCGAATTGCAATTATAGGCGAGCCGGGAGGTTCCCGGAAAGCCGGTGGATCAGGCGGCTGCGGCTTTCTTGATTCCCGCTTCCGATTTCAGGAGTTCAACCTTGTCGAGGCTCTCCCATGAGAACTCGGGCTCGTCGCGGCCGAAGTGACCGTAAGCCGCCGTCTTTTCGTAGATCGGACGCAGCAGATCGAGCATGGCCACGATGCCCTTGGGCCGCAGGTCGAAATGCTTCTGCACGAGGTGCGCGATTTTTTCGTCGGCGATCTTGCCGGTGCCGAACGTCGTGACCATTACGCTGGTGGGCTTGGCCACGCCGATCGCATAGGACACCTGGATCTGGCAGCGGGTGGCGAGTCCTGCGGCCACGATGTTCTTGGCCACATAACGCGCCGCATATGCGGCGGAGCGGTCGACTTTGGAGGGATCCTTGCCGGAGAACGCGCCGCCGCCGTGGGGGGCAGCGCCGCCGTAGGTATCGACGATGATCTTGCGACCGGTCAGGCCGCAGTCGCCCTGCGGTCCGCCGACGACGAAACGCCCGGTCGGGTTGACCAGGAACTTGATCTCGCCCTTGATCAGGTTCTTCGGCAGCACCGGCTTGACGATCTCCTCGACCACGGCCTCGCGGATCTTTTCCAGGGAAATGTCGGGCGAATGCTGGGTGGAAAGCACGACCGTGTCGACCGAATCCGGCCGGCCGTTGACGTAGCGGATGGTGACCTGGGATTTGGCGTCCGGCCGCAACCATGGCAGGCGTCCATCGCGACGCAGCTCCGACTGGCGCTCGACCAGGCGATGCGCCAGATAGATGGGCAGCGGCATCAGGACCGGCGTTTCGTCGCAGGCATAACCGAACATCAGACCCTGGTCGCCCGCGCCCTGATTAAGCGGATCGTCCTGGGCCTTGTCCACGCCTTGCGCGATGTCGGGCGACTGCTTGTCGTAGGCAACCAGCACGGCGCAGCCGCGATAGTCGATGCCATAGTCGGTATTGTCGTAACCGATGCGCTTGATCGTTTCACGCGCCACCTGCTGGAAATCCACCACGGCATGGGTGGTGATTTCGCCGGCCATGACCACAAGGCCGGTATTGACCAGGGTTTCTGCCGCTACTCGGGCGAATTTGTCCTGGGTTAAGATGGCGTCCAGCACGGCATCGGAAATCTGATCTGCGACTTTGTCCGGATGGCCTTCGGAAACCGACTCGGATGTGAACAGAAAATCATTCATTCGAAAGTTCTGGGGTGGGTCAGTAAGGGTCGGTCAGGATAGCAAAAAGCCATCAAAAGAACAAAAC
>DASWEZ010000186.1:0-5386 GCA_036394495.1 Burkholderiales bacterium
ATCACCCCGGTCCCTCTCATAGAGACGAGCGATTATCGGGTTGTGTCAGGTGCGGCGTCTGCATTGTTGCGCTCCTGGCCAAGGTACCTGCCTTGGCTTCGTCGCGGCGCCTCCCATCCATCCGCACCTGACGCAACGCGCCTCGCAAGACTTGATCAGAGCTTCCCTGGGGCTTGGTTGTCTGCGCCCGGCCCGCATTGCCGGGCTTCGCACCGGGACCGCCCGGCCGCAGATTTTTCGCACCCGATTCGTGCGATGAACTGGACCTATCCGGTTCCGGACTGCGAGCCCGGCACCTGAGATGCGAGCGCGTGCAGGCTGCAAGTGCACGGATGCACACATCATTTTTACTGATGGAACGCGCTCCTGAATCCGCAATTTCACCAAGCGCAATACCTTGCGTTTGGCAGATTTCTTGCAGAGACTCCCCCGCGGCAAAAAAATAAAGCCGCCCTCGAAATGAAACGCAACTCAATCGGAGGTACTCCCATGCGCGCTCGAATAAAGTCATTTCTGAAGTCCCTTCTTTTCGCCGCCGGCCTCGGCGCCGGGGTGCTGATCATGCCGGCCCACGCCGACGTGATCCACACGCCGGTCACCGACGACATGCTGCTCAATGCAGCCAAGGAACCCAACAACTGGCTCATGGCGGGCCGTGATTATTCCGGCACGCGCTTCAGCCCGCTGTCGAAGATCAATACCGGCAACGTCAAGAAGCTGGTCCCGGTCTGGAGTTTTTCGTTCGGCACGCTCGACGCGCAGAACACGACACCGCTGGTGGTGGACGGCACGATGTACGTGACTTCGTCCCACGGCCATATTTACGCGGTCGATGCGAAGACCGGCACCCCTGCCTGGCATTTCGCGCATCCGCTGCCGGACGGAATCGGCAAGATGCTCTGCTGCGATCTCGGCAATCGCGGCGCAGCCATTTACAAGGACAAGGTGTACTTCACCACGCCGGATGCGCACGTCATCGCGCTCGATCGCGTGACAGGCAAAGTGGCCTGGGACGTGACGGTCGCCGACTGGAGCAAGGCCTACACCATGACCGTTGCGCCGCTGGTGGTAAAAGGCAAGATCGTCGTCGGCATGTCCGGCGCCGAATACCCGACCCGCCTGTGGATCGAAGCCCTGGACGCGGAGACCGGCGCGGAAGTCTGGAAACATTTCAACATTCCCGCTCCCGGCGAGCCGGGCTCCGACACCTGGGGCACCGACGATGCCGACATCTGGAAATTCGGCGGCGGCTCCGCGTGGATCACCGGCTCGTATGACCCGGCGCTGGACCTTCTCTACTGGAGCACCGGCAATCCGAATCCCGACTGGGACGGGGCGAATCGCAAGGGCGACAATCTCTATACCAACTCCACGCTCGCGTTCAATCCCGATACCGGCGCGATGAAGTTCTACTACCAGTACACGCCCTGGGACGTGTGGGATTTCGACGGCGTGAACGAAACCATCCTCGCCGACCTGGGCGGCAAGAAAGTGTGGCTGCATGGCGACCGCAACGGCTTCCTGTACCAGGTTGATCGCACCAACGGCAAATTCCTCTGGGGCAAGGAAATCTCCAAGGTGAACTGGGCCACCGGTTTCACTCCCGAGGGCAAGCCGATCATCGACATGGACAAGGTTCCCACCTACGAGCACAAGGCGAAGGGCGTGTGCCCGGCGTCCGAGGGCGGCAAGTGGTGGAATCCGATGAGTTACAACCCGCAGATGAAGATGGTGTTCGTGCCCAGCCGCGAAATCTGCGTCGACATCCTCGCGGGAAAAAGCGAACGCGCCGAAGGCAATTACAATCTCGGCATTGCCGAGGCGGAATGGATCAAGGGCTACGGCCAGCTGGTTGCGTTCGATGCCGTCACCGGCGAGAAGAAATGGACGGTGAAGGCGCCGTCGCCGTTCACCAGCGGCATACTCACCACCGCGGGCGGTCTGGTATTCGCCGGCACGCCGGAAGGGACGTTCAGTGCCTATGATGCGAAGTCCGGCAAGGAACTGTGGTCCTACCAGACCGGCTCCGGCATCGTCGGCAGTCCGGTCGCGTTTTCCATCGACGGCAAGCAGTACATCGCGGTACCGTCCGGCTGGGGCGGCTGGACCGGCTGGGCAACCTGGGGAGGCAAAGGCGGCGCGCCGCACCTGAAGGACAACCGCAAGGGTGGTTACCTGACGGTGTTCGCGTTGTTCGACAAGTAAGCCGGACTCGTTCGAGTCGATGCGGCCGGTTGCTCCTGAACCGGCCGCGTTCTTGCAGCCCGCATTGGCAAAGTGAATCAGATGAAAAGAATCCTGTTTGCCCTGGCCTGCTTGGCGGCCCTCACCGGCGGCGCGGGCAACGTCGAAACCGGCCCGGTCCCGACCGGCCAGCTCAAGAATCCTTACGAAGGTGATCCGCAGGCAATCGAATACGGCGCAAAATTATTCAAGCGCATCTCCTGCCACGGCTGCCACGGCGGCAACGCCCGCGGTGGAACCGGCCCCGACCTGACCGACGACGAATGGTTGCGCACGCCGACCGACGAGATGATTTTCAATACCATCAAAAACGGCCGTCCCGGAACCATGATGTCCCCGTTCAGGGACCAGCTCGCCGACGAACAGATCTGGTACCTGGTCAGTTTCATCCGCGAACTGGGCAGAAAGAGAAAAGCGGAGGGAAGCTAGCGAACCGGAATTTTCACACCCTTAAGTCCGTACTCCGTCACGCTGCATCGTCGAGGTGCGGCGCCAGCGTCTCGGCAATCCAGTTCATGAACACCTGCACGCGCTTGGGCAAGTTGCGCCGGTTCGCGTAGAGCAGCGATACCGGCATGGGCTCGGCGCGGAACTGCGGCAGCACATCCACCAGCACGCCTTGCGCGACGAGATGCTGCACGCCGACCGCCGGGACCTGGATCATTCCCAATCCCGCGAGACAGGCGGCCTCGTAGGCTTCGGTATTGTTTACCGTCAACACGCCGGACATGGGCAAGTCGCTGTAGCCTGCGCCGTCCGGATATTCCCATCCTGCCGATTTCGCGCCGAGCGTAGGCGAGTAATGGATCAGCTGGTGGGAAGCAAGATCGTCGAGAGTCTGCGGTGTGCCGTGGCTGCGCAGGTATGCCGGACTTGCGCAGTTGAGCATGCGAAAGCGGCCGAGCGGACGCGCGATGAGATTGGTGTCGCCCAGCGCGCCGACGCGCAGCACGCAATCGAAA
The DNA here is from genome assembly GCA_036394495.1 of Burkholderiales bacterium. Taxonomy (GTDB): domain Bacteria; phylum Pseudomonadota; class Gammaproteobacteria; order Burkholderiales; family JACQAP01; genus JACQAP01. The sequence continues at coordinate 3,207 of DASWEZ010000186.1, forward strand.
CCCTCGCGGACCAGATCCACGCGACGGTCGGTGCCGCTCAACTCCAGTTCGAGTTGCGGATGCGCCTGCAGGAATTGCGGCAGGCGCGGAATGATGAACGTGCGCGTCACGGCGCTCGGCATGTCGACACGCAGGCGGCCGCGCAGGGATTGCGTGCCTTGCTGGAACATGGCCTGCAATTCGTCCATGTCGTCCAGCAGATCCTTGCAGCGCTCGTAGAACGCCCGTCCGTCCTGCGTCAATTCCACCTTGCGCGTGGTCCGGTGCAACAGCCGCGTGCCGAGCGAACCTTCGAGCTGCTGCACGGCGTTGGAGACGCTGGCCTTGGGTATTCCCAAAATATCGGCCGTGCGGGTGAAGCTGGTGAGGTCCGCCACCCGGACGAAGATCTGCATGGCTTCGAGTCGGTTCATCCAAGGTCCCGGAGGGTCTTCGATCCGCGAGCGAGCGGCTATTGTTCGCCATTCATGAACAGTCAAATCAGATTCTAGGAGTTTATCGGTTGGTTGTCTCTCAATAGAGTGGCTTCCATGCACTACCGATCAACCTGACCCTCAAGGAGACTTGCATGAATACGACTTTCAACCCCATCGCCCTGGTCACCGGTGGCAGCCGCGGCCTGGGCAAAAACACCGCCCTGCATCTGGCCAAACAGGGCAGCGACGTGATCCTCACTTACCGCGGCAACCAGGCCGAAGCCGAGGCAGTCGTGGCGCAGATCGAAAAACTCGGCCGCCGCGCGGTGGCCTTGCAGCTCGACGTCGGCAACAGCAGCAGCTTCACCGCCTTCGTTGCGCGGGTGCGCAGCGCGCTCACGCAGCACTGGCAGCGCGAACGCATCAATTATCTCGTCAACAACGCCGGCATCGGCACCTATGCCACACTCGCGGAAACCTCCGAAGCGCAATTCGACGAACTGGTGAACATTCAGTTCAAGGGCGTGTTCTTCCTTACCCAAAAACTGTTGCCGCTGATCGCCGACGGCGGCCGCATCGTCAATGTCTCGACCGGGTTGACGCGTTTCACCCAGCCGGGCTACGCCGCCTATGCGTCGATGAAGGGGGCGATCGAAGTGCTGACCAAATACATGGCCAAGGAATTGGGACCGCGCGACATCGCCGTAAACGTAGTAGCGCCCGGCGCGATCGAAACCGATTTCGGCAACGGCGTGGTGCGCGACAATGCCCAGCTCAACGGCTTTCTCGCCTCGCAGACCGCGCTGGGTCGCGTGGGCCAGCCCGATGACATCGGCGGCGTCATCTCTTTGCTGCTTTCGGCCGACAACGGCTGGATCAATGCACAGCGAATCGAGGCTTCGGGCGGAATGTTTCTCTGAACCCTGGCAAATCGAGGTATCAGGCCATGACGGAGGAAATCCGGTGAATACCAATGCGCTGACGAACCCGACCGTCAAAGCCGCCATCGACGCGCTGCAGAGCGGTGACCGCAAAACCTGGTCGTCCCTGTTCGAAGCGAACGCAAAGCTCTACGATGACGGCGCGCCGCGCAACCTGGATAAATTCACGAAGGACGCGCTCGGCCATGAGCGGTTTACGTCGATCGACAAGGTGGAGAATGGAGGTCTCGACATAACCGGTCACTTCCACTCTGACCAGTGGGGTGACTTTCGAACTTACTTCAGGTTCCAGCTCTCCCCATCCGGCAAGATCAAATGCCTGGACATCGGACAGGCGAAATAAAATGTTAAATCTCACCACGAAGACACGAAGAACACGAAGGAACACGAAGAAGGGCGAAAGACACTGACGAATATCAGGTAGAAGATTTGTGGGGCTGGACTGATATCAGGATATTCGGCAGCCATAAACGCGAACCGGAAAACTAATACATCATCCCATTTTGTTTTTCTTCGTGTTCCTTCGTGATCTTCGTGTCTTCGTGGTGAGACTTTCAGTAGTCTGGAACATCGGTAACGATCTACCAATTTGAGGAGTACATCATGCACACGATCATCGTGCTTGCGATTGGATTCGGAATACTCGGCGTGTGTGCCCTCGCGGGCTATCTTCTCGGCGGCACGTCCGCGATCGCGACGGCGGCGCTCGCCTTTCTTCCGCTCTGGCTCGTCGGCGCAGGCATCAACATGTACCTGGGGGTGAAGCAGGCCGGCTACTCGGTTGCGGAAGAGGCGCCCATGTTTCTGCTCGTATTCGGCGTGC
>DASWEZ010000187.1:0-7638 GCA_036394495.1 Burkholderiales bacterium
GATTCGGCTTCCACGAAATGGTGGTGGATAGCGAAGAGATGTTCTTACGGATGTTTGCCGAGTTCAAACGCGACCGCGTCATTCCTTGAGAACGACGAGGACCAGCAATCACTCACGAGCGCGACAGGGCGTACGCACATACCACCTGACGGCTTCGGAAGGTCCGCTATCGGCGTACCCGACTCGAGGTGGACCGCTCGACCGGCCGCTGCTTGGGGCTGCCGGATTCATTGATTACATCGAGCCGCTTCAGCGCGGCGGTCGCATGGTCAAGGAATGCACGCACTTTGGGTGTAATGCGGGAGTTTGGTGTGACGAGGCGCATCGGTTGCGGTTCCATCTCGAAGCTCTCCAGCACGGGCACCAGCTTTTCCGATTTGATGTCCGCCGCTACCAGATACGGGTAGACCCGGGCGAGCCCGCGCCGAAGCGCCATTCGCTCGGCCGCTGATGTGCCGTGAAGAAAATGAGGTCGTGCCGGTTGAGCGCCGCAGGACGATCCGGTACACCCCGCTTTGCCAAATAGTCCGGGCTCGCGACCACCACCAGGCCACGCAAGCTGCCCACTGTGCGCGCCACCATGCCTGAATCCGCGAGGATGCCGACGCGGACTGCGACGTCCACGCCCTCGTCGATCAGGTCGACATAACGGTCGTTCAGCATTAGATCGATGCGCGTATCCGGGTAGCTATCGAGGAAACTATTCACGATAGCCGAGACGTGCAGGCGCCCGAAAGGGACCGGCGCCGCGACCCGGATCAGGCCGCGCACCGGTGCGCTGCCAAGGTCGCTCATGGCGCCGGAATAATCGGTCAGTAGGGCGCGTGCGCGCGCAGCGAGCGCGAGGCCCGCCTCGGTGGGTGCGAGATGCCGTGTGGTCCGTTCCAGCAGGCGTGCCCCGGCGCGTTCCTCCAACGCCGCCAGCACGCGCGTGATCGACGGCGACGAACGCCGCAGTCGCCGCGCGGCAGCGGCGAGGCTGCCTTCGTCCACGATGGTGACCAGGACGGCAAGTTCATCGAGTCGGTCCATGATTCTTCCATTTCCCGGAAGAGTGATAAGCGGAATTGTGGTGATTTACTGAAGTTATGGCAAGAATACAATCGCCTCTTTTGAACGCAGATGCGATCTAGCACGCTGCGGCGATGGAAAATTTTTAACTCCGATAGGAACAAGACGTGGCCTCGCGAGTCGATGTGACGGCGAAGGTCAAGCCAACGACTAGTACGGCGCGCTCGATAGGGAGCGCCTGCGATTGAGTGGCACGAGTGGTTACGCAGCAGCCACGCGCTCAGGAGTAGATTGGAAGTGGAAATGCCTCTTAACTGTGTGATTTTTCGATAACATCAGCAGCCTGCAAAGCCGTGTACGCCGGTTCGATTCCGACCCCCGCCTCTAACTCCTCACGATCTGGTCTTTCCGCGCTATCCTTGTCGCGCCATTGCCTGCCCGGGTGGTGTAGTGGCAGGTCGAAGCGATGAATCGGAGCTTCGACAAGGGATGTAGTCTCTTGTGTCTCCCTACGGAGTAGGGCCGAAACTCACATAGAATCCGTCTCTCTGCCCGGATGGTGAAATTGGTAGACACAAGGGACTTAAAATCCCTCGGTCCTTTAAAAGGCCATGCCGGTTCGATTCCGGCTCCGGGCACCAATTTTCCAACTGCCAACTGCCTTCTCATGGAACGCCTCTCTTCGCGCCAGAACGCGCATTTCAAGCTAGCGCGCAAACTGGCAGAGTCCGCACGGGAGCGCAGCAAGGGCGGCAAGCTTTTACTCGATGGCACGCGCCTGATTCGTGCTTACGCCGATCAATTCGGGTTCGAAGATGTTCTGCTGCTGCTGAGCGAGGCGGGCGCCGAACGCAGCGAAGTCCGTGAACTGATCGAGGCCGCAAAGCCGCGTAACGTCTTTCTGCTCGCGGACGATCTGTTCGCGGAAATCACCCAGGTGGAAACGCCGGAGGGCGTTACCGCGATCACGCCGATCCCGCATGTCGCTTCGCGGCCCAAAGATGACTTCCGGGTTCTGATCGACGGCGTTCAGGATCCGGGTAATGTCGGCGGGCTGCTGCGCACCGCCGCCGCGGCCGGCGCCACATCCGCGCATCTGACCAAAGGCTGCGCGGATGTATGGTCGCCAAAATCCCTTCGCGGCGGCATGGGCGCACAGTTCGTTCTGCCGGTGCGCGAACGCGTCGATCTGACGACGGCGCTTACCGGCTTCAGGGGCAGCGTCATCGCCACCAGCCCTCACGCCGAACAGTCGATCCACGACATCGATCTCACCGGCACTGTGGCGCTGATTTTCGGGAACGAGGGCAGGGGTCTGGGGGAAGAAGGCCGTGCGCTGGCTACCCAGCTCGTCCACATTCCGATGGCAGGGAAAGTTGAATCGCTCAACGTCGCCGCAGCAGCGGCAGTTTGCTGTTTCGAACGCTTACGTCAGATTTCAGGAAAACCCGCACCCTAGGCCTCGCCGGAAATCAACTGCGCTTCTCAACGATCGCTTCAAATGTGCCCGCCGCTTTGGCCTGCCACCAAGCATCGCATATTGACCTCACCACCATACGTGCACGTGACCGGGGTCTCTCCGAAGAGATCAAAGGGTGAGGGTGGGTCAAAAAACAATCGCTCTAGAGTCCTCGAAACCTTGCCATGGATATAATTTAACATAATATACATTATGCGCATTACATCATCACGCGAACAACAATGGCGGTTCGGCAAATCGAGGCTCTTCTCAGGCATTGGGCGCTGCCGCCCTTTTGAACAATCTGAAGAAATTCGCAGTAGTCGCTTCGGCCACGGATTCAACCGATATGCCCTTAAGCCGGGCAATTTCCTCGGCCACGAAGCGCACATAGGCAGGTTGATTCGTCTTGCCGCGATAAGGAATGGGCGCCAGATACGGCGAATCCGTCTCGATCAACATGCAATCCAATGGCACTGTGCATGCGACGTCTTTCAGTGCCGTCGCGTTCTTGAATGTCACGATGCCCGAAAACGAGATCATGAAATTCATCTCCATGGCCTGCCTGGCCACCTCGGCAGTTTCGGTGAAGCAATGCATGACACCGCCGATCTCGGCTGCAGATTCCTCACGCATGACCTTGAGAGTGTCTTCAGCAGCTTGCCGCGTATGAACAATGAGCGGTTTGCCGATTTGTCTGGCGGCACGGATATGCGTGCGAAAGCGCTGCCGTTGCCACCCGGTGTCGCCCTCGACCCTGTAGTAGTCCAGGCCGGTTTCCCCGATGGCGACCACCTTGGGGTGATCAGCCAGGCCGATCAGTCGATCGACGTCCGGTTCTTCGCCCGATCGGTCGTCCGGGTGAACGCCGGCGGAGGCAAATATGTTGGGGAAGCGTGCTGTGATCGCCAGGATCTCGGGAAAGGTTTCCAGGTTCACGGAAACGCAAAGCGCATGGGTCACGCCGTTTGCTGCCATGGCCCCGGTGACCCCGCTCAGATCGGCAGCCAGTTCGGGGAAATTGATGTGACAGTGTGAATCTATAAACAATTTAATTTCAGGGTATTAAATATTAACATTAAAGTACTTTAGAGGTAATCTTGCGCCGGGCCGTACTTCCGGACTCGAGTCATTCAGCGGCTGGGATAGCACGACAAGAGACTTTCCATGGCTAAACGTTTGTTCAGCGGGTGCTGGGCGACGCGCCCGAATTGTATTACCGCATCGTACCAACCCATCAATTCATCGACTGGGACGCCGTCCGCGATCTTTTGCAGCGAGGCCGCGTAGTCGAAGTGGTAACGCACTTTTCCTCCGGATTTCAGTGCGGCGACGTCGTAAGCCCACTGCGACAGCAAAGTCGATACCACGGCTCCATCGATATCCTCAGCGCAGTCTGCAGCATGCAAAGGATCGAATCCGGAAACCGCAAGCGTATCCAGCAGGGCCTTGCGCTGGCTCCAGAAAGCCTCGTCGCCCACGCGGTCCATTGCGGCGAGCGGCGCATAACCGCCCTGCGCCAGAGCCAATTCGCCCCGTTCTATCCCCTGCCCCCTCAGCCAGTCCAGTGCGGGGCCGGCGTCGGGCAAGGTAAACGCCAGATGGAAGCAGCGGCTGCGTATCGTCGGCAGGAGACGTTCGGGTTGGTGGCTTACGAGAACAAAATAGGTGTCGCCCGGCGGTTCCTCAAGAATTTTGAGGACGGCATTGGCTGCACTCGGATGCATCGCCTCCGCGGGCACGATGCAGACGACCTTTGCGCCGCCGCGATGCGATGTGATGGTCACGAAATCCGTCAGCGTGCGGACTCTTTCCACCGAAATCTGCCGGCTGACCTTTTTGGACGGTCCGCTGTCCTCATCGGCAGCGCCGGGCACTGGACCCTCTTCTTCCTGTCCAACCTCGAGCATGCGCAGGTCGGGATGATTTCCCACCTGGTAGAGACGGCATGATGTGCATGTTCCACAGGCCTTCAATTCATCCCTTTGCGTTTCGCACAGGAGGCCTTGTACGAGAAACAATGCGGTGGCGCGTTTGCCCAAGCCCGGTCTACCCGTCAGCAGCAACGCCCGCGGCAATGCCTTGGCAGGGCGCGGCAGCCTGTCGAGGACCGGCAGAACCCAGGGGTAAATCAGCTGTTCCACTTCGACAGAACCATCGTGAATTTCTTCCCCAGCTCCTCCCGGATAGCGGAAATGGGCCTGGTGCCGTCTATGCGCATGAACCGATGGGGTGTCTCTTTCATCCGATCGAGATAGGCATCGCGGACGCGGACGAAGAACTCTGCGCTTTCGCGTTCGAAGCGGTCCGGGGATTTGATGCGGGCGACCCGGTCCTGCCCTACCTGTGCGCTTACATCGAACAGGATAGTCAGATCAGGCTGCAGGTCCGGATGAACCCAGGCCTCCAGTGCGGCAAGCTTTTTCTTTTCCACGCCACGCCCGCCACCTTGATAGGCAAAGCTCGCGTCCGTGAAGCGATCGCATAGCACACAGTCGCCACGCAACAATGCCGGCCTGATGATTTCCTCCAGATGCTGACGCCTAGCGGAAAACATCAGCAACGCTTCGGTCTCGGCGTGGATGGGTCCTTCCGCTGCCAGGAGAAGTTCACGGAGTTTCTCGCCGAGGACGGTGCCGCCGGGCTCGCGCGTCAGAGTCAGCGCAACACCCTGCCCTCGCAGAAAATCCGCCGACCAGGCCATGTGGGTGCTTTTGCCCGCGCCGTCGATACCTTCGAAAGTGATAAAGAGGCCGCGCTTCACCGGTGTAACTGGAACTTGTTCACGGCGCGGTTGTGCTCCACCAGGTTTGAGGAGAACTGGTGGCTGCCGTCGCCACGGGCGACAAAATACAGCGCCGGACTTTGCGCCGGATGCAGGCTCGCTCTGATCGACGCCTCTCCGGGCATTGCGATCGGCGTCGGCGGGAGTCCGTAGCGCGTGTAAGTGTTGTAACTACTGTCAGTCAACAGGTCGCGGCGATGCAAATTCCCGTCGAACGTGTGTCCAAGCCCGTAGATCACTGTCGGGTCGGTCTGCAGGCGCATGCCGCGCTTGAGCCGGTTGATGAAGACCGCGGCAACCATTTCCCGCTCATCGTTGCGGCCGGTCTCTTTTTCGACGATCGATGCAAATATCAATGCTTCATACGGAGTCTTCAGGGGCAGCCCGGGCGCACGCTCGGCCCATAATGCCTGCAACTTGGATTGCATCCTCGCATAAGCCTGTTTCAGCAATGCCGTATCACTGGATGCTACGGCAAACAGATAGGTATCTGGAAAAAACAAGCCTTCGGGCGAAGTCTTGTCGATGCCCAGGCGCCGCAGAATCTCGGCATCGGGCAGTCCGGTGCTTTCGTGTTTGAGTGCCGGGTGCGCGTCCAGAACGCCGCGCAATTGCGCAAAGGTCCATCCTTCGATGAATCTGAGTTCGGCCATTGCAAACTCGCCGCGGACGATTTTTTCCAACAGCCGATACGGCGCAATTTGCGGCCCCACTTCGTAACTGCCGGCCTTGATCTGCCCCGCGGCGCCCATCGCCCGCGCAAATACAAGGAAGCTCCAGTGGTCGGAAATCAGGCCGGCTTGCGCAAGCTGCTCGGAAACGCCGCGCAGGCTGCGACCGGGATCGACGCTGAAGGTGCGCGCACCCGGAGGCGTGTCGATCGGGTTGAAGGCGAAATAAGCCAGCCATGCGACTGCGCACATCGCGGCCAGCACGCCAAGCAAAATGCCGGTGCGTAATAGCCGCATGACCGTCCATCGGGGTGCAGGCAGGAACAGATTTTTGTGTTTTGCCATGCTGTGAACCGTCATCTCCGGACCATGAACATCGCCCTGCCCCGCCGGCGTTTGGATACTGTCCCGAATTCCAATCAGGAATCCGGACGCTTCTCAAGCGATCAGATCGCCCGGAAGACCAGCGTGCCGTTGGTGCCCCCGAAGCCGAAAGAATTCGACAGGGCGACCTTGATCTTCATCTGCCTCGCCGTGTTGGGCACGTAGTCGAGGTCGCACCGCGGATCCTGGTTGAACAGATTGATGGTCGGTGGGGCAACACCATCTCTCATTCCCATGATGGTGAACACCGCTTCTACCGCGCCTGCGGCACCGAGCAGGTGGCCTGTACTGGACTTGGTGGAACTGACCGCCAGCTTCTTTGCGTGGTCGCCGAAGCAGCGTTTTACTGCGATCGTTTCGGCAAGATCCCCCAGAGGCGTCGAAGTGCCGTGGGCATTGATGTAATCCACTTCGTCCGGATTGACCCCGGCGTTGCGCATTGCGTTGACCATGCCCCGCGCAGCGCCTTCTCCGTCCTCGCAGGGCGCCGTGATGTGATGGGCATCGGCGCTTACGCCATATCCTGCCAGTTCGCAGTAGATTTTCGCACCACGGGCCTTCGCGTGTTCCAACTCCTCGAGTACCAGCACGCCCGCACCTTCGCCGAGCACGAATCCGTCGCGATCGGTATCCCACGGCCGGCTTGCGGTGGCAGGATCGTCGTTACGCGTGCTAAGAGCCCTTGCGGCCGAAAAACCACCGACCCCAAGCGCGCAAATGCACGCTTCGGAACCGCCGGCCAGCATGATGTCGGCATCCCCGTATTCTATGAGCCGGGTCGAATCCCCGATGCAATGGTTCGCTGTGGTACATGCCGTGACCATGGCGAGCGACGGTCCCTTGAAGCCATACATGATCGACAGATTGCCGGAGATCATGTTGATGATGGCGCCAGGAATGAAGAACGGGGAGATCTTGCGCGGACCGCCTTCGATCATGGCCTTGTGCGTTTCCTCGATCAGCGGCAGACCGCCGATGCCGGAACCGACATTGACGCCGATGCGCTCGGCATTCTTCGGATGCGCTTCGAGGCCGGCGTCCTTGACGGCTTCAGCGGCGGCAGCGATGCCGTAATGGATGAATACATCGACCCGGCGGGCTTCCTTCGCAGACAGCACCGTGCTGACGTCGAAGTTTTTTACTTCTCCGGCAATCTGTCGATCATGTATGGCTTCAAGGGGCCGTCCCTCGCAATGGTCACAGCATGCACTACCTCGAACCATTGCATCGGGGATTCGGCTCGTCTTATCGAATACGGGGATGCGGACATCATGTTGGCCGGCGGTTCCGAAGCGTGCATTTGCGCGCTTGGTGTCGGTGGTTTTTCG
>DASWEZ010000188.1:0-5116 GCA_036394495.1 Burkholderiales bacterium
ACGGCTTTACGTGCTGCGCAAACAGTGTGGAAGTGTATGCCTCATGACACCTCTTGCTTCTTTCCGGTCTCTTTTCTTGGCGCTCTTGGCGCCTTGGCGGCAAGACTAAAGCACGACGCGGCTTGCCTGCCAAATTGGAGATGGCGCATGCTTCGCCTTTCCTTCGAAACGCCTTAACCTGCAACCGGGAGACGCTATGAAAGCCGACAACATTCTCGCCACCATCGGAAACACCCCGCACATCCGCATCAACCGGCTGTTTGGCCCGGGACAGAACGTCTGGATCAAGTCCGAGCGCGCCAATCCCGGTGGCTCGATCAAGGATCGCATTGCGCTGTCGATGGTGGAAGACGCCGAGAAAAGCGGCAAGCTCAAGCCCGGCGGCACCATCGTGGAACCCACCTCGGGCAACACCGGCATCGGCCTGGCACTCGTCGGTGCGGTGAAGGGTTATCAGGTCATCCTCGTCATGCCCGACAGCATGTCGATCGAGCGCCGCCGCCTTATGCTCGCCTACGGCGCGAAATTCGAACTCACGCCGCGCGAGAAAGGCATCAGCGCCTCGATCGCCCGTGCACAGGAACTCGTCGCGCAAACGCCCGGGGCGTGGATGCCGCAGCAGTTCGAGAACCCCGCCAACGTCGAAGTGCACGCGCGCACCACCGCGAAGGAAATCCTCACCGACTTTCCCGACGGGTTCGACGCGCTCATCACCGGCGTGGGCACCGGCGGGCACATCACCGGCTGCGCGCAGGTGCTGAAAAAAGCCTGGCCGAAACTGAAGGTCTTCGCGGTCGAGGCCATGTCTTCGCAGGTCATCGCGGGCGGCAAGCATTCCCCGCATCCGCTGCAAGGCATCGGCACCGGTTTCATTCCGAAAATCCTCGACACAAAAATTCTGGATGGAACAATCGCCGTCGAGCCGGAAGCGGCGAAGGAAATGGCGCGCCGCGCGGCGCGCGAGGAAGGCATGTTGATCGGGCTGTCTTCAGGCGCCACGCTGGCGGCGATAGCGCAAAAACTGCCCGAGCTGCCGAAAGGCGCGAAAGTCATCGGCTTCAATTACGACACCGGCGAACGCTACCTCTCCGTCGAAGGCTTCCTGCCCGCGCAATGAATCTTAAATCTCATCACGCGCCGCAAGCGGCACAAGTGTTCCCTTGAGGCACGAAGGACACGAAGGAACACGAAGAAGGGCAAGAGACGAAATGGAAAGGGAATGTCTTGTTATATGCAGAATCGGGTGATCCTGGCGCCCACACACTGCATCCTGCGATGACGAGAAAATCCCCTTCGGTTTTCTTCGTGTCCCTTCGTGACCTTCGTTCCTCAAGGGAACACTTGTGCCGCTTGCGGCGCGTGGTGAGAATTAGACAGAGGGGGAAACTGCTTCGTCGCGAAGCCCCGCGGGCATGAGCCAGCGATCCAGCAACTCAAATCCACCGTGCACCAGCAACGCCAGTGCCGCCGCGGGCACCGCGCCGGCCAGCAGGGTGGCGTTGTCGTTTAGCGCGAGTCCCTGGGCAATGCGTTCGCCGAAGCCGCCGGCGCCGATGAAGGCGGCGATGGTGGCGGTGCCGACATTGATCACGGCGGAAGTCTTCACGCCGGCGAGAATGGCGCGCGAGGCCAGCGGCAATTCGATGACCCGCAGCCGGTAATCCGGCGGCAGACCGAGAGCGACCGCCGATTCGCGCAATCCCGGCGCGATGTCCGCCAGGCCGGAATAGGTATTGCGCACGATCGGCAGCAGCGCGTACAGGAACAACGCGGCGAGCGCCGGTATCGTGCCGATCTTGCCGAACAGCGGAATCAGGAAAGCGAACAGCGCCAGCGAGGGGATCGTCTGGATCACACCGACCGCCGACAGCACCCACTGCCGCACTGCCGGGACGCGGTACGCCAGGATGCCGAGCGGAATGCCGATCGCGATGGCGACGAACAGCGAGACCGCCACCAGCATCACGTGCTCGTAGGCGAGCCGCCAGAAATCCGGCGCGAACAAACGCGCCAGAAAGCCGCCGCCCGGTGTTTGTGCCGGCCGCTCCCCGAGAAATCCTTTCGCCACTTCGTTGAAGCTCTTGCCGTTGAGTTCCGCCTCGGCGTTGAGCGCGATCATGCGGCGCTCGTCGAACGCGCCGCGCAGCGCCGCCAGGGCCGCCCAGGTGCGCGGCAGCCGTTGCGGCAGGTCCGCGCGGTAAAGCAGCACGGCGTCGTAGACCGGAAAGAACAGCTTGTCGTCCTTCAGTACACGCAGCTTGAAGCGGCCGATTTTCGCATCGGTGGTGTAGGCATCGATGACATCCACTTGCCCGGCGGCAATGGCTTCGTAAGCCAGGCCATGGTCGAGGCCGTGCGGCGTCGAATGCGGCAACGCGTACGCCTTCTTCAGGCCCGGCCAGCCGTCGGCGCGACCGATGAATTCCTGCGAAAGGCCCAATACAACTTCCGGATGCGCAGCAAGGTCGGAAACAGAACGGATGCCGAGCGCCTGCGCGCGATCTTCGCGCATCGCCAGTGCATAGGTGTTGTTGAAGCCGAGCGGGACCCCGGCACTCAAACCCAGCGGCTGCAGCGCGCGATTCAGTCCGTCGAGGTCGAGCGGCTGCGTGCTCTTGAGGATTTCGCGCTCGATGGTGCCGGTGTATTCCGGGTAGACGTCGATCTCGCCGTTCTTCAGCGCGGAATAAACGATGCCGGTGTTGCCGAGGCCAGGCCGGTGCGCGGCCCGCGCTTCACCGGCGCGCTGCGCAGTCAGCGTGACGATCTCGCCAAGGATGTAAGACTCTGTAAATCTTTTCGAGCCCACGGTGAGCGCCTCGGCCGCACAGGCGCTGCCGCAGAGAGTCAAGGCGACGGCGGCGAGCAGCGCTTTCAAGCAGCGCTCCCGAGCGCGGAGCGTTGCGCCGAAACGAATTCGGTGACGTAGGGATCGGCCGGGCGCTTCAGCAGGTCGTCGAGCGTGCCGCGCTGGACGATCCTGCCGTCGCGCATCAGAATCAGTTCGCCGGCGAAATGCGCCGCTTCGCCCATGTCGTGCGTGACCATGATCACGGTCTTGCCGAGGCGCGCGAAGATGTTCTTCAGGTCCTTCTGCAAGGCGTGGCGCGTGACCGGGTCGAGCGCGCCGAGCGGTTCGTCGAGCAGCAGCAGGGCGGGGTCGAGCATCAGCGCGCGCATCAGGGCCACGCGCTGGCGTTGACCGCCCGAGAGTTCGCGCGGAAAGCGTTTGAGCAGAGCGGGGGACAGGGCGGCCAGTTCACAGAGTTCGTCGAGGCGCTTGCGGATTCCGGGCTCGGGGCGCTTGAGGAAGCGGGCAGCCAGCGCGACATTGGCCTCGACGCTCAGGTGCGGGAACAGCCCGCCTTCCTGGATCACGTAGCCCATGCGCAGGCGCAAGTCCTGGGCATTCCCGGGTTGCAGGACTTCCTCGCCGAACTTCACGCTCCCGCTGTCGGGGGCGATCAGGCCCGCGAGGAGCCGCAGCACCGTCGACTTGCCGCAGCCGCTGGGCCCGATCAGGACGGACGTGGTGCTGTTTTCGAAGTCGAGCGAGAGCGGCGCAAGTGTGAAACGCGGGCTCAGCGTCTTGGCGACATTTTCGAGGCGGATCATAGGCTGCGGAACAGTGTATCCGTCTGAACTTGAACCGCCTAGCTTGAACCGCAAAGGCGCAAAGGCGCAAAGGAAACGCAAAGGAAGGCGGAAGATATCAAGGGGTTCCTTGTTGGTTGTGGATGCTGCATCGACCAATCGTGCGGCCGCAATGAACAACCTCGAAAATTCTCTCCTCGCCCTTCTTTGCGTTTCCTTTGCGCCTTTGCGTCTTTGCGGTAAAGATCTGGCGCCTGAGGCAGTAGAGACATGAACACTGCATAATGGGCACCCATCGACGCCCGGCGGGTGACCGCGGCGCGCCATAGAGGAAAGGAAACAACATGCAACCCGCACTGGCCTGGCTTCTGGCCGGCCTCCTTCTGGTGGTGGTCGAACTGATGACCGGCACGTTCTATCTGCTGATTCTCGGTATTGCCGCCGGGATCGGCTCCCTGGTCGCGTTTCTCGGTCTGTCGTTGTGGATCCAGGCCGTCGTTGCCGCGATTGCGGCGGTGGTCGGCGCCGGGCTCGTGCATCGCTATCACCGCGCCGCCAACGCAACGTCGCCGAAGGACATCGACAACGATGTCGGCCAGACCGTCACCATCGAAAGCTGGATCAGCGAACCGCAGAGGCTGGCGCGCGTACGCTATCGCGGCACGACCTGGGATGCGGAAGTCATGGGCGACGACGCAATCGCACTGAATGCGCATTTATACGTCATTGCGACCGAAGGCAGCCGCCTCAAGGTGTCTTCGACCCGCACCCGCCGCTAAGCTAAAACTTTACACACTAAATCTCACCACGAAGCCACGAAGGTCACGAAGAAACACGAAGAAATGCGAAAGTATTGTTACTCAATGGCAGCGTGTAACGTGTATTGACGTCACCACTATGCGCAACGGTACATTACAAATACTTCAGTCTCACAGCATTCGTTCTTTGTTCTTCTTCGCGTTCCTTCGTGACCTTCGTGCCTCAAGGGAACACTTGTGCCGCTTGCGGCGCGTGGTGAGATTTAGAGTACTAGTGTCGAAATATAAAATAGGAGAGTCACCGTGATTCCAAAACTAATCGTCGCCCTCGTACTCTCGGCCATGGTCTTCATGTACCCGCCGACGCAGGGCTATGCCCCAGCGTTCCTGATCATCGCGATCGCGGTGGTGTTCCTGATCGAGGGCATCCAGGTCGTGCCGCAGCAGAACGCCTGGGTCGTCGAGCGTCTCGGCAAGTTCAACGCCATCCTCGAACCCGGCCTGACCTTCATCGTGCCTTTCATCGACCGCGTCGCCTACCGGCACTCGCTCAAGGAAGTGCCGCTCGACGTGCCCGAGCAGGTTTGCATTACGAAGGACAACACCCAGCTCTCCGTGGACGGGATCATCTACTTCCAGGTGACCGATCCGCGGCTGGCGAGCTACGGCACGTCGAACTACGTGTTCGCCATCACCCAGCTCGCGCAGACCACGCTGCGCAGCGAAGTCGGCAAGATGGAACTCGACAAGACCTTCGAGAGCCG
>DASWEZ010000189.1:0-15992 GCA_036394495.1 Burkholderiales bacterium
CCCGGGCAATCCGGTCGTGCTGTACTAAATAACCCAGAAAAAAAAGTTCTACCCCTCTAAGTTGAACCGGCAGTCGCGCAAGCGGCTGCCGGTTTTTTTTGCCACCACCTCACCCCAGCCCTCTCCCCCTGAGGCGGAGAGGGAGCCGGATGCAGCTGTAGTTTCTCTCATCGTTTGTGGTCTGCAATTTCATTAGATGCTATTTGCCGCAGCAGATCAAACCGGACACCCTTCGGTCGAGCGATGTCCTACGAAAAATCGGCGGTCTGAAATGAGGCAAGATCCAGCTCCCTCTCCGCCTCAGGGGGAGAGGGCTGGGGTGAGGTGGTGGTGGGGCTTTTTCGCCACGCAGCTGACCCAGGCTTGCGAAAACATCCCGTTCGGGCGGCGACCCCATTCGCGCCAGGTGGCGGCGTGCTTCGCATCCCCCGCTTCCTCGTGGTTTACCGCCAGGAAATCCCCGATCACGGTGAGCGGATCGTAATTTTCGTATCGCGAGCGCATGACGATACCTTCAAAGCCGGCTTGTTCCACGTACATGCCCAGTTTGTGTCCGCAATACACGTCACCGCCATTGCGATTCTGCAGCTCCTTGTATGCCTCGAAGGCCAGCAGCAATTTTTCAGAGGGCGGCGCCAGCAGGAAACCACCCCAGTCCGGCGTACATACGCCGAGCATGCCGCCCGGCTTCAGTACGCGCCTGAATTCGATGGCCGCCTTCACCGGTTCTTTCAGATGCTCGAGCAAGGCATGCGAGAACACCGCATCGAAGCTGTCATCCGCGAACGGCAGTGCATAGGCACTCCCCTGCCTGAATTCGACATTGGCGATGCCTTGGGATTTTGCTTCGCGGGTTGCGGCGGCAACCTGGTCGGCATTGAAGTCCACGCCCGTCACCTTGCCCGGCGACACCTGTTTCGCGACATCGCGGGTAATGGTACCGGGCCCGCAGCCGCAATCGAGCACGCTGATGCCGGGTTGAAGGCAAGGGAGGAAAAAAGCGCCGTTCGGAACGAGGCGGCGGCGCACCATGAATGCCGCGGCGGTCTGGCTGTAGCCGGGAGTGTAGGTTTCCATGAAATCCGTGACTGTCGTGACGATCGTGACTGTCGCACCGAAAAAATTTTGACGGGGCACAAGCTATTTTAAATCATTGTGTTTCCCCTCCAATTCACGGCAGTCACGATCGTCACGACAGTCACGGCTATTCCAGTGCTAGACTTCCTTTCGAGATGAATACCTCGCGCCTGTTTGCCTGCCTGTTCGCCGCCGCTTTGGCGGGGCTGCCATTGTCGGGAGCAATCGCGTGCGGTGAGGTGTTGCGTGGCGACATGGTCACAGCCGAACGCGAATTGGGCGCCACAAAGCAAGGCGGGGAAGGTTCTTTCCATTTCCTCGGGGCGGGATGGTTCCATGCCGTGGAGATCGTGAAGCACGGCGGCAGCACCGACAATACGATGGTTACACTGGAGCTCGACGGCGAACCGATCATCACGGCGTCGTTTGCCGATCTGAAGAATCCATGGATGGAAATCAATACGCCGTTCATGATCGTCAACGTCCGCACGTCCGGAGATACGCAGACCATGACGATCTGGTACGCGCCGGAACTGAAGTTCAGGAACATGGCGGCGGTACGCATCGAGGTGCAGGAAGACGGTGTCGACAACCTCAAGTTGCGCACCGTCATGAACAAACCCGCGCCGCACGAGCATATCGCCGGACAACAGATCGGCAATACGGCGGCCTTGCCGGCGTTCAAGTAAAGCCCCCTATTCTTTATAGGGCTCCACCCGGCTCGCCCGCATCGAGTAACCGACGTCGATGTCGGCGCTCCCATCAACCAGCGACAGGCTCTTCTTGATCGCGCCGGTGGTCATCTGCCCCGTAACCCACACCGGTGCGAACATCCCGCTCATTTCAACCGGCTTTTCCGGTTTGACGTGCACGATCTGGTTTGGCGGCGGAGGCGGGGTATGGATGCAGGCACCGACCCAGGGCACCAGCAGGAATTCGCTGACCTGTTTGCCGGAAAACTCCAGCGGCAACAGATAGCCGGGCAAGCGCAGGATCTGCCCGTTGAGCAGGGGATTCACCGTGCGACCGCGCTCGATAATCTCCTTGCGCTTCGCCAGCAGTGCGTCCACGTCGATGCCTGCCTGTTCGAGCTTGCGAACGAGCGCCGGCTCGCTTTCGATTTCCGCCCGTGAAAGATTCTTGTCGCCGCGCCCCCTTCGGTCGCGGATCGCGGCGACTTCGCTGACTCGGGCGAGTTGTTCCGGGGTGAGTTTGAGGAAAGGGTTGTCGAATGCTGCGGACTTCGGCACCAGGTCCGCCCACATCACCTGACGGGGTTCATCGGCAAAGGCGGCCACCGTCAGCAGCGCCCCGATCAGGAGCGACAAACAGCGAGTGCGTGTGATCATCTTTGCATTGCCTTCTCGTTCAGAGTCTGAGGGTCATGCCGTCGGCCAGCGAATATCGATAAATGCGATAGGCTGGAATCAGCCCGATCAGCAGGCCGGCCGTCCCCACCAGAACGATCAGCATGAATTCATATGCTGAAGGCCGGCCCACGTCGATGAACAATCCGAGGCGAGACTCGAGCCATGGCTGTCCGGCCAGCAATCCGAGGTAAAGCGCAGCCACACCGAGCGCGATTCCCGCCGCCGTGAGGAACGCCGCCTCGCCGAGGATGAGCGCGAATACATGCATCGGCCGGGCGCCGACCGATCGCAGGATCGCCATTTCCCGGCGTCGCTCGCTCAGACTGGTGAGCAGCGCGACCAGCATGCCGGCGAGGCCCACGACCACCACCAATCCGGACACTGCGAACAAGGTCTTCTCGACTGCGCTCGTGATTTCCCATACTTCCTGCAGTGCGACCCCGGGCAGCACCGCGGTCAGAGGTTCGCCGGAATATTCGCTCACCCAACGCTGTATCGAAAGCGCGGTATTGCGCGATTTCAGTCCAATCAGAAACGCGGTGATCGCACGCGGCGTTGACGGTATCTTAGCGGCCGCGTGTCGTTCCTCGCGGACGACCGCAGCGAGCGGATCGGCCGTGCCGCCCTCGTCGGTGTCGTCGTGCACGGCATCGAGGCCCGACAGGGACACGTGCACCGTGCGGTCAACCGGCGTACCGGTCCTCGCCAGTATGCCGGCAACCTTGAACGGATGATGCTCGTGCAGCGAAAAACTGACGTCGCCGGCACCGTGCGCGATCACGATCGAGTCGCCCGGCCGATACTTCAAAGTATCGGCAACATCGGCGCCGAGCACCGCATCGCGCTCATCGCCGAAGCCCTTGCCCAGTGCCATTACCAGCCGGCGATCGCGTGCGAAGCGAAAGTGCTCGAAGTAATCTGGCGTCGTGCCGAGTACGCGGTAACCGCGATGGGAATCGCCCAGCGACAGCGGAATGGTCCACGCTACTGCGGGGTTCGCCGCGATCGCGCGATAGCTGTCCCAGCGCAGGTTGTTGGTGGCGTTGCCGATATGGAATACCGAGTAGAGCAACAAATGCACGGGGCTGCTGCGCGCGCCCACGACCAGATCCGTACCCGAGATCATGGCGGCAAAACTTTCGCGCGATTCGTGGCGGATGCGCTCCACGCCCAGCAACAGCAACATGGATAGAGCGATCGACAGCGCCGTAAGCGCCGCGGTGAATTTGCGGTTACGCAGACTCTTGAGGGCAAGCGCGAGGATCATTGGGCGCGATCTGCGCAAGCGTTGCGCACTGGAGGAGGTCGCAGCGCGCGATTGATGTCGCCAAAAACAACGGCCCGATCGAACCGCGCCGCGAGAGAAGCATCATGGCTCACGAAAACCAGCGTGGTGTGCCGCTGCTCGCATTCGCCGAACAGCAAGTCGAGAAACGCCATGCGCCGGTCCTCGTCGAGCGACGAAGTCGGTTCGTCGGCGATCACCAGCTCCGGCGCGCCGATCAGCGCCCGAGCCGCCGCCACGCGCTGCTGCTGGCCCACGCTCAGATCCGTGACGGGCCGGCCGAGCATCCCGGCCTCACCCATGTCGAGATGCGAGAGCAGTCTCACCGCCTCTGCTTCCACGCTGCCGGACGATAGCACCGCGCGCGCGCGGCGGCGTCGCGAGAATCCGCAGGGAAGGCAAACGTTTTCCACGACGGAAAGGTAGGGAATGAGGTTGAACATCTGGAAGATGAAGCCGATGTGGTCGGCGCGGAAGCGGTCGCGCGCCGCGCTGCCGAGCCCGCCAATGTCCTGCCCGAGTACCCGGATCACGCCTTCCCTGGGCACGGCCACGCCTGCCAGCAGGCTCAGCAGCGTCGACTTCCCGCTGCCGCTCGGCCCGCGCAGAAAAACGCGTTCTCCCTCTTCGATGCGAAGGCTGCCGATGTCGACGATGGTCGGCGACGCAGCAGACCATGAGAAGCGCACGTTGGACAGTTCGATGACGGGCGCGGGCATGGCGGAAAATCAGTGCTGCGTACTGCGTGCTGCGTGCTGTGATACGCCGTGCGCAATCGCCAGACCGGGGGTCGTCGCGAGAGGGTCTGATAGAACAGCTCCGATCACACCATGTAAATAGCCGCCGATCGGCCTCAAGGATTTTTCGCAGAACCCAGCACGCAGCACCCAGCACATCCTCTCTTTCACGGATCCACCGAGAGTGTGAGTTCCCCCAGCCCCTCGATCTCCACACGCACTTCGTCACCGGCATTCAGCCACCTGGTTTCGACGACGCTGCCCAGGGTCACGAACTGGCCGGCCTTGAGAGGCTCGAGTCCATGTTTCGCGCGCGAATTCGCCAGCCATGCCAGAGCCTCGAGCGGATGCCCCATGACCAGCGCGCCGGTGCCGCGTCCGGCTTCGACGCCGTTGACGTAAGTCACACCGGAGAGTCGGGCGAGATCGAGTTTGCGCCAGTCGCGCACCGGATCGCCGAGCACGCAGCCGGAATTGAAGAAGTCGTCGGCGATCAGCGTCGGCACGCCGAGCGTGCGAAAGTTTTCATAGCGCTCGTCCACGAGTTCGATCGCGGCCATGACCGCCTCGACGGCTTTGCCCGCCGACTCGCGGTCGATCGGCGCTCCCGCAGGCGCCAGGTCGCGCGACAGCTCCACCGCGATTTCACATTCGATGCCGAGCCTGACGAACCCCGAACGGGGAACGCGGGCCGAGCGGCGCAATACTGTCTTTTCGAATACCACGCCCGCACATGGATTCGGGATGTCGAGAAATTTCTGCATGACCGGCGTCGTGCAGCCGATCTTGTGGCCGACCTGCCTTCCCATCCCCGCCACCGTGAGCAGGCCGTTCAGCACGCGCTGCAATGCATAGCCCTCCCCTTCAGTCTGTGGACGGATGGCCACGGGCAGCTCGGTGACCGGCAGCAGGGAAAGCCGCTGGTCGAGCAAGAGGGTGGCGGCCTGCAGGGTCGGTGCGCTCAATGAATCTCCTTCAAATCGCGAATGCAAAGTTCAATTGCAACACAAATCGGCCACGGCAAGCGAACCCGGCATCATTATTCACCGAACGTGAAATTCCCCCGCGCGGCCACGCAGCTATGTTGCCGCGCCGCATGACCGCCCCTGCCGAGTCAGCTTGACACTGCGGGGGCCGCTTCAACATAATCGTCTGGCTTCACGGCATTGCCCGCCATAAAGAGCGAGCAATCAAAAACTTATAACTCATTGGAGGAGGCATCATGAAGGACCACCCATACGTCCTTCGCCGGCAAGGTCTGCTCAGTGGTTTGCTCCTGTCGCTCGTCGCCGCCTCGGCTTTCGCCTGGGCAGGTGCCGCTAGCGCGCAGGGCGCTGCGCAGAAGGCCGTCGAAGCTGCCAAGAAAATCTGCAGCGGCAAGACCATCACCATCGTCTGGGAGGCCGGACTCCAGTCGCTCGATCCGAAAAACTTCTCCGGCCCGTTGTGGGAGAAGGAAACCGGCTGCAAGATCAATGTCATCGAAGTGCCGACCGAAGAAATGTTCACGAAGATCATGCAGGAGTACCGCGCCGGCACCGGCGCGTACGATGCACTCAACGTGATCCCGGCATGGATGCCCGACCTCGTGCAGGCCGGCGCGCTGGAGCAGCTCGACTCCTACGTCGACAAATACGGCTACCGCGACGAACTGAAGACGATCGCGCCGACCTATCGCGACAACCAGATGACGGTCAACAACAAGATTTACGGGTTCCCGGACGACGGCGACGTGTTCGTGTTCTATTACCGCAAGGACATCTTTGCGCGCGCCGACCTGAAGAAGGCGTTCAAGGACAAGTACCAGTACGACCTGGCGCCGCCCAAGACGTGGAAGCAGTTCGACGAAATCGGCTCCTTCCTGACGGAAAAGCTCAAGTCAGAAGGCACTTACGGTGCCTCGTTCTTCCGCCAACCGCCGTACACCATGTTCATGTTCCAGGAACGCTTCCGCGTGGAGGGCGGCAAGTTCTTCGACGCCAATACCATGAAGGCGACCGTGAACAGCCCGATCGGCGTCAAGGCATTCACCGAGATGCGCAACGAGAACCGGTTCATGCCGCCCGGCGTGGAGAAGTTCGGGTTCGTCGAGAACCTGGCCACCTTCCTGAAGGGCCAGAGTGCGATGACCATTTCGTGGCCGCCCTACGGCCGCTTCGCCGCCGGTTACCTGGGCAGCGAGAAGGCGCTGGATTGGGTGCCGAAGTCGACCATCGCCGGCAAAGTGGGTTATGCGCTGCCGCCGGGCGGACATCCGGAACTGGCGGCGGGTTTCGCGCTATCCGTGGCGTCCACCAGCAAGCAGAAAGAAGCCGCCTATCTCTTCATCCAGTGGCTGAACAGCGAAGAGATCAGCAACAAGCGCGTGCAGCTGCCGTACACGTTGCGCGATCCGTTCCGCAATTCGCACTTCACCAACCCGGGTTACCTCAAGCTGTGGCCTGACGCCAAGGATTATCTGGCGGCACTGCAGGCGGGCGCGCAGACCGGCCTGCTCGATCTGTCGCTGATCCAGACCGACAAGTATGAAGAAGCGTTGCGCCAGGGCATCAGCAAGCTGTGGGCGGGCGACGATCCGAAACAGATCCTCGACAAGATAGCAGCTGACTGGGACGGCATTACCAAGCAGGTCGGGGTGGACAAGCAAAAGGCGGTTTACAACGCCTGGGCCGCGAAATCCGGCGCCTACCCGAAGTAAGCAGTACGAACACGCTTCGATCCGGTTGCTGCGTCGGCAGCGGCCGGATCGGAACACAAAGGTGGGAGCGCTGGACTCGGGGCGCTCCCTTTTTTGTCCCTCGCGGATTTTCGAAACGTGGCTTCGGCTTCATTTTCTTCGCGCGCGGCTTTTGCCGACCGCAATTTCAAATACCTGCTGGTCGGGCCGGCGATCTTCGTGCTGCTCCTGATCGGCGTCTTTCCGCTGATCTACCTGCTCATGGTGAGCTTCCAGGGCATCACCATGACCGAGACCAGCACCGATTTCGTCGGCGGGCGCAACTATGCGCAACTGTTCGACGACGTGCGCATGTGGGAGGCCTTGCTGCACACCGTGATATTCACCGCGATTGCCCTGCCGATCGAGTTGTTGCTCGGGCTGGCGATGGCGCAACTGTTTCTGGAAAAACTTCCCGGCCGGCAGGTTTTCATCGCGCTTCTGGTGCTGCCGGTCGTCGTTTCCCCGATCGTCTCGGGTGCCACCTGGTCGCTGCTGTTCGACCACCGCTTCGGGCCGATCAACCAGGTCATCGGCTGGGTCACCGGCGACGACACCGCGATCCTGTGGACCATCAAACCGAACCTGGTCTATCCGGCGATCATTGCGGCTGAAGTCTGGCAATGGACGCCGTTCATGTTCCTGCTGCTGCTCGCGGCGCTGGCCAACGTCGACAAGTCCCAGCTCGAAGCAGCCTCCATCGACGGCGCCGGTTGGTGGCGCACGTTCTTCCGCATCGTGTTGCCGGCAATCTGGCCGGTCATGGCGATCGCGATCCTGATTCGGGGGCTCGATCTGTTCCGCCTGTTCGACATCATCTGGGCGCTTACGCGTGGCGGACCAGGCACGATGACCGAAACGATTTCGATGTTCACCTACGTCAAGGGTTTCCAGCAATTCGAGACCAGCTATACCGCCGCGGTGGCTTTCCTGGTAATCATCCTGTTGTCGGCAGTCGTCATGCTGGCCTTGAAAAGGGTGGAGTTGGCGAGATGATGACCATCAAACAGCGGGCCACGATCCGGACGACGCTGCGGTTCGCCGCGGCCGTTGTCATCACGCTGATCTTCGTGTTCCCGATCTACTGGCTGTTCATGATCTCGTTCAAGACACCGGAGGAAATCTATTCGTTTCCGCCGAAGTGGTACCCAGGCCAGATCCATTTCGCCAATTATGTGGTGCTGTTCAGGGATGGCGATGCGAAGACAGTATGGAACAGCCTGGTCATCGCAGGCACCAGCACGGTCATCGCCATGTTCCTGGGAACCATCTGCGCCTATTCGCTGGCCCGCTTCAGGACCGGCGGCGAACATCTTGCCAACTGGATCATTTCGCAGCGCATGATTCCGCCGATCGCGGTGGTGTTCCCGATTTTCCTGCTCTTCGTCTGGCTGCACCTCGTCGATACCTACATCGGCGTGATCATCCTCTATACGGCATTCAATCTTCCGTATGTGATCTGGATGATGCGCGGTTACATTCTGGACATCCCGAAAGCGCTCGAAGAGTCCGCGCTGGTGGATGGCTGCACACGCTGGCAGGTCATCTGGAAAGTCGTCTTCCCGATGTGCCGCGCCGGCCTGTTCGCGACCGCGATCTTCACTTTCGTCTTCGCGTGGAATGATTTCCTGTTCGCGCTGGTCCTGACGCGCAGCGAGGCGACGACGTACACCGTCCAGATCACCCATTTCTTCGGCGGACAATCGAATTTCTGGGCCAAGATTTCCGCGATGTCGGTGCTCGGCACCCTGCCGATTTTTATTGCGGTGGCGTTCATGCAGAGGTATTTGGTACGGGGAATATCGATGGGAGCGGTAAAAGGATAAACGTGGTGAACGGTGATCAGCAAACGGTGAACAGTACAGTCCGTGGCTTCGCGATGCTTCCGTTCACCGTTCACTGATCACCGTTCACGGGATCAACATGGCCGATCTAAAAATTACAGGGCTGCACAAATACTACGGCGGGGTCCACGCCGTGCGCGGCATCGACCTGGAGATTCCCGCCGGCGAATTCACCGTGCTCGTGGGACAGTCGGGTTGCGGCAAGAGCACGCTCCTGCGGACCATCGCCGGCCTGGAAGAGGTCGACAAGGGCAGCATCGAGATCGGCGGCGAGACCGTGCACCACTTGCCGCCGCGCGATCGCGACATCGCCATGGTGTTCCAGAACTACGCGCTGTATCCCTACATGAAAGTGTTCGACAAC
Organism: Burkholderiales bacterium; assembly: GCA_036394495.1. Classification (GTDB taxonomy): domain Bacteria; phylum Pseudomonadota; class Gammaproteobacteria; order Burkholderiales; family JACQAP01; genus JACQAP01. The sequence goes on from DASWEZ010000189.1 coordinate 9,394, forward strand.
ATCGCGTTCGGGTTGCGCTCGCGCAACACGCCGAAAGCGCAGATCGGGCCAAAAGTCGACCGTGCGGCCGGCATGCTGGGCATTCATCATTTGCTCGACCGATATCCGCGCCAGCTTTCCGGCGGACAACTGCAGCGCGTCGCCATCGGGCGTGCAATCGTGCGCAATGCCCGCCTCTACCTGTTCGATGAACCGCTGTCCAATCTGGATGCGCAACTGCGCGACGAGATGCGTGGCGAGATCAAGCGCCTGCACCAGGAACTCGGCAGGACCATGATCTACGTCACCCACGACCAGATCGAAGCCATGACCATGGCCGACCGCATCGTGCTGATGCGCGATGGCGTGATAGAGCAGGCCGGTGCGCCGCTCGACCTGTTCGAACGTCCCGCAACAAAATACGTCGCCGGCTTTCTGGGCTCGCCTTCGATGAATTTCGTGGAAGCACGGCTCGTTGCGAAAGATGGCGGTCTGGGCGCCATGCTCGACGACGGTACGGTGTTGCCGCTGCCGCCGGCTCGCGCCGAAAGGCTCTCCGGGCGAAGCGACCAGGCGGTCATTCTCGGCCTGCGCCCGGAACACATGTATCGCGCGCACCCGGGCGATTCGCGGGGCGGCCTCGCGCGCTATACGGCGACCATCGAATTGCTGCAGCCGACCGGCTCGCGCACCTATGCGACGTTCAGGCTGGGCGGCATCGACGTCGTCGCCGAACTGCAGGCCCACGACGTGACCGAAATCAACCAGAAGATCGAACTGTCCATCGACATGAACCGCGCGATCCTCATAGACCCCGCCACGGAGCGGGTTCTATGAGCGTGACGCGTGACGGTCGTTACGACGTAACGGACGTGAAAGACAAAGAGGCTTTCTCCGAAAGATGAATAGCCCGGCGCAAAACGCATGAATCTACCTCGTCACGATCGTCACGACCGCCGATCAACACAAGAACAAAACCCTCCGCAAAGGCAGACGACAATGAAGACACCCCCCGTATCAAAAGCAATCGTGCTGTGCGGCACGGAACAGCCGGACATCCCGGGTCGCGTGCTCATCGCCGGGCCGCTGTCGGTCGAGTTCGACAACGGCCAGTTGCGCTACCTCAGGGTCAATGGCGTGGAAGTGCTGCGCGCAATCGGCTTCCTGATTCGCGACAGGAATTGGGGCACCGCGACGCCCGCGATCAGCCATCTGAAGATCGACCAGCGCGCCGACGGCTTCTCGGTTTCCTTTCACGCCGATATCCACGTCGATAACCAGCAGCTCGCGTACGACGCGACGATCGCCGGCACGAAGGATGGGAACCTCGAGTTCACCGGAACGGCACTGCCGAAAACCGATTTTCTTACCGCGCGCACCGGTTTCGTCGTGCTTCATCCGTTGAAAGGCGTCGCCGGTTTCCCGGTGGACATAGAGCACGTCGACGGCCGCAAGGTCAAGGGCAAATTCCCGGAGCTCGTGAATCCGATCCAGCCGGTGCTGGACATCCGCTCGCTGACGCACGAAGTCCTGCCCGGTTTGAAGGCGACCGTGCTGATGCAGGGCGACACTTTCGAGATGGAGGACCATCGCAACTGGACCGATGCTTCGTTCAAGACCTATGTTCGACCACTGAGCCGCCCCTGGCCGTACACGCTGAAGGCCGGTGAAGCGGTGAAACAATCCATCAAGGTCACGTTGAGCGGCCCGGTGCCGGGGGGCGGCAAGACAGCTGCCGGCAAAGGCATCGAGATCAGGCTCGGCGCCGTGTCCCGCGATTCCCTGCAACCGGTGGGGCTCGGCATGCCCGCGGAAGAAATCGAACATGCAATCGCGCAACTCGGCCTGCTCAAGCTCGCGGCGCCGCGCTTCCTGATCTGCCACTTCGATCCACGCAGCAAGCATGGCCTCAAGGAACTCTACGGCTATCGCGTGCTGAGCGAAGAGACCGGCGCCGAAGTCGCGCTGGAGGTCGTCGTCGAAAGCGTCGATCAGTTCAGGCAGGAACTGATGCGGCTTGCCGATATGGTCAGACAATCCGGCCTCAAACTTTCTTCCGTCGCCGTCGTGCCGGCCGGCGACCTGAAATCGGTGTTGCCGGGCGGTCCGCGCCCTCCCGCGCCGAGACTCGAAGACCTGTACGCGGCGGCGCGTGAGGCCTTCCCCGGAATCCGGCTCGGCGGCGGCATGTTCTCCTTCTTCACCGAACTCAATCGCAAGCATCCGCCGGCCAAGCTGCTCGACTTCGTCGTCAACACCACCTGCCCGATCGTGCATGCGGCCGACGACCGGTCGGTCATGGAAACCCTGGCGGCGTTGCCCTATCAAGTCGCGACAGCGCGCTCCTTCATCGGCAAGACTGCGCACGACATCGGGCCAAGCGGCATCGGCTGCCGGGACAACCCGCATGGGGCGACCTGGACGCTGAACCCGGATAACCTGCGTGTTTGCCTGACCAAACTCGAACCGCGCCAGCGTGGCCTGTTCGCCGCGGCGTGGACGCTGGGCTACATCGCCACGCTGGCGCGAACCGGCGTCCAGGGGATTGCCGTCGGCGCGACCACCGGGCCGCTCGGCATCATTTATCGCAAGGCGGAACACAAGCAGCCGTGGTACGACCAGCTTTCCGGTCCGGCGGTATTCCCGGCGTATCACGTCATCAGCGGCCTGACCCGCGGCGCGGGAAAAAAACTGGTGAACGCCGACTCGTCGGATTCCGCGAAAGTGCAGTGCCTGGCTTACAAGGGCAAGGAGGGCACGACGCTGTGGCTGGCCAATCTGACTGCGGAGAATCAATCCGTGAAACTCGCCGGTGCGAAAGGCGCGATCTTCGGCACGACGCTCGACGAGGACAGTTTTGCAGCCGCGACCACCGACCCGCGGGGTTTCCAGAAAAGCTGGAAGGCCATGAAGCGTTCGCTGACGCTCAAGCCTTACGCGGTCGCCGTCATCTCGATCAACGATTGAAGACGGGCATCAGCCGAAGCGGCAAAACACCATGTCATCGAACCCGAATGTTCGTCCGCCCTTGCCTCCCTTCACCGGGGAAACCGCCACGCAGAAGGTGCGTCTGGCCGAAGACGGCTGGAACTCACGCGATCCCGAACGGGTCTCGCTGGTTTATACCGTCGACAGCCAGTGGCGCAACCGCGCGGAGTTTTTTTCGGGACGCGAGGCTATCGTGCGTTTCCTGCAACGCAAATGGGCAAGGGAGCTCGACTACCGCCTGATCAAGGAACTGTGGGCGTTTCACGAAAACCACATCGCCGTCCGCTTCGCCTACGAATGGCACGACGACTCCGGCAACTGGTTCCGCTCCTACGGCAACGAGAACTGGGAGTTCGATGAACACGGGCTGATGCAGCGCCGGATTGCGAGCATAAATGATTTACCGATCAAGGAATCGGAGCGCAAGTTTCGCTGGCCGTTGGGCCGGCGTCCCGACGATCATCCCGGCCTGTCCGACCTCGGCCTCTGACGCAACGCAAGAAGCCGGGGCCGCAGCCCTCCTGTATCCTGACGCGGCGACAGAAACGGCGTCGCGACGAGTACGAAACACCACATAACAATAAAAGGGAGAGAGCAATGGATGCTGCGCACCGCAGAGTCATGATGGCTTCGGCCGTCGGATCGGCCCTGGAGTGGTACGACTTCTTCATCTACGGCACCGCGGCGGCCCTGGTATTCAGCGAGCTGTTTTTCCCGAAATTCGATTCCAACACCGGCCTGCTGCTTTCGTTCGCGACCTTCGGCGTCGGTTTCTTCGCGCGGCCGTTCGGCGGCATGGTGTTCGGCCATCTCGGCGACCGCATCGGGCGCAAGCCGGTGCTGGTCATTACGCTCATGCTGGTCGGTGTCGGGACCTTCCTGATCGGCCTGCTGCCGACCTACGAGTCGGCGGGTGTATGGGCGCCGATCATGCTGGTGACCCTGCGCCTGGTCCAGGGATTCGGGGCCGGGGCGGAGTACGGCGGCGCGGTGATACTTGCGGTTGAACATGCGCCCCCGGGCAAACGCGGCCTGTTCGGAAGCTTCGCTGCCATCGGCGTGAACATCGGCCTGTTGCTCGCCACCGGCGTGTTCGCCCTGGTCTCTTCGCTGCCGAAAGAGGATTTTCTGAGCTGGGGCTGGCGCATCCCTTTCCTGCTGTCGATCATCCTGATCGTCGTCGGCTTCTACATCCGATCCAAGGTGTCCGAAACGCCGGTGTTCAGCCAGATCGCGGCGAAGAGCAAAGCCGCGCGCTCGCCGGTGAAGGACGCGTTCCTCAAGCATCCGCGCGAATTCCTCGTGGTTCTGGGGGCACGCCTCGCGGAAAATGGCCTGGGGTACCTGTACCCGGTGTTCACGCTCAGTTACATGACCAAGCAACTGGGTTTGCAGAAGAGCATGGTGTTGAACGGCATCATGCTGGCCTACGCGATCTCGCTGTTCACCGTGCCGATGTTTTCGATGCTATCGGATCGTATCGGCAGGCGGCCGGTGTATGGCGGGGCGGCAATATTCTCGGCATTGTTCGCCTATCCGTTTTTCCTGATGATCGGCACGGGCTCCCAGCCGATCATCTGGCTCGCGCTCATCCTTGCCATCTCGATCGGCAACTCCGGCATGTTCGGACCGCAGGCGGCGTACTTCGCCGAATTGTTCGGACCGAAACTGCGCTACAGCGGATTCGCGTCCGCCCGCGAACTCGGCTCCATCCTCGCCGGCGGACCGGCGCCTTTCCTCGCCACCTGGTTGCTGGGGCAGGGAAACAACGAACCCTGGCTCGTCGCCGCGTATATGGTAACGCTCGCCGTGCTCACTACGATTGCGATCTACTTCGGGCCGGAGACTTACAAGAGCGATCTCCTGGCGGACAAAGTCGACGTCAAGACCTAGCGTGACCATCCATCGCGAGGCCCCGGCCGCGCCGACAACGGCACCACCGGTGCTCATACGGCGGGAACAGGGCGCAAAGCCGTTCTGTGCCGGCCCTTTGTAGGGCTTTCGCGGCAAGGAAGCGGCTTTCCATGATCAGGACGGCACCGACTACGCGCGTTTTGATTGCGCCGCACGGGGCTGAACGCCCTCTGCGGATGGTCCGGTTTGCCTCGAATTGCCGATCCCGACCCCGCCCGCCCATGACGATTCCGGCGGTACCGGTAAATGGGGGCCCACAGTAGCCTTTGACGGCATCGAAATGTCGTCGTATAAAGGGAGCCGCAGGATACTGGAGCAGTGATCAATCTAGTCGGGTATGACCGTTCACAGGTACTTCTCAGGCCTTTTTCCTCTTCTCTTCAAGATCCCGCAATCGGGCAGCGCCCACACTTTTAAATTATTCAGGAAGACACAGACATGGCTACAGGTACCGTGAAGTGGTTCAACGACGCGAAGGGCTTCGGATTCATCACGCCGGATGATGGCGGCAAGGATCTTTTCGCTCATTTCTCCGCAATTCAGGACGCCGGCTTCAAGTCCCTCAAGGAGGGGCAGAAGGTCAGTTTCGACAAGACCACCGGCCCCAAGGGCGACCAGGCGTCGAACATCCGCCCGGCCTGATTCGCAGAAAGCAGCGCCTCCGGAATATCCGCCAGGATATTGAGGATGGAAAAAGCCCGGGAAACCGGGCTTTTTCTTTGTGCATTGCGGGAATTTCCGGCATTCGACAGCGACGAACTACGTCGGGCTTGCGAGGTCGGACGGGTAATCCGCCTCAATTCGAGGACCCCGCATGCAGTCCGCCCGCCTTGCCGTCATTCTGCTTTCCCTGTGCCTGCTTGCCGCCTGCGCCACCACATCGCATGTCGTAACCGGCAAAGTGCGTACGCCGATCGATCCTTCGCAGGTCAATGTCTATTCGACCGCACCGCCCGACTATGAAGAGATCGCGGTGATCGATGCAACCAGCCGCTCATCGGGTTCGTTCGGAGATCAGAAAAAAATGGACGCCGTCATCGAACGGCTGAAGAAGGAAGCCGCATCGCTGGGCGCGAACGGCGTGCTGCTGCAGAGCACCGGATCACAATATGGCGGCGGGGTTGGCACCGGCGTGAGTACGGGCGTGGGTGTCGGCGGAGGCGGACTCTCGATCGGCACCGGCATTTTTAGCGCGAGCGACAACAAGACCGGACGCGGCCTGGCGATCTATGTGCCCGATGGGGCGCAATAGCGGACGTCATCTGCTACTGCTTTCAAAACATACGTCTCACCACGAAGGCACGAAGGACACGAAGGGTCACGAAGAAAAACAAAAATATGATGTGTGAGGTGTGTGAGGTGTGTGAGGTTTTCGGTTTGCGCTCATAGTCGCCGAATATTCCTATATCTGCCGAGCCTCGCGTCTTTCCCCACTAAATGTCCGTTCCGTCATTTCGCCCTTCTTCGTGTTTCTTCGTGTCCTTCGTGCCTTCGTGGTGAGAACTGGACGTGCGCATTGAGCATTAGATGATCGAGGTCGGGTAACATAAGCCTCGTTGGATCATCGTGGGAGGCTGCATGAAATCCATTCTGCCGGCGTTCGCCCTTGCGGCGGTTGCCCTCTTATTTTCGGGGCCGTCGCAAGCGCTCGAGCCCGGGGAGCGCGTCGACAATTTCCGTCTGCTCGACCAGACAGGCGCATCGCAAGAACTCTATTA
>DASWEZ010000190.1:0-4792 GCA_036394495.1 Burkholderiales bacterium
CATCCATGGCGTGATGTACCAGACCATGAATTTCAATCCGCCGGCGCCCAGAACGCTGAACCCGGATCTGCCGGACGTGCTCAACTTCATCATCGCCAAGGCGCTGGCGAAGAACCTGGATGACCGCTACCAGAAGGCGAAGGACCTCTCGCATGACCTGCGCCAGGCACTGGCTGCGCTCTCCGGAGAGTCGGCGGCGCCGAGGATTTCCGCACAAACCGGGGCTCCCGCTGATCCCGCGGACACGCCCTTTGTCGAACCGGACTCGCCGCTGACGCGCCAGGAAGACAAGGAGGCACGCATTCTCGATATGGCGGACGACCGCGCTTCTGCGCATTCCGGATCGGATTCGGCACAGACCGACACGTCCCCTGAAGCGGCCGAGTCCACCAATCCGGCGCTCGGCTTGTCGAAAGCGTTCGATTCGTTCGATGCCACCATGCGGCTTGCCGCGTTGACCGGCATGGAAAAGGATCTGGATAAATTTTCGGAAACGCAAAAAATCGCACGCCTCAAGGCACTGGCGGACGCAAAGCGCGCCACTGCAGCTTCCACGGCATCGTCCAGCGCGACCTGGCGGCAGTCCGACCTGGGTCCGCGCAATGCCGCGACAGCCGGTATGACGCCAGCGCAACTGAAATTTATCTGGATCGGCAGCGGCTGCCTGGTGGTCGCGGCCGCGGCGCTGTTCCTGGTGCGCTGAAAATTTTACCGCGGCGCGGCTGACTATTTCAGCGCACTCGCGCTACCGCTTCTTCCACGCGCTCCACGCTGACCACCTCGATTCCCTCGATTGCGGCCTTCGGCGCATTCGCTTTCGGGATGATCGCCAGTTTGAATCCGAGTTTTGCCGCTTCCCTGAGCCGTTCCTGGCCGCGCTGCACCGGGCGCACCTCGCCCGCCAGCCCGATTTCGCCGAAAGCGACCAGCTTTTCAGGCAAGGGTTTGTTGCGCAGCGACGACACGATTGCTAGCAACACCGGCAGGTCCGCCGCGGGCTCGTCGATCTTGACGCCACCGACCGCGTTCACGAATACGTCCTGGTCGAACGCGGCAATGCCTGCATGGCGATGCAGCACCGCGAGCAGCATGGCCAGACGATTCTGTTCCAGACCGACGCTCAGCCGCCGCGGGTTCGGGGCATGCGCCTCATCCACCAGCGCCTGCACTTCCACGAGCAGCGGACGGCTGCCTTCCTGGGTGACCATCACGCACGAGCCGGCCACCTGCGTCTCGTGATGCGACAGGAACAGCGCGGAAGGGTTGGAGATGCCGCGCAATCCGCGCTCGGTCATGGCGAATACACCGAGCTCGTTGACGGCGCCGAAGCGGTTCTTGACCGCACGCACCAGCCGGAAACTGGAGTGCGTATCGCCTTCGAAATACAACACGGCGTCGACCATGTGCTCGAGCACGCGCGGGCCGGCCAGCGCGCCCTCCTTGGTCACATGGCCGACCAGCAACAGCGAGGTGCCGGAAGATTTGGCAAAACGCGTCAGTTGCGCGGCGCATTCGCGCACTTGCGCGACGCTGCCCGGCGCGGACTGCAGCGCCTCGGAATAAACCGTCTGGATCGAATCGATCACGGCGACATCGGGCTTTTGCGCCGACAATACGGACAGCACCTTTTCCAACTGGATTTCCGCCAGCAGATTCAGCGCGGACGCATCCACCGCCAGCCGGCGCGCACGCAGCGCAATCTGCTGCGCGGACTCTTCCCCGCTCACGTAGATCGCATTGCAACTGCTGCCGAGGATCGCCAGCGCCTGCAATAGCAGCGTCGATTTGCCGATACCGGGATCGCCGCCGATCAGCACCACGGCGCCGGTTACCAGCCCTCCGCCCAGTACCCGGTCCAGTTCGTCGATGCCCGTCGGCCGGCGCGGCTCTTCGCGGGCCTCGACATCCGCAAGCTTTTGCAATTTGCTGGCTTCCGCGACCGACTGATAACGCGATCCCGACGCCTTCTCCGCAATGGTCTCTACCAGCGTGTTCCACGCGGTGCAGTGTGGACATTGACCCTGCCATTTGAGGGTCTGCCCGCCGCACTCGGTGCAGGTGTAGATCGTTTTCACCTTCGCCATCAGTTCAATCCGCCTCGCCGACCGGCACGCGCCGGGCCAGCGCGCACATCAATTCGTAGCTGACGGTACCGGCGGCAGCCGCTACTTCCTCGATCGGCAGGCCCTCTCCCCACAGAACTGCCGGACTGCCCACACTTGCATGCGGAACATTGGTCAGATCCACGCATAGCATGTCCATCGACACCCGCCCCGCCATCGGCGCGCGCACCCCTTCGACCAGCACTGGCACGCCGTTATAGGCATGCCGCGGATAGCCATCGGCATAGCCGCACGCGATGACGCCGATACGCATGTTGCGATCGGCCGAAAACAGGCTGCCGTAACCAACGGTGTCGCCGGCTTTGAGCTGCTGGATGGCGATGATTGCGCTCTTCAGCGTCATTACCGGCTTCAGACCCAGCTTTATCGCGCTGGTATCGTCCAACGGACTCGCCCCATACAGCATCAGCCCCGGGCGCACCCAGTCGCCACGCGCTTCGGGAAACCGCAACAATGTTGCTGAATTCGCCAGCGAGCACTCGTAGCCGGGTCGCGCGACGCGCTCCTCGAATTCGCGCAACTGCCAGTCGATGCCGCTGACGCCCTCGGCGTCGGAAAAATGCGTCGTCAGGACGATCTTGCCGGCGCAAGGCAGGGCTTTGACTTCCTCGATCACACTGGCCGAATCCGCTGCGGGAAAGCCGAGCCGGTTCATGCCGGTATTGAACTTCAGGAAAACGTCGATTTTCCTGTCGCTTCGCAAGGCCTTCAGCATCAGCAGTTGCTCGCGGGCATGCACCATGATGGTGAATCCGTGATGCAATATTTCCGGCAACTCCGCAACCGAGAACAAACCCTCCAGCAGCAGGATGCGCTGGCGGAATCCGGCGTCGCGCAACCGCACCGCATCATCGAGCTCCAGCAGCGCGAACGCCTCCGCGTCCGCCAGCGTCCGCGCCACCCGCAGCAGGCCGTGCCCGTATGCATTGGCCTTGACGACGGCCATCATCGCGGCGCTACCGGCATGACGGCGCGCGATGGCGAAATTGTTTTTCAGAGCGGCAAGGTCGAAACTAGCCTGAATCGGGCGGGCCATGTAAGGTCTGTTTTCCCAACTTTGGAATAAGAAGCAACGTTGTGCCGTTATTCTATGCGTTCGGGCACAAAATCAGGCAGGCTGTTTAGTTCGGACGCGCAATACCGGTACATTTAATGTGGTATAAAGCCGCCGGCCGAAGACGCAATGATAGTTAACGAAAAGAACCCGGACTCACCGCCTTTGTCCGCCCCGACGCCATGAACCGCGGGTTCTACACCATCCTGGCTGCGCAGTTCTTCTCCGCGCTGGCCGACAATTCCCTGCTGTTCGCCGCGATCGCACTGCTGGCGAGCCTCCATGCCCAGGCGTGGCAAACGCCCGTACTGCAGCAATTCTTCGTTTTCGCCTACATCGTGCTGGCCCCGTTCGTCGGCCCGTTCGCGGATTCGCTGCCGAAGGGTCGCGTGATGTTCGTCGCCAACGCGGTGAAACTGCTGGGCTGCATTGCCATGCTGATGGGCACGCATCCGCTACTGGCCTATGGCCTGGTCGGCGTCGGCGCCGCGATGTATTCGCCGGCGAAGTACGGCATCCTGACCGAATACCTGCCGCACCAGAAATTGGTGCTCGCCAACGGCTGGATGGAAGGCCTGACCGTCGCGGCGATCATCTTCGGGTCCATCCTCGGCGGCATCATGGTCAGTCCGCGGTTCGCCGGCTACGTTTTCGCGCGCATCGACCTGCCGTTCATCGAAACCGGCATCGATACGCCACCGGAACTGGCGATCGTCGTCATCCTGTTTTTCTATTTCATCGCTGCGGTGATCAATCTGTACATCCCCAAGGTGGCGATCGATCACAAGCTGCAAAAGCGCAACCCCATATTCATCATGCAGGACTTCTCGCATAGCCTGCGGCTGCTCTGGCGCGATCCGCTCGGCCAGGTTTCGCTTGCCGTGACCACGCTGTTCTGGGGAGCGGGAGCGACGTTGCGGCTGATCGTGCTGACATGGGCGTCGATGGCCTTGAAGTTCAACCTGGAAAGAGCGACCCAGCTGACGGCCGTCGTCGCTCTGGGCATCGCCCTGGGTTCGGTGCTGGCGGCAAAATATGTCTCGTTGAAGCGCGCGGTTCGCGTATTGCCTGTCGGTATCGCAATGGGGTTGCTGGTCGTCACGATGGTATTCGTTACCGACTGGCGGATCGCGATCGTCCTGCTAGTGCTGATCGGCGCGATGGGGGGCTATTTCGTGGTGCCGATGAACGCGCTGCTGCAGCATCGCGGCCACCTGCTGATGGGAGCGGGCCACTCGATCGCCGTGCAGAATTTCAACGAGAACCTGTCGATCCTGGTTCTGCTGGGGGTTTACGCGCTGATGATCAAGATCGACGTGCCGATCGAGGCCATCATCATCACGTTTGGTCTGCTCATCGCGGGGGCCATGGCTTATCTGACCCGCAAGCACTGGCACGACCAGGATCGTACCTAAACTAAAATCCCCTCGCCCCTCGCCCCTCGCCCCTCGCCCCTAAAGAACGACCGGCCAGTCCGGAAGTTCGTTTGTCCCGTCCCGGTCCTTTGGGAAATGGGATTGCAGCCATCCCGAAACGCGCCCGATCCCGCCCAACACACCTTGTTCGAATTTGCCCTCGCGGAATGCGCCCTCCATTTCGCGGCAGATCGTTTCCC
>DASWEZ010000191.1:0-19504 GCA_036394495.1 Burkholderiales bacterium
CCAGTAGTTGGGCGTGTTCTTGGGCCATTCCGAATAGCCCAGAACCGTGGCCGGCATGAAGTCGCTCATCTTGATGCCTTCCTTGGCGAAGAAGTCGTTGAGCTTGACGTAGTGCCCGTTCTCGGCGGCGCCGCCGATCCATTGGCTGTCGCCGATCAGCAGGTCGCACAGCTTGCCCTTGGAGTTCAGTTCGTTGATGAAGCGATCGGCAAAACTGGTCCAGGGTACGAATTCGAACTTCATCGCAATGCCGGTTTTGGCGGTGAAGTCCTTCGACAATTCCACCAGCGCGTTGGCCGGATCCCAGGCCGCCCAGCACAGCGTGAGATCTTTCGCCGCCGCCGTTCCGGATGCCACGGACGTTGCAGCCAGCATTGCCGTACCGAAAAGCATCTTCCGCAGATTGCCCATCATTGTTACCTCCTCATTTCGCTGACGTTCGGTTATCCGCTGCCGGCTGCCGGGGTTGCTTGTCCGGACGCCAGACGCGGTGATTCATTCCCTACGGGCACCGAGCGCCGGAACTCAGGGCGGCGAATTGCCGGTGTCTGAACGGGTGCTAGTGTGTTTAGTATTATTGTTTAGTGATAAGGCTGTCACTAAACATTTTGGCTGTCAACAAGCAGGATTTCCTGTTTTGGATTGCTGCGCCGCGGAATTCTTTTCGCTATTCGATCAGAAAGATAACGGGAAAATCCGCGCGCAGAGCGGCTCGACGGCGATGCTGCAGAGCAGTAGAAGGATGTTTAGTAAAGTCAGATAAAAAAAGCGGGAAGGCGAAGCGGCGACCGGGTTAAAGTAGCCGGAAAATCAACTGCTGCCGGTGGCGGGCGGCTGAATTGCGACCCTCGCCCTTGTGACTCACCGCCAACCAGCCACCGCTCGATCAGGGAGGAGAAAAAATCATGAAACTGGGGTTCATCGGCGCGGGATTCATTGCCCGCTTTCAGGCAGTCGCCGTGCGCCAGGTGCGCGGTCTGGAAGTCGCGGGCATCCTGAAGCGGCGCGGCGCGGAAGCGCTTGCCGGTTTCTGTCGCGAGCACCGGCTCGGTGATGCAAAGCTCTACGGCAGCATCGCCGAACTGGCGAAGAACGTCGACGTCATCGCCATCTACGTGCCCAACTACTGCCGCGTCGAAGTCATGGAGGAGATCGCCGCGGCCGTCAAGGCTGGCGCGAAGCTCAAGGGCGTGATCGTCGACAAACCGCTCGCGCGCAACATGAAGGAGGCCCGGCGCATGGTGGAGCTGGCGCGCGACGCAAAGCTGCCGACCGCCTACTTCGAGAACCAGATTTTCATGAAGGCGATCCGCAGTCAGCGCGAGCAGTTGCTGCCCGTTGCCCGGACCATGGGCCCACTCACCCTCACGCGCTCGGCGGAGGAGCATGGCGGTCCGCACGAACCCTGGTTCTGGGATCCGACGCGCCAGGGCGGCGGCGTTCTGCTGGACATGGGGTGCCACAGCATTGCGGTCGGCCGCCATGTGCTGACCCCTGCCGACAAGGATCTGCTGTTCCTGCACCCGGTCTCCGTCACCGCGGATCTCGGTCTGTTGAAATGGGGACAGAAGAAGTGGCGCGAAAAATTGCTGAAAGATCGCGGCGTCGACTACTCGAAAACGCCGGCGGAGGATTTCGCAACCGGCATGATCACGTATCGCAACCCGGAAACCGGGCAGATCGTGAAATCCCAGTTCACCGACTCATGGATGTTCGAGAAGCAGGGCCTGCGCCTGTTCATGGACGGCATGGGGCCGGGCTATGCCTTCGAGATCAACACGCTGGTTTCGCCGCTGAACGTTTTCATCGGCGACGTGGCGGCCGAAGCCATCGCCAATCAGGAAAGCGCGCTGGAGAAAGCCACGGCAAGCCGCGGGTTGCTGGCCGTGCAATACAACGAAGCGGACCTGTATGGCTACACCGACGAGAACCAGGACATGCTGGATTCATTCTCCGCCGGACGCAATGCCATGCTGTCCTGGGAGTTCGGCCTGGAAATCCAGCGGCTGGTCATGGCGAGCTATCTGTCGGCCGAACGCGGCAAGACGATCGACCTCACCGATAAAACCATTCTCGCGGAACTCGACTCTTACGTTCCCGCGATCCAGCAGGGCAAAGGCGCGGCGCAGTTGCTACACGCGGGATAGGTGGGTCTTGAACCACTCCTGCAATCTTTTCCACCCGTCTTCGGCGGCTTCCTTGCGGTAGCTGGGCCGGTAGTCGGCAAAAAAAGCGTGCGGGGTATCGGGATACACGATGATCTGGGATTTGCTGTTCGCGGTCTTGAGCGCCGAACGCATCTTCTCGACGCTTGCCTGTGAAATTCCGGTATCGGCGCCGCCATACAGGCCGAGCACCGGCACTTTCAATGTCGGGGCGACGTCGATCGGGAATGTCGGACGCAGATCGTTTGCCTCGCCCTCCAGGCGCCCATACCACGCAACGCCGGCGTCGACCATCGGATTGTGCGCACAGTACAACCAGACGATGCGCCCGCCCCAGCAAAACCCGGTGATGCCGAGCCGGGTGACGCTCGCGCCGTTCTTCCGCGCCCACGACATTGTATCGTCGAGATCGTGCATGACCTGGATGTCGGGCACTTTCTCGACGACGGCAAAGATCTCCTTCATGTCCGTGAGCTTCGAAACATCGCCCTGTCGCGCATAGAGTTCGGGGGCCACGGCCATGAACCCGAGTTTCGCCAGCCTGCGGCACACATCCCGGATGTGCTCATGCACGCCGAAAATTTCCTGCACCACGAGAATGAGCGGAAAATCCTTGCCGTCCGAGGGCATGGCGCGGTAAGCCGGAATTTGCCCATCCTTGACGGGAATGCGGACTTCTCCCGCCGTGAGTCCTTTCGCATCGGTGGCGATCGTCTGCGCAGACACGGGCTCCACCGCCAGCGCGAAGCCTGCCGCCAGCGTCGAAACCATGAAGTCACGCCGCGTCCAGGTCGATCTGGGCGACAGGCTTGCAAGTTCGGGAATCAGCCCCGGGTTGAGTTCGTCCATGAATTCGCCCTCGAAAATGTCGTTATGGCCCGCCGCTCGAAAATGTGTAACGGGCACCGAACGGCGCCCGTTTACTTCACCTGACAACAATCCAGTTTACATCTGGCCGAATTTCTTCATCACTGCCTCGAGGCATTGCGTCTTCTGATTGGCGTCGAATCGATCGCACTGCTTCAGTTGAGCGGAATATTCGGCTGCTGCGCCCGGATCGGGTGTCTTGGGATCGGGCCGCGCCTGCTGGCTGCCGCCCATATCGGCGGGTTGCCCCTGAATATACTGCTCCTGCCGTGCCGGATCGTTGCGCTCCTGCGGGTTGTCGCGCCGGCTCTGGTCGTCACGTTGCTGGGGTTGATCCTGACGCACCTCGTCGTTGCGCGGATCTGCGGCCCTTGCCGCGCCGATCAACGCCAGTGCGACCGCACCGGCCATTGCAATGTACAGCTTTCTCATCGTGTCCTCCATTGTCCGGAAGCTTCGATCCGGATCCAGGGTTGCGACAAACGCCGCGGCTCGCTAAACCGCGGCGCTCATCAGGCGTCAGGCGCGTCCAAAAACTTCGTTGACGTCCGGCGCCTTGACGGAAACCGTGACCTTCGCGGGAGTGGCATCGTCATAGGCGGCGTCATCGTAGGCTGGCGTGCCCCCTGACTGCGCAGCAGCACGCCCCTTCGTATTTATGTCGGCCTCGCTGACGACTACGGACGTCGCCGGCTCGTCCGCGCCATAGATGACATTGGTGTACAGGCGACCATCGTTGTCCGAGATGTACCCGGATTCGGTCGCATGGTAAGTACTATCGGCCAACGCCCACGCCGCCGTGATCGCCAGACCCATGCCGACTGCCATTCCAGTCAATTTCTTCATCTTCATATCGCGTACTCCTGTTCACGTTATCGCTGAGAGCAGCGCCAATCATTGCCTTCGTCAGCATGGCGCGACACCCTGAGCGGGGATTCCCCCGGTGCCTGCTCATCAAGCGGTTTCGAGTGGCCCGCTTATATGAGTGACTGCAGGCGCGATGCCAAGTTCCTTGGAATATCATCAATCCTGCCGGGTCGGTTCCCGCGATTGGGCCGGCTTTTGCGATGGGCTGAAGCTGCTGCGACGACGGTTCCGGTTGCACTCACTGCGCCGGCGATCAGCGCGGCAAGCTTGTTCATGTAAATCTTCTCCGCCGTGAATGTAAAAAATGCCTTCAAACGCATTGCATCACGACGCCGGAGTGACCTGGCAGCGAGCTCACCCCTGTCAGGCACTTGTTGAATGGGTACAAGCCTGGGCCGGCTGCATCGGACCAGCGAAACTGGATCAGGATCGTCAGCAATAATGGTGCCCGAGGAAGGCCGTTTCGGCACGGAGTAAGTCGGATGGTCCATGTCAGCCGGGATGGATTCGGTTAGAGTAGAACTTCCCATACCGTCTATTCCCCCTCCGGGGGTGTTTCGATGAAAACCGCAGCGCTGGCGCTTATTGGCACCCTGTTGTGGACTTTTCAACCCCCGGAATCAGCCGCCGCGTGGCTACGAGGCAGCTTCACCGGGGAAGAAATGCTCCAGCATTGCCGGGCGGAAGAAAAAGACCCGGTGAAGGATTTCGGCCGCGGCATCTGCATTGGCTTCATAGACGGATTCGCCGCGGGACACTACATCGGCGAGACCTATCATGCCTTTCATCACCGGGATGAAAAGATCGACGACATCTACGGTCACCTTTGCATCCCCGACACCGTGAACCGCGGCCAGCTGGCACGGACATTCGTCCAGTTCCTGGAGAAGAATCCGGACAAGCTCAAGCTGCCGGCCGGATTGGTCCTGGACGATGCGTTGCGCGAAGCATTTCCCTGCGCGGGCAAGTAGCATCACGTGCCTCCACGCAGGTCCCGAATGGAAAACAACAGGAACGGCGGGTCACCCATGCATCGTTACTTGCGCACCGTCGCGGCGACGGTGCTATTGGCGGGCTGGTCTTGTGCATGGTCGGCCCCTGCCGTGCGCATTGCACTGCTCACGCCGCTCAGCGGTCCGATGGCGCTGCAGGGAGAATCGGTATCACGCCAGCTGCATGCGGCAGCGGACGACATCAACGCGCGCGGCGGCCTGTTCGGCGGCGCGAAGCTGGAAATCGCGGATTTCGACGACCAGTTGAGCCCGCAACAAGGGTTGATCGCGCTGCAATCGGCCATCGGCCGCGACATCCGCTACATCACCCAGGGTATCGGCTCGAATGTCGGGCTTGCATTGAGCGACGGCATCGCCAAACATAACAGCCGCAACCCGGATCAGCCCGTCCTGTTCCTCAACTACGGCGGCCTCGACCCCGACATGACCAATGCGAAATGCCAGTTCTGGCATTTCCGTTTCGACGCACATAGCGAAATGCGCGTAGCCGCGCTTGCGGAATATCTGCGCAATCAGCCCGCGATTCACAAGATCTATCTCATCAATCAGGACTACGCCTGGGGGCAGTCCGTCAGCCGCGCTGCAAGACAGACCATCGTCGCCCGGCGTCCGGACATTGCCATCGTCGGCGACGATCTTCACCCGCTTGCAAAGGTCAAGGATTTCACGCCCTATGTCGCCAAGATCAAGGCCGCCGGCGCGGATGCGGTAGTGACCGGAAACTGGGGCAGCGACCTTTCGCTGCTGGTGCGCGCAGGCAGGGAAACCGGTTTGGACGTGCAGTATTTCGTACTCGGCACCGCATTGAAGGGTCTGCCTACGACCATAGGCCGGTCCGGCGAGGGCAACCTGAAAGTCATGGTGCCATGGGTCCGCGACGCCGCGGACGCGCGCAGCGCGCGATTCGCGGACGATTTCAAGGAGAAGACCGGCGACGACTGGAGCTTCGAGCAGTTCCGGCACATGCTGCGCATGCTCGCAGCGGCGACCAACCAGGCGCAATCCGTCGGACCCCTGGCGGTGGCCAAGGCACTCGAGGGCATGCGCATTGCCGGCGACACAGGCGAACTTTGGATGCGGGCCGAGGATCACCAGCTCTTCAATCCGATGTTCATCGCCACGCTGGCGCGCTCCGGCACCAAAGGGGTCACTCACGATTGGGAAAACAGCGGCTACGGCTGGCGGTCCGATGCAACGATCGACCCCGGAACCTTCAGCGTTCCGACGACTTGCAAGATGACCAGGCCCTAGGAAAGCTCTGATCAAGTCTTGCGACGCGCGTTGCGTCAGGTGCGGATGGATGGGAGGCGCCGCTCCTGGCCAAGGTAAGTACCTTGGCCAGGAGCGCAACAATGCAGACGCCGCACCTGACACAACCCGATAATCGCTCGTCTCTATGAGAGGGACCGGGGTGATTTGGGCCGATGGTTGAGTGAGCTCCTCCTTGTGTAGACCGGCTACACGGCGTCCTCGCCCTCTTGCCCTGGGCCCAAATCACCCCGGTCGCGCACGTAAGACTTGTTCAGAGCTTCCCTAGTGAACTCCCGGTCGTTTTGGCACTCAATAAACAGCGCTTCGCGGGTAAACCATCCGGCGCCTGAAGCATTACTTGCGGCATCGAAGCATGACGAAGGAAGCCACTGTGGAAAAGAACAAGCGGGCCTGGCGCCGAATGGGCCTGCCGGCCAAATTCGTGGTGGTGTCTTGGCGCGATCTCGCGGTCATCGTGCTGCCCATGCTGCTGTTCATTGCGCTGGTCGTGTGGGTCGCATTCAGATTTGTGCGTCCCGCGCCGCTCGATACCATCGTCATTGCCAGCGGTCCTGATGGCAGCACATTTAGCACGACCGCCGACAAATACCGCAAGATCATCGAGCGCAACGGCGTGAAGATGAAGATCCTCGCTTCGCAAGGCGGCCTGGATAACCTCCAGAAACTGGCCGATGCATCGACCACGGTGGATGTGGGCTTCGTGCAGGGCGGATTGGCCGACGGAGTGAATATCGAAAATCTGAAATCGCTCGGCAGCGTGTTCACACAGCCGCTGATCATTTTTTACCGCGGCAGCCGGACGATCGACCAGCTTTCGCAATTGCGCGGGAAACGGCTCGCCATCGGACCGGAAGGCAGCGGTACGCATTCCCTGGCAATGAAGCTGCTCAAAGCCAATGGCATCGACGTGAAACCTACGGTGCTGCTGGAACTCGCGGGGGCGGATGCTGCAACGGCGCTCACCAAGGGTCAGGCCGACGCCGCCTTCCTCATGGGCGATTCCGCAACGCCTGCGGTGATTCGCGGGCTGATGACCACCTCGGGCATCAAGCTGCTGAATTTTACGCAAGCCGACGGCTATCTGCGCCGCTTTTCCTTTCTGTCGAAACTCACGCTGCCGCGCGGCGCCATCGATCTCGGCAAGAACATCCCCGCGCAGGACGTGCAACTCGTCGGACCGACAGTCGAACTGGTCGCGCGCGATAACCTGCACCCTGCGCTGTCGGATCTTCTGATCGGCGCAGCTCGCGAAGTCCACGGCGGCCCCGGCCTGTTCCGCAACGCCGGCGAATTTCCGGCACCCCTGAAAAAGGATTTCCCGATCAGCGACGATGCCGTGCGCTATTACGCATCCGGGTCGCGGTTTCTTTATACCCATCTGCCGTTCTGGCTGGCGAGCCTGACGGATCGACTGCTGGTGGTCCTGATCCCGCTGGTGGTGGTAATCATTCCGACGCTGCGGTTGGTGCCGGTGATCTACCGCTGGCGGGTGCGATCGCGCATCTACCGCTGGTACGGGGTGCTGATGGCCATAGAGAGGGACTCATTCTCGGATCCGACGCCGGAACAAAAGCAGGAAATCCTCAGGCGGCTCGATCGGGTCGAGCATGCGGTCAACCAGATCAAGACGCCGCTGTCGTTCGCCGATCAACTGTTCGTGCTGCGCAGCCACGTGAACATGGTTCGCGACCGGCTCACTCACGAAATATCCAGTCACTGAATTCCGCAGGCAGTCTGATCCGGGCATGCGCACCGGATGGCGGTGGTGCAGGCGTCGCCCCCTGCACGCCCGCCTCCGGGCCGCTAAACTGGCGGCGTTCATGCCGCAGCTATGGCGTTTGCAACCGGGAAAAAACTTCAAATGGACCGCGCGCTCAAAATTCTGCTGGTGGAAGATTCTGAAATCGACGCCGAGCTCCAGTTCCGCGAACTCAAGCGCGCCGGCCTCTCCTTCGAAGCGCGGCAGGTGCAGACCGAATCCGATTTCGTGGAACAACTTGCCGGTTATCGCCCCGACATCATCGTGTCGGACTATTCCATTCCCGGCTTCGGCGGCTTGCGCGCGCTGGAAATCGCCAGGGAACGCGTGCCCGATATTCCGGTGGTCTTTGTTTCGGGAGCCCTGGGCGAAGACAAGGCAGTGGAATTGCTCAAGCGCGGAGCCATCGACTATGTGCTCAAGACCAACCTGTCCCGCCTCACTTCTGCGTTGACCCGGGCGATCGAGGAAGCAGAAGCAAAGCGCGCGCGGCGCAAAGCCGAATTGCGCATCCTCGATCTCGCCAATCTGTATGCCGCCCTGTCGGAAGCCAATGCCGCGCTGGCGCGCTCGCAGGCGCGCGATCAGTTGTTCCAGGACATGTGCCGCATCGCGGTCACGCGCGGCGGCTTTCATTTTGCCTGGGTGGGCCTCAGCGACCACGACGCCGGCATCCTGCGGCCGGCCGCGACCTACGGTGATGCAGAAGGATTTCTCGACGGTCTCGTCATTCCGATCGATGCGGACAAACCTGGCGGGCGCCAGCCGGCTGCGAGTGCCGCTCGTGAAGGCAGAGCCAGCGTGAGCAACGACACGCTGGAGGACAAGCGCATCGCCGACCTGCACGAAAGGATGCGCAACTGCTCGATCCGCTCCGCTGCGTCGGTTCCGCTGATTCTGGAAGGCAAACCGATCGGCTCATTCAGCCTGTACGCATCGGAGATCGACCATTTCGACGAAGGGCGCATGCACCTGCTGAACGAACTCGCCGGGGGCATCGCATTTGCCCTCGATCGTTTCGAACTGGAAAGCCGCCGCCGGCGCGCGGAGGCGGAGATCCTGGAAGCGAGGCAGCAGCTGCAGGCATTGTCGACCCGACTGCTCGAAGTGCAGGAACAGGAGCGTCGCGACATTGCCCGCGGACTGCATGACGAAATCGGCCAGTCCCTGACGCTGGTAAAGATAAAGCTGCAGATGGCGCTGCATCGGGGCGGTAACGACAGGACGCTGACCGAAGAATGCGTGGAAATTGCGAGCCAGACACTTGAACAGGTGCGCACCATGTCGCTGAACCTGCGTCCGCCGGCGCTGGATGACCTGGGCCTGGTAGCGGCGTTGCAGTGGGCGCTGGACCGGCAGGAAGATGCCACCGGATGGGAAATCGAATTCGTATCCGACCCGATCCCGGAGCGGCTGGCCATGGATATCGAAACCGCATGCTTCCGCGTGGTCCAGGAAGCGCTCACCAATGCCGCGCGCCATGCCAATGCGAAAAAAATCTCCATGAACCTTCGAATCAATGGCGGGCATCTCGAACTCGCCGTCCAGGACGACGGCTGCGGCTTCGATCAGGAGGCGGTGCGCCGCCGTCCCGCCAATCGTTCCAGCCTAGGATTGATATCGATGAAGGAGCGGGCCGCCCTGGCGGGCGGCCGCTTCGAGATCGCGTCGGTGCACGGCGGCGGAACCCGGGTGCTGGCCGTGTTTCCGCTACGCTGGCGCGATCGCCCCACCTAGCTTCGGTGAACTCGGTCTTCTAAACCTTTTGGCCACAGAGGTCACAGAGGACACAGAGAAAAGCAGAGCGGGTTGGTTTGTCCGGACGCTGACCAGTCAGGGAAATCACCGCGGAAGGGACTGCTACACGAAATTTTATCTTCAGCTTTTTCTGCCCTTCTCTGTGTCCTCTGTGTCCTCTGTGGCAAAAGCCCTTGACTTGCTTTTCGCGAGAATCAGCAGTAATGACCTCTGTGGCAAATGGGTGAAACCGATAGAGCTTCGCCCTCCAAACCTTTGCCACAGAGGTCACAGAGGTCACAGAGGAAAACAAGAGCGGGACGGTTTGTTCGGATACCAACGAAGCCGACAGATCATCGTGACTGGATTTGCCAGGCGATACTTCACCTTCAGCTTTTTGCCTTACTCTGTGTCCTCTGTGACCTCTGTGGCAGAAGCCCTTGACCTGTTTTCGCGGGAATCAGCGTTGTGGCCTCAGTGGCAAACAGGGTCGCTATTGCGCAGGAAAATCCACCCGTTTCATGAACACGATCTTGCCGCCGTCGTTTTTCACGATGCTGTAGCCGTGCAGGCCGTCGCCGTTCTGGTCGAACTCGTAGGTGCCTTCGAGTCCCTTGTACCCCTTGATCGCCAGGATCGCCGAGCGCACCGCCTCGGGTTCCGTGCTGCCGGCATTGCGGATGGCAAGGGCCAGAACTTGCGTCGCGTCGTAAGACCAGCTGGCGAAGGTATCGGGATTGACGCCGTACTTGTCGCGGTACTTTTTCATGAACGCGCGCGTCATGTCGTTTGCGTCGGTGGTGAAGTCGGTGATCGCGTAGGTGCCGTACAGCGACTCACCGGCCAGATTGAGGGACGTCACCGCAATGATCGATGGTGAACCGACCCAGGGAACCGTCACGCCGAGCTGCCTCAACTGGCGCGCGAAGATGCCGACATCCGGCTCGAGCGTCATGTACGTTGCGAGGATGTCGGCTTCGGACTTCTTGATCGAGAGCACGACCGCGGCGAAGTCCTGCGAGTTGTTCGTATAACCCTGGTCCAGAACGGGCGTGACGCCCTGGGCTGCAAGCGCCGCCGTCAGCGCCTTCGCACCGCCGGAACCGAAAGCATCGGTCGAATGGATGACCGCCCATCTCTTCATCTTGAGCGTGTTGACGCCGAAATCGGCGATGACGCGGGAGGAATAGCTGTCGTTCGGGCGCGCGCGGAACAGCCAGCGGTTGTTGACGTGCGTGAGGCTGGTATCCGTCCCGCCGATCATGGTCGGAATACCGGACTTGGCGATCGTCGGCGACGCGGCCTGCACCTGAGTGCTGCGTATCGGCCCGACGATGCCCGCGATGTCGCCGCGGCCGCCGAGCTTGGAGAACGCGAGCACGGTTCCCGGATTCGTGCTCTGGTTGTCCTCGATCTGCAATTCGATGCGTCGTCCCAGGACGCCGCCGGCAGCGTTGATTTCTTCCTGTGCAAGCTTGATGCCGTTGACCGTGAACTCGCCGGCCTGGGCCTGTACGCCGGTGATCTCGTTGACGACGCCGATCTTGATCGGATCGGCGGCCTGGACTGCAGCGCCGCTGAACAGGGTTGCAACAAGAACTGCCAATATGCGGATGGTTGTTTTCATTTTGTCCTCCCTGGCTGACAGGTCACCGATCGCCGACCGGTTGCCGTTCATCCTATCACGGCGCAAAACCCGCTATCGCGGACGCGAATGTCGCACTGCAACCAGCGATGTTGCGATGGTCGAAACGTTTTTCGCGCGCGGGTCGACGACCGCATTGACACCGTCAGGGTGCGGCCTTACCGTTCGACTCCTGATAAAAAAACGCGTGAGGAACCCAATGAAGCGCATCGCATCCGGCCTTGTATTCGGCATCGCCCTGTTGACGGCCATCGGGTCGGGGGCGCAAGGCCTGCCTGCCGCCGCACCCGAATCGGTGGGCATGTCGGCGCAGCGGCTCGCGCGTGTCGGCGACGCGTTCAGGAAGGAAATCGACCAGGGTAAATTGCCCGGCGCGGTGTTCCTCGTTGCGCGCAAGGGCAAGCTGGTGTACTCGGAAGCCATCGGTTTTCAGGACAAGGCCGCCGCCAAGCCGATCGCAAAGGATTCGATCTTCCGCATCTATTCGATGACCAAGCCGATCGTTTCGGTGGCGGCAATGATGCTGGTCGAGGAAGGCAGGCTCCAGCTCACCGATCCGGTTTCGAAATACCTGCCGGCGATGAAATCCCTGAACGTCAGCGTGGCGAAAGCCGACGCGGAGTTCGCGAAAATCACTTACACCCAGGTGCCGGCCGATCGCGAAATGACGGTGCAGGATCTTCTGCGCCACACGGCGGGCCTGGCCTATGGCGAGATCACGCAGAACGCGCCGGTCAAGGAAGCGCTCGGCAAGGCCGGCCTCTACAAAAGCAGCATCGACTACGATGCGCGCGACCTGGCGCCTGCGGAAGAAGTCGAGCGCCTCGCGAAAGTTCCGCTCGCACATCAACCCGGCACCGTCTGGGAATACAGCCATGCGAGCGACGTGCTCGGCCGCGTCGTCGAAGCGGCCTCCGGCGAACGGCTCGCCGACTTCCTCGACAAGCGCCTGTTCAAACCGCTGAAGATGAGCGACACCGGTTTCTGGGTGCCGCAGGACAAGATCGGGCGGCTCGCCGCGCCGTTGCCCACGGATAGCATGAGCGGCAAGCCCAACAATCTGATCGACGTGTCGGCGGTGCCAGCCAACGACTCCGGCGGCGCCGGTGGCGTATCCACGGCAGCGGACTATCTTCGCTTCACGCAGATGCTGCTCAATGGCGGCCAGCTCGACGGCAACCGCGTGCTGAGCCGCAGCAGCGTCGCGTTGATGACCTCCGATCATCTCGGTACGCGCATCTCGGCGCCGGTCACACCCGGCGAACTCCTGCTCGGCGTACCGGGTTATACCTTCGGCCTCGGCTTCGCCGTGCGCCAGGGTCCGGGCGTGGCGGGCGTACCGGGTTCGGCGGGCGAATTCATGTGGGCGGGCTATGCGGGGACTTATTTCTGGGTCGATCCGAAGGAAGAGATCGTCGCCGTCTACATGACGCAGGCACCGAGCCCGATCCGCGCCTACTATCGCAAATTGTTCAAGCAACTCGTCTACGCCGCGCTCAACGATTGAGCATTCAGCGCACCGAATCCGGGCGTTACGCCAGGAATTCCGCGTCGCCAGGAGGAGTTGCGCGGAAATGCATTGCACTTTTGCGTGCCTGTCTTCCAATTTTCTCCGTTCCCGTCAGTACATTCTGCTTGCTGCACGAGCGAAGTCCCGTGCCGACCGAAGTTTTCCGCATTCGGAATGGCTATTGCTATGCTTACTTTCCGAGCCGTCACCAGGCGGCGCACTTCACCTGCGGAGATAAACGCGATGCAGCAAGCACAGGCAGCAACGGCGCAACTCGCCGATCAGCGCGCGCCGAACAGATGGCTGCAGCTAGCCCTTGGGGTCGTCTGCATGATTGCGATCGCCAGTCCGCAGTATGTCTGGGCGCTGTTCACCAAACCTTTCATGGCAAAGCTGGACGTCACCTTGGCGCAAGTCCAGGTGGTATTTTCCATCCTCGTCGGGCTGCAATGCTTCCTCGCGCCGGTGAACGGGTTCCTCGTGGAAAGGTTCGGGGCGAAGCGCCTGCTAGCTGTTGGTACGGTGCTTACGGGGGCGAGTTGGGTTAGCGGCGCTCAAGCGCAAAGCCTGGTCGCGCTCTACCTGACGTACGGCGTGCTCGCCGGAATCGGCAGCGGCATCGTCTACATCGGCGTTGTCGGCCTGATGGTGAAGTGGTTTCCCGATCGACGCGGCCTGGCATCGGGCATTGCCGCTGCGGGATATGGCATGGGCGCTTCGCTGACGACTTTTCCCATCGCGCACGGCCTCGCCACAGCCGGCCTGGAGCAGACACTGACAGTGTACGGTCTCGTATTTGGTGCGATCGGTCTGATCGGCACGTTGTTCCTGCGCACGCCGCCCGAAGGCTATCGCGCCTTCGCCGTGACTGCGATGGCGCCTGCCGCTCGCGACGTCGCAC
Source organism: Burkholderiales bacterium (assembly GCA_036394495.1). Lineage (GTDB taxonomy): Bacteria > Pseudomonadota > Gammaproteobacteria > Burkholderiales > JACQAP01 > JACQAP01. Next base: position 13,737 of record DASWEZ010000191.1, read on the forward strand.
CCTCGAACATGCTGAAGCAGTCCGTATTCTGGCTGATGTTCCTGATGATGGTCATGATGTCGATGTCGGGCTACATGGTCATCTCGCAAATGGGTGCGTTCGCGAAGGATTTCGGAATCACGCAAGCCACTGTCTTCGGCATGGCGGCATTGCCGCTGGCGCTGACCCTCGATCGAATCACCAACGGCCTGACCAGACCGTTCTTCGGTTGGATCTCTGACCACTTGGGGCGCGAAAACACCATGCTGGTCGCCTTTGCCATGGAAGGTATGGCGATGACCGTCTGGTTCCTGTACCGGGACAATGCCGTGCTGTTCGTACTGCTGTCCGGCGTGGTTTTCTTCGGATGGGGCGAGATCTTCTCCCTGTTCCCGTCCACGCTGACCGATACGTTCGGCACCCGTTTCGCATCCACCAACTACGGATTTCTGTACATGAGCGCCGGCTTTGGCGCCATTCTCGGCGCGCCGTTCGCCGCACTTCTGTTCCAGCACACGGGAACGTGGACTGCGGTTTTCGTCACCGCGATCACGGCGAATTTCCTGACGGCGTTTCTGGCGATTGCGGTGCTCAAGCCGATGCGAAGGCGGTATATGCTGGAGAGCGGTATTCCGCGATAGCTTGCGTGTAGCGGCGCATTTCCTCCCCTTTTGGCGCGCCGAGCAGCTCGACTCGACAAGGGGGTTTCGGCGAGACTGTTCGAGTCCCATGGCAGGGCACGTTTTGTGTGCCCTGCCAGGTCGAGTTCCGCAGCCGCCTTGTCGAGTCAGGCAGCGCAGGGTTACCTCGTGAGCGCGAGGCGCGACATCAGGGCGGCCTTCTTTGGGTTACCTTTCTTGGCCGCGCAAGAAAGGTAACCAGCTGCCGGGCTGCCCCCGGCCTGTTTTGATTTTGTGCCATGATGGTCATGCGCATCGGAGGAAGAGCATGACGCTTGCCGCACAGCAACAACATCAATTATTCAAAACTCGCCCACTGTCGCCGAATCTCGGCGCGGAAATCATCGGCGTCGATCTCGCGCGCGGCATTGACCAGAAAACCTTCGACGCGATCTATCAGGCGTTCCTGCGCCATCAAGTCCTGCTGTTCCGCGTTGGCGACCTGCCGCCCGGCCGCCAGGTCGAATTCGCGCGGTGCTTCGGCGAGGTGCAGATCCACGTGATGAACCAGTATCACGCCGACGGCTACCCTGAGTTGTACCGGCTGTCCAACCTCGACGCGAACGGCAATCCGAACGGCCGCCATCCGGACAAGGGCACGCTGGTGTGACACACAGATGGTTCATGGCAGCGCGTCACCGGGCAGGCCACGATCATCTACGCCGAGGTCGTTGCGGGCGAAGGCGGCGAGACGCATTTCTGCGACCTGTATGGCGCTTACGAGCGGCTCAGCCCGGCATGGAAAAAACGCATAGCGAATCTGCGCGCTGTCCACAATCTGGATTTCTCGCGCACCCGCCGGCACGGCGAAGACCCAATGACCGAAGCGCAGCGCGACGCCGTTCCGCCCGTCGACCATCCGATCGTGCGCACGCATCCGGAGACCGGCCGCAAATGCCTGTTCCTCGGTGACCACGCTGAATACATATCGGGAATGGATTACGACGAAGGCCGTGCGCTGATCGAAGAACTCAACGCGCTGGCGATCCAGTCTGACCTGACCTACGAACACCGCTGGACGCCGGGTGAGTTACTGGTCTGGGACAACCGCTGCGTCCAGCATCGCGCAACTTCGTACGATCCCGCGACCCAGCGTCGCGTCATACGACGCTGCACTGTTCTCGGCGAATCTCCTCACTAAGGATGTAAATCTCACCACGAAGGCACGAAGGTCACGAAGAAACACGAAGAAGTGCAGATTAAATTTTCGACTGACCTCGTCCGTGCTGCTGACTGAGTTGTATTTAGGCGGGGTAGCTCGCTTGACTCAGTTCACGAAGGACAGTGTGCGAATTCTTTGGCGGGGCCCAGAGTGACCCGCAATCTTTCCTCGCTACAACCCTTGACACGTTCAAAGTAAATGGTGCGTCGTTCCGCGTCCCATTTGGCCGGCTCCCCAGTTACGGGATCGTGCAAGCCTGCGTTGGAATCACGCAGCAGTGCGGCGTACGCCGATTCTGGCCGCTTGCTGCTCAGCAGATTGATCTCGAGTAGTACCAGTCTGCGTCGGGCTTCAAGAAAATTGTCGGCAACCAAAGCATCGAACCAATAGCGTTTGGGGCACATCGATTGCAGCGCGATCTTTCCTGCAATATTAGAGACCAAGGTGCCAGACGATTCTTCCATTTCGTAGGCCTTGTAACTTGAGATTGCTTGATCGCGTTCAGCACCGCTCAATGCACGCACGTCATAGTATTTTTTAAGGCATGCGTGATAGTCGTTAAACGTAGCATTTTTCTGGAACATTCGATCTGCGATCCATTTCAATACTGAGCGGGCACTGCCACCATAAATAGTACCGCCGCCATACGCATCGATATACAACAGATCAGATCCCTTCTTAACAAGGTATGCGTTCATGAACTCTCGATCCATCTGACCTTGAAGTCCCTTGGTTGAGGACATTATGGGCTCCCCTATTGCTACTCGAAAGTCCGCTGACTTTGCCATTCCGGGTTTTCTCCACAAGAGATCAGAGAGCGCAGTCAGGCTGTAGTTGTAGTTAACACGGACGACCGCCTCGGACAGAAGGCGGTATTTCCCCCCCATGACGTTGCGCCAGAAGGCGAGGTTTCGCGCCATCAGCTTGGCCGCGTGCTCGATCTGACCTTGGTAGAGTTTCCTTTCCATGTCCACGTTTGCAAGTCGCATGAGACTGATAAGATCGCGCTGCGGATATGAAGCGAACGTCGCCGGCTCTTCGTAGATTCCATAGTCGAATAGGCTGTAATACCTTTGGAGCAATTCGACGTTGTCTTGAAACATACGCTCCGTTTCAGCCAGAAACTTGCACACGCCACGCTCATATAGGTAATCCTCGGTCACAGTACACAAGTTCGAGGACTGACCTTCGAACTTCAGAGCGTTCGCCGGATCTGGCGCGGAGATTCGTTTGGCATCATCATCGTTCTTGAAGGCTTCAAGCGCGCGCCGGTCAGCCTCGTCCAAGGCCCTGCCGGCCACTTCGATGTCTTGCCCCTTTGCCGCGTTCAGTCCCCGGATGGAAAAGTAGGCGTTCCCCTGCTGGGCAATCTGCTCGGATTCCGCTCTCTTCACCAACGCAACAATTTCTGGATTCAGGTCTTCGTCGAACACGTTGATGACCCAGATTGACGTCAGAAGCAGTACGAAAAGACCCAGGACGGTCGATGCGACGTACAACAGAATCTTTCGAATCTTCACGCTGATGACCTTCCGTTGTTTCCCTAGCGCCTCAATTCACATCTATGTGGGCTTGTCGCCGAACGCGCCCAATACCGATGCCTCGCGTCCTCCTGTATTGCACTGTCCTAGGCGAAACCCCGGATTAAATAAGTAATTCTCATCACGGAGACACGAAGGTCACGAAGACACACGAAGAGAAACGAGGATGATGGATAAGTTACTCCTTCGCTTCGCGACCTCGATAATGTGAACCTTTAACTTCTAGTCGAAATCCTTTTTGCACTTCTTCGTGTTTCTTCGTGTTTCTTCGTATCTTCGTATCTTCGTATCTTCGTGTCTTCGTGTCTTCGTGTCTTCGTGTCTTCGTGTCTTCGTGTCTTCGTGATAAGACTTTGCAGTAATGTTTTAAATCCGCCCTACTTGAGCATGGATGTGAGTTTGCGGCTGAACGCGCCCAATATCGATTCGGACCTTGCGGAAGGCTCGAACAACACCGACCGGTCGATCTGGTCGAGATCATCCCACCCGCACAACGCCATGACGCGGTCGATTTCGCTGCGATAGATCTCCAGCACGCGCGCGACACCCTGCTCTCCGGCCACCGCCGCACCCCAGAGATGCGGCCGGCCGATCAGGCAGGCGGTAGCGCCCAGCGCCAGCGCCTTGACGACATCGCCGCCGCGGCGCACGCCGCCATCGAGCAAGACTGGGATTTTTCCGGCAACGGCATCCACGACTGCGGGTAAAGCCTGCAGGGACGCCGGCACGACATCCAGTTGGCGTCCGCCGTGATTGGACACCACCACGCTGTCGACTCCGATGGAAACGGCACGCTTCGCATCATCCGGATGCAGGATGCCTTTGAGGATCAGCGGCCCGGCCCAGAAGCTGCGCAGCCATTCCACTTCCTTCCAGTTTGCGCTCGCATCCATCCAGCCGACGATGCGGGCGCCGATGGAAAACACGCCCGTATCGCCTTCGCGATCGTAGTTCGGCATCGAAAGCCGTGGCGCGCGCGCCATGCGCAGGAGCCAGCGCACGTGCAGCGCCATGTCGAGCAGGCCGCTGATTTCGAACTGCGGCGGGATGGTGAAGCCGTTGCGCAGGTCACGCTCGCGCTGCCCGAGCACCTGATTGTCTATGGTAAGTACCAGGCCCTGGAATCCCGCGGCATGGGCGCGTTCCGCAAACGACTGCGTCAGGCCGCGATCCTTATAAAGGAACACCTGCATCCAGAGATTGCCGGGTGCTTCGCGCGCGAGGTCCTCCATTTTTACCGTGGAGCCATGACTCATGGTGTAAACCGTGCCCGCCGCGGCAGCGGCACGCGCCGCTTCGATTTCGCCGCGCGGCCACAGCATGCCGGTCATTCCGGTCGGACCGATCACCACCGGCCCTTTGAGCGTGTTGCCGAACAGTTCGACGGCCTGGTCGCGGCGGGTCGTGCCGCGCATCGGCTGCGGTAGCAACGACAATTCGTCGAAAGCCGATTCGTTGCGGCCGACGACGACTTCATCTTCGGCGCCCCCATCCACGAAATCGAACACTGACCTCGGCAGGCGACGCTGCGCAATTTTGCGCATTGCCGCAATACTGTAGGCGTGCTGTTTCAGAAATGCACTGTCCATGCTCTTCCCCTGCGCATAGTCGGATCGCCCGCTATACTCAATCAAACTGTTCGTAAAATCAAAGTCCACACGAGGAGAGCCCCATGCGCAAGTCTGTCCTGGCCGGCATTTTCGGCGCAACGCTGTCGTTCTGCAGCCTGGTCCCGGTTTTTGCCACGGAGACCGTCAAGATCGCCCACATCGACCCGCTGAGCGGGCCCTTCGCGCTGGTCGGCGAAAGCTTCGCCCATCATTTGCAAGCGATTGCGGCCGAGATCAACGCCAAGGGCGGCATCCAGTTCGAAATCGTGGACCTGGACAACAAGTCCAGCCCGCAGGAAAGTGTCCTGATGCTCAAAGAGGCCACCGACCGGGGCATTCGCTATCTGACGCAGGGCGCGGGCTCGAACAACGCCCATGCCCTGACCGAGGCCGTGGCCAAGCACAACGAGAGGAACCCGGACAAATCTGTGCTGTACCTCAACTTCGCGGCGCAGGATCCGGCGCTGACCAACGACAAATGTAATTTCTGGCACTTCCGCTTCGACGCCAACGTCGACATGAAGCTCGAAGCGATGACCAACTACATCGCCAGCCGCAAGGACATCAAGAAGGTTTACCTGCTGAACCAGGACTACGCCTTCGGCCAGGCGATCAGCAGGGCCGGACGGGAAATGCTGGCGAGAAAGCGCCCCGACATCGAGATCGTCGGCGACGACCTGCACCCGCTCGGCAAGATCAAGGATTTTTCGCCGTACATCGCCAAAGTCAAGGCATCCGGGGCGCAGGCGGTCATCACCGGCAACTGGGGCCCGGACTTCACCCTGCTGATCAAATC
>DASWEZ010000192.1:0-15703 GCA_036394495.1 Burkholderiales bacterium
GCGCGACAAGCTCGTCAGCCTCATCACGCTGCTGATGCGCGCGCCTTCGCCCGCCGCCTGAGTTTTTCCAAAGAATCCATTGTCTGTTGATCGCGTAATCGCGCCGCAGTCGCTTGCAGACTGGCTAGCCTATCTCGAACGCATCCATCCCTCGGTCATCGACATGGGGCTGGAGCGTGTGTCCGCGGTGCGCAACCGGCTCGGCCTGGCGCCAAGTTTTCCGATTATCACGGTGGGCGGAACCAACGGCAAAGGCTCGGTGTGCGCGATGCTCGAGGCCATCCTGTCGAGTGCCGGCTATCGCGTCGGCATGTACACCTCTCCCCATCTGTTGCGCTACAACGAGCGCGTGCGGGTTGCACGGCGCGAAGTCGACGATACCACGCTCATGCAGGCATTCGAGCGCGTCGAAAGCGTGCGCGTGCCGGATTCGCTGACGTATTTTGAGTTCGGCACGCTGGCTGCGATGGATATCTTCATCCGCGAGAATGTGAACGTTGCCGTACTTGAAGTCGGACTGGGCGGGCGGCTCGATGCGGTCAACGTATTCGATGCGAACTGCATGGTCGTGACCACTGTGGATTTCGACCACATGGACTATCTCGGGCCGGACAGGGAAAGCATTGCCCGCGAAAAAGCCGGTATCTTCCGCGCTAATGTGCCGGCGGTTTGCGGCGACGAGGAGCCGCCGGCGACACTGACCGGTCATGCCGCCAGCATCGGCGCACCGCTGCTTCTGACCGGACGCGACTACGGTTACAACGCCGGCCGCGGCGACTGGCAATACTGGAGCCTGCAGGTAAAACGCTCAGCGTTGCCGTATCCTGCACTGCGCGGAGCCTATCAGCTCGGCAATGCGGCCACCGCGCTGGCCGCGCTCGAACAGCTTAAGGAAATGCTGCCGGTGGACATGGGCTCGATCCGGCGCGGACTCGTCGAGGTCGATCTGCCCGGACGTTTTCAGGTTATGCCCGGCCGGCCGATGGTGATCCTGGACGTCGGCCACAACCCCCATGCCGCGCGCGGTCTGTCCGAAAGTTTGAAGGCGTTGCCCGCAGGCGGACGCCTGATTGCGGTATTCGCGATGCTCAAAGACAAGGATATCGCAGGCGTCGCGCAGCCTTTGAAAGACCAGGTCGATGAGTGGCTGGTGGCCGCGTTGCCGGGGTCGCGCGGCGCGGACGCCCGGCAGGTCGGGCAGGCGCTGGCGTCGATTGGAGTCAGCGCGCCAATCAGCCGATTCCAATCTGCGGCCGATGCCTATGAATGTGCAATCAGCTCGGCCGGGCAAAATGATAAAATTTTGGTATTCGGTTCCTTTTTCACGGTGGGAGCGGTAGTGCAGGCTCGCGGGTGAGCCTGCTGCCGACCCGCGGAATTCATGGCGAAAGCAATCAGCGACGAAGAGCTTCAGCTCAAGAAACGTGCACGCCGGCGGTTGGTAGGGGCGGTGGCCCTGGTCCTTCTGATCGTCGTCTTCCTGCCGATGATCCTCGACAGCGAGCCCAAGCCGCTGAACCAGGACATTGCGATCACCATTCCGCCAATACCCAAGCCGGAATCGGCACCGCAATACCCCACGCCCGCCCCAGCGGTCCCCGGTGCGCCTGCGGCGCCTCGTGTGACAGGCCTGCCCGAGGGAAATGCCGCCGTTCAGCCCGAACCCGCGCCCTCCGTCGAGGCGAAACCCGAGTTGCCGAAGGGCGAGCCACCCAGGCCCGAGGCCAAAACCGACGCCAGGCCGGTACCAAAGCCCGTGCCTAAGCATGAGGTCAAACCCGCGCCGCCCAGTCACGCCGCCGCCGGCGATGAAAGTTTCGTCGTACAACTCGGGGCATTCTCCAACGCAGCCAACGCCAGGACGCTGCAGAAGAAGTTGCAGGACAACAAGTTCAAGGCCTATTCCGAACTCGTCAGGAACGCGGGTGGAGACCGCACGCGCGTGCGCGTCGGTCCCTATGCATCGCGCGAGGCCGCCGAGAAGGCGCGCGATCGTCTGAAGTCGATGAAACTCATCATCGGCGAAGCGGCAGTAGTGCGGCGCGACTGACACCCGGTAACCGGTTGATGCCGAGCGCGTTCTTGAAATTGCCGCCGTCGATCCCAATTTGTCTATTCCATGCAGGGGCGCGGCACCGCCGATGACGGTGTTCGACCTCATCGCGGTCGTTGCGATTGCAATCTCGGTGGGGTTCGGCATTTGGCGCGGCGGGGTGCGCGAAGTGCTGACGCTGCTGTCGTGGATCCTGGCGTTCTGGCTGGCGAAGTTGTTTGCGGCGGTCGTTGCAGGCTGGTTGCCCGCTTCGTGGAGCCATCAGGGATTGCGCATTGCGATCGGTTTCATTGCCGTAATGCTGGTCAGCGTGGTGATATTGAGCCTGGTGTCCATGTTGATCGTGCATCTGGTGAAGGTGGCCGGCCTGACCACGTCGGATCGGATGCTGGGTGCGGCGTTCGGCCTGTTGCGCGGCCTGTTGATCGTCGTCATCCTGGTGTTGCTCGGCGGCATGACCTCCGAGCCGCGCGAGCCTTACTGGCGAAACGCGCTGTTTTCGAAGCCGCTGCAAAAAATGGCTGCATGGGCCAAACCGTGGCTTCCCGAGGACATTGCCCGGCGGGTGAGCTTCGAATGACTTATACTTTCGCCTGCAAAATGCCGGCTGCCGGGCCGGTGTAACTGGGCGTGGAGATCTGAGCCATGTGTGGAATCCTCGGCGTAGTAGCCAAGACACCGGTCAACCAACTGCTCTATGACGGGTTGCTGGTCCTGCAACACCGGGGCCAGGATGCGGCGGGCATCGTCACCGCAGACGGCAGCAAGTTCCAGATGCACAAGGGTGGCGGTCTGGTGCGGGACGTCTTCCGCACCCGCGACATGCGCCACCTAGTCGGCAACATGGGCATTGCCCACTGCCGGTATCCGACCGCAGGCTCGGCTTCTTCCTTCGCCGAGGCCCAGCCGCTGTACGTCAATTCGCCGTTCGGCATCGTGCTCGGCCACAACGGCAACCTCACCAATGCGGAGCAGTTGAAGCGCGATCTTTTCCTGCAGGATCAGCGCCACGTCAATACCAATTCCGATTCGGAAGTGCTGCTCAACGTGCTGGCGCACGAACTGCAGGAGGCCGCCACCGGATATCAACTCGACCCTCCGGCCATTTTCCGCGCCGTTGCCGGCGTGCATCGCCGCTGTCGCGGCGCCTACTCTGTCGTCGCCATGATTGCCGGATACGGATTGCTGGCGTTCCGCGATCCCCACGGCATCCGCCCGCTCGTCGTAGGCGAGATAAAGTCCGATAAAGGCGCCGAGTACCTGGTGGCCTCGGAGAGCGTGGCACTCGACACGCTTGGCTTCGACCTGGTGCGCGACGTGGAGCCGGGCGAGGCGATATTCATCGACCAGGAAGGCAATTTCTACAGCCGCCAGTGCGCCGCCAATCCGCAGCACAATCCGTGCATTTTCGAGTTCGTTTATCTGGCGCGCCCAGATTCAGTCATCGACGGCATTTCAGTCTACGAGACCCGCATGCGCATGGGCAAGAGCCTGGCGGACAAGATCAGGCGCGATTACAGCGACCTCGCCATCGACGTCGTGATCCCGATTCCCGATTCCAGCCGTCCTTCGGCGATGGAACTGGCCGACAAGCTGGGTTTGCCTTATCGCGAAGGCTTCATCAAGAACCGCTACATCGGGCGCACCTTCATCATGCCCGGGCATGAGGTGCGCAGGAAATCGGTCAGGCAGAAGCTCAACGCGATCGGCATGGAATTCAAGGGCAGGAACGTTCTGCTGGTGGACGACTCGATCGTGCGCGGAACGACCAGCCGCGAGATCGTGCAGATGGCGCGCGATGCCGGCGCCCTCAAGGTTTATTTTGCCTCGGCCGCTCCCCCGGTGCGCTTTCCCAATGTGTACGGCATCGACATGCCGACTTCGCGCGAGTTGATCGCCACCGGCCGCAGCGACGACGAGATAGCGCGCGAGATCGGCGCCGACAAGTTGATCTACCAGGACCTGGATGCGCTGGTCGATGACGTAAGTTCGGTGAATCCGGAGGTGACGCAATTCGAGACTTCGTGTTTCAACGGCGTCTATGTCACCGGCGACATCACTGCGGAATACCTGGCCGGCGTCGAGGCGCAGCGCAACGACGACGAATTGTCCAAGGGCGAAGCCAACATCACCCAGCTGGATCTGAACCTGGCCACCACCGAATAGCGGTCCCTGTATGGCCGGCACCCGCGATTGACAGCCACGGATGCCCGGAGTAGCGTGCTGACTTCGCGCCGATTTGACGACAGCTTGCGGGCGCGTAACAAATACTGCTAAAGCGCGCGTCGAAATCCGGACCCGCTTGGCGAAAGCTCGAGCGGGTTTTTTATTTGTCATTACGAAGCCAACTGCACACGGGGATGGGACGATGAGGTGGGATGAACTGGAACTCGAGACGCTGGCAGTGCGCGCGGGAATTCACCGCAGCCAGTTCAACGAGCATTCCGAGGCGCTGTACCTGACGTCGAGCTTCGTGTTCAAGAACGCGGCCGAGGCGGCGGCACGGTTTTCGGGCGAAGACCCGGGCATGGTGTATTCGCGCTACACCAATCCGACAGTGGCTGCCTTGCAGGAGCGGCTGGCCGCGATGGAAGGTGCGCAGTGCTGCGTCGCCACCGCTTCCGGGATGTCGGCGATCCTGGCCTGCGTGATGGGATTGATGAAAGGCGGCGAGCATATCGTCGCCTCGCAAAGCATCTTCGGCGCAACGGTTCAGTTGTTCAACAACATCCTGAAGCGCTTCGGCGTGGAAACCACCTTTGTTTCCGCAACCGACGTGAAGGCGTGGGAGCGAGCGATCAAACCGAACACGCGGATGTTGTTTCTGGAAACGCCGTCGAACCCCCTTACGGAGATCTCCGACGTTGCGGCACTCGCGAAAATCGCCCGCGCGCATGGTGTATTGCTGGTGGTCGATAATTGTTTCTGCACGCCGATTCTGCAGCGTCCGCTCGACCTTGGTGCCGATATTGTCATTCATTCGGCGACCAAGTATCTCGACGGCCAGGGCAGGGTGCTGGGCGGCGCGGTGCTCGGCCGCCGCGACGTGATTTTCGAAGGCCTGAACGGCTTCCTGCGCAGCGGCGGCCCGACGCTGTCGCCGTTCAACGCATGGGTGATTCTGAAGGGGCTGGAAACGCTCGGTTTGCGCATGCGCGCCCACTCGCAAACGGCGCTCGAACTGGCGCAGTGGCTCGAAGAGCATCCGAAGGTGGAGCGCGTCTACTATCCCGGCCTCGCGTCGCATCCCCAGCATGAATTGGCAAAGCGCCAGCAGAAGACGGGCGGAGGCATCGTGTCCTTCGACGTGAAAGGTGGCCGCGAGGCGGCATGGAAAGTGGTCGATGCGACCCAGTTGATTTCCATTACCGCCAATCTCGGCGACGCCAAGACCACGATCACACATCCGGCCAGCACCACGCACGGACGCTTGTCTGCGCAAGTGCGTGAAGCGGCCGGTCTCGGGGAAGGTTTGCTGCGCGTGGCCGCCGGCCTGGAGGCGGCGAGCGACATCAAGGCCGACCTCGCGCGCGGGCTGTCGAAACTCTGACCGGCCCGGCCTGTCGATCGATGCGGCGGGTCAGGTGAGTGGCTGAGCCCGGCAGCCGCTGGCGTCGCACAGCAGGTAGGAACCGTGGTCGTACCAGTCGGCCAGCACCCAGCGTTCGCAGTCGCGGCCATCGACCTTGTGCTCATGGCGTGCCGGCCTGTGCGTGTGGTCGTGAATCAGGCGCGTGTAGCCGTGGTCACGAAACGCGTCGTCCACGGTTGCCGGCGCAACATCCATGATGGTCATGTCCTTGACCTGCTTCGCCTGTTCGCTCTTGCCGCGCACCTCGCTGGCCATGCGCACCCGTTCATCCAGCGGTTTGGCCAGGAAAGCTTGCTGCCAGGCGGGATTGCGCACCATGGCGCGAAACTTCTGGTACTCGACATCGTCGCTGCACAAGGTGTCGCCGTGCATCAGCAACGTTCGTGTGCCGTGCAAATCGACCACGGTCGGGTCGGGCAGCAGTTTCATGCCGCTCGCAAGGGCGAAACGTTCGCCGAGCAGGAAATCGCGATTGCCATGCATGAAATAGACGGGCATGCCGCCCTGCGTCAATGCGTGAAACGCCCTTGCGACCTCCTGCGCAAACGGCTGCGCCAGGCCTTCGTCGCCTATCCAGTATTCGAAAAGGTCGCCGAGCACATAGAGCGCGTTGGCGGCCGGCGCGGTTTTGCGCAGGAAATGCAACAGCGTTTGCGTTGCCGCGGGCGTATCCGGCGACAAATGCAGATCTGAAATGAAAAGCGTGTGAGGCATCGAAGGACGGCCTTGCGCTCAACCGGCGTCAGGGTTCTCTTGCAACCACCAATTATGGGCGAAGCCCGGTTATGGCAGAGCCGGTTATGGTCGAAGACCGGTATCCCCTCGCGGGAATCCCCTTGCGGGAACCCAGCGAAGTCGGGCGCTCGTCCCTCAAACGATCTCCGCCTTCTTGATGAAGACATCTTCAGCCGGCACGTCCTGGTGAAAGCCGCGGTTGCCGGTGGGGACTGCCTTGATCTTATCGATCACGTCGCGGCCTTCCACGACCTTCCCGAAAACACAGTAACCGAAGCCGTCCGCGTTGGCGGTGCGGAAATTCAGGAAGTTGTTGTTCACGACATTGAAGAAGAATTGCGCGGTTGCCGAGTGCGGATCCGACGTGCGCGCCATGGCCACAGTGTAAGCATCGTTCTTCAGACCGTTGCCCGCTTCGTTTTCTATCGCGGCGCGCACCGGTTTCTGCTTGAGCCCCGGTTCGAAACCGCCGCCCTGTACCATGAATCCGTTGATCACGCGATGGAAGACCGTGTTGTCGTAAAAGCCGTCGCGCACGTACTGCAGGAAATTCTCCGTGGTTACCGGCGCCTTTTCGGTATCGAGTTCGATGACTACGTCGCCCATCGAGGTCTGCAATTTGACTTTGCTCACTTGCCCTCCACCAGTTTGACGTCTTCGATCACCACCTGTTGCTGCGGTACGTCCTGCGGGAAAGGGCCGCCCGCCCCGGTGGGCAGTTGTGCGATCTTCTCCACCACGTCCATGCCTTTGACCACCTTGCCGAACACTGTATAGCCGTAGCCGCGCACGGTCGGCGCCGAGTAATTCAGGAACACATTGTCGGTCAGATTGATGAAAAACTGCGCCGTTGCGGAATTCGGATTCTGCGTGCGCGCCATGGCAATGGTGCCGGTTTCGTTCTTCAATCCGTTGTTCGATTCGATGCCGACCGGGTCGCGCGTGGGTTTTTGCTCCATCGCCTTGCTGAAGCCGCCGCCCTGGATCATGAATCCCGGAATGACACGGTGGAAGATAGAGTCCTTGTAGAAACCGCTTTTCACATACTGCAGGAAGTTCTCCACCGTCTTCGGCGCTTTCTCGGGATAGAGCTCGACCGTGACGGCGCCTAAACTGGTCTTGATCTCCACTTGCGGATTGGCGGCAAAAGCGCCGGTGCTCAACAGCAGGGCGCAGACGACGCCCAATAGTCTCTTCATCGGATTTCCTTCGGTTTCTGGTTTTTGACTTTCACCCAGTCCTGAGCACCCCTCAAGGGGTGTTGTGAAGAATCCTCAGTCCCGAGTCCTGCTTTTTCTATCCCGCCCCTTCGAACACGATGCGCCATTTGTTGTTCTCCCGGATCCAGTACTGGCGCTTCATCATGCGATTGGACAGATTGCTGCTGGCGTAGTCCTGTTCGAATGTCGCCACGGCCATTTCCTCCTTGCCGGGGTAGAGCAGCAGCGACATGTCGGAGACCCCGACCTTGATCCAGCTCTTTGCGGCATTGACCTGGTGTTTCTGCGTAGACCATTGCGCCAGGTTCAGCCCGTTCGCCGTGAATTTCCGCGCATAGTGCCGCAGGTAGGCATCGGTGTTGCGGCTTTCCCAGTCGCGCCGCCAGTTCTCGATCGAGGCAGCCAGGTCGGAACGCAGGGATTCGACTTCCGCGGGCTTTGCCCAGTCTATCGAATCGGCAATCACGATCGGGGTCGAACCGATCTGCAACCTGGCGGCGAGCGTCTCCAGGTCCTGGTTGGTCAGCACGATGCAGCCGTCACTCGCGCGCGGCGGCCGGCTGTAGGTGTCGCGAGGCGTGCCATGCAGCCAAATGCCATGACCATCGCGCCCGCGCATCTGGTCCCATTCATTCGGATAGCTGATCGGATAGGCGCCGCTGCCGTAAAAATCCGAGAGCTTGTCCTTTGGCAGCCGGCTGACGACGTGATACACGCCCACCGGCGTTTTCTTGTCGCCCTCGCGCAGTTTTTCCAGCCCGTTCTTGCCGATGGTGACGTAGTAGTCGGCGACATAGCGCGGGGCCTTGCCCGTATTCTCGAATACGAACAGCGTGGACTTGGCCGAATCGAGCACCAGGGCGAGCTTTTCCTTCTCCGGCAATTGCAACAGGTAGCGGGGGGCCAGCTCGGTCGACGGTTCGAACTGCGAGCGCACCAGGCGCACCCTGGCTTCGTCGCGCAATCCCGCGACCTGTTCGGCGGATCCACCCGAAGCGTTGCCGATGGAATTGAGCGGCCGCGTGCGCGAGAGCAGCAGATCGCCCTTGACCAGTTGGGCCAGCCGGAAATTCGGATTGGATAGGAGCAGGTGGTCGATGTGATCGAAAGCGGAGGAAAACTTGCTGTCGCGAATGTCGAGCAGTGCACGGACAAGCATGGCTTCGGGGGCGGAAATCTGGCGCGAAATCGGTGCAGGCGTGATGCTCATCGCCCAGGCATAGGACGCGCCGCCCGCAAGAATGGCGACCAGCGCTTGCACCAGCGTCTGGCGGGAACCTGCCTGATAGCGTCGCGTCGGGCCGTTCACTAGTTCATGCGCTCCTGAACGATTTGCCAGCGGTCGTTGTTTTTCACCAGCGTCAGTGTCTTGGCTCCGGAGGTGCTCAACGCGTCGGACTTGTATCCCTGGCGGAATTTCACGATCGCGCGGCCGCTGGCGTCGAACGAAACCTTGGGTGACCCGACGGTCACTTCGATCAACTTGGGCCGGACGATGCGATCGCGCCGCGTCGTCTCCCAGTTGGCGCGCGCTTCGCCGCCCGGTACCTGAAAGGTCGGCGCGTAATACGCCAGATAGGCATCGGCATTCTTGCTCGACCAGGCCTTGGCCCAGCCGTTGACGGCGGCCAGCACGGCATCCGTATCCGCCTGCGCGGTTGGTGCCGCGGGCTTGGCGGTAGCCGTTGCCGGCTTTTCGGTAGCGGCGGAAGTCGTTGCAGCGGCGACATCGGGCGTGTCCGGCAATCCCTTGCCGGGCACGACACTGCCGGAGAACAGGTCCTTGATCATCGCCAGCTTGGTCTGCGCGGCGGCATTGCTGCGATCCAGTTGCAGCGCCTTGTCGT
This sequence comes from Burkholderiales bacterium, assembly GCA_036394495.1. Lineage (GTDB taxonomy): Bacteria > Pseudomonadota > Gammaproteobacteria > Burkholderiales > JACQAP01 > JACQAP01. Next base: position 9,448 of record DASWEZ010000192.1, read on the forward strand.
AGGCCTCGCTCGCCATCTTGGCGTAGACGTCACCCAGGTTCTCGTGAGCAATCGCGTAGCTCGGGTGCGTGCGGATCGCCATTTCCAGCGACTTGCGGGCCTTGTCGTACTGGCCCTGGGAGGCGTACAGCACGGCCAGGTTGTTATAGGGTTCCGGCAGTTCCGGATAATCCTCGGTCAGCGAAGTGAAGACTTTGATCGCGTCCGCCGGCTTGCTCTGCTCGGTCAGGATCAGCCCCTTGAGGAAGCGTGCCCGGGCATCGCGCGGATTGGCGGTGATGACCGTTTCGACCTTCTCCAGCGCGTCGGCGTAGTTGCCCTGCTTGAACAGTTTGCTGGCGTCGTCGTAGCTGTTGGCGGCAAATCCGGCGTGCATCTGCGACACCAGCAGCAGAGCGGTACCCAGCGCCAGGAGAGGAATTCGGCTCATGTGTTAAACTTTACCTCAATAAGAAACGGTAGGTTATTGTAATTTATAGTAGATTCTACCAGTAGCGCGCTCCTGTCCACAATCTGAAAATAACACCGCCCGGGCGACAATAGCTTAAGCCCTCAGGTACGCATTCCAGCCGCTCAGATGCTGAAGATATATAACTCGCTGACCCGCGCCAAAGAAACTTTCGTGCCGATTTCGCCTGGCAAGGTCGGCATGTACGTATGCGGCATGACGGTGTACGACTTTTGCCATCTCGGCCATGCGCGCGTCATGATTGTGTTCGACATCGCAAAGCGCTGGCTCGCCGTTACCGGCCTGGACGTCACCTATGTGCGCAATATCACCGACATCGACGACAAGATCATCCAGCGCGCGGCGCAAAACCGGGAGCCGATCGACGCGCTGACCGGGCGTTTCATCTGCGCGATGGATGAAGATGCCGCGGCACTCGGCGTGCTGAAGCCCGATCTCGAACCGCGTGCCACGGACAACGTACCGCAGATGCTCGACCTGATCGGCCAGCTGGTGAGCAAGGGCATCGCGTACCAAGCAAACAACGGCGACGTCTACTACGCGGTGCGTGAATTCCGCGGTTACGGAAAGCTTTCCGGAAAGTCTCTCGACGAATTGCAGGCGGGAGAGCGCGTCGAAGTGGATGCGAACAAGCGTGATCCGCTCGACTTCGTGCTGTGGAAATCCGCCAAGCCGGGAGAACCTTTCTGGGATTCGCCCTGGGGCAAGGGCCGGCCGGGCTGGCACATCGAGTGCTCGGCGATGAGCGAACGTTATCTCGGCGAACATTTCGACATCCACGGCGGCGGGCAGGACCTGCAATTCCCGCATCACGAAAACGAGATCGCGCAATCCGAGGGCGCGCACGGCCATATCTTCGTGAACTACTGGATGCACAACGGCTTCGTGCGCGTGGACAACGAGAAGATGTCGAAGTCGCTGGGGAATTTCTTTACGGTGCGCGAGGTGCTCGCCAGGTACGATGCCGAAGTGGTGCGCTTCTTTATCGTGCGTGCGCACTATCGCAGCCCGCTCAACTATTCCGATCAGCATCTCGACGACGCCAAGGCCGCGCTGACGCGCCTGTATACGGCGCTCAAGTCGATGCCCACCCAGGCAGCGCCGATAGACTGGAAGCAGCCGGCCGCCGCGCGTTTTCGCAAAGCAATGAACGACGATTTCAACACGCCCGAGGCGGTCGCCGTGCTGTTCGACCTGGCCAATGAGGTCAACCGCAACCGCTCCGTAGCGGCTGCCGCGCAACTCAGGTCCCTGGCCGGGGTACTGGGCTTGCTGCAGCGAGATTCGGATGAGTTCCTGCGGGGAGATTTGCCCGCGGGCTGGAATGTCGAAAGAATCGAGCGCCTGATCGAGGCACGGGCTGTTGCAAAGAAAGCCAGGAACTTCGCCGAGTCCGATCGCATCCGGGACGAATTGCTTGAGGCCGGCATCATCCTCGAAGACGCTCCCGCGGGAACGACCTGGCGCCGCGGTTAAGTCCGGAATTTTTCCCGTTCCTCCGCTGGTACGGCGATTGCTATACTGAATGCAAGCATCGGCTTTGCCCGCGAATCCGCAGCAGGGTTTGCGGCAGGGTGAAGCACAAAAAACAGCAATGCGATGCAGTCGGGAGGATATCTCTCCATGAATCACGGAAGGTATCCGAAATGCGCGATCGTTTTCCGCTTGTCGTGTTGTTGTCTTTCCTGTCCTTTCCAGCCGTCGCAGTCGACTATGCCGCTTACGGAAAAGTAGCCGCCAGCGTCGTCAGGGTCGTCGCCAAGGTCCCAAACTCCAATAGCACCTCTTTCGGTTCCGGTGTCGTGCTTCCCGACGGACGCGTCGTGACGAACTGCCATGTCATTCCCGGCACCGGCAGGGTGGTCGTCATGGAGGGAGCGCTGGGCACTGAAGTAGAGCGCGGACCCGGCGATCCTGTCGCAGACCTGTGCGTTTTGCATTCCATTGCGCTGACCGCACCGCGCGCGCAAACCGCCGCAGCACTTACGCTCGAAGTCGGCGATGAAGTCGTAGCGATCGGATTCGGTGGTGGCGCAGGCCGCAACATTTCGTCCGGCCGCGTGACCGCGCTTTACCCGTATCGCAACGGCCGTGTCATCCAGACCACCGCAGCATTCCGCCAGGGCGCCTCCGGCGGCGGCCTGTTCGATCGCCAAGGAAATCTGGTCGGCATTACCACTTTCTTCAGGCGCAACGGCGCGGAGTCCGCCTTCTTTGCGATACCGGTCGAGTGGGTCGACGGCCTGACGGCGATTGCCGACACGCCGCCGGATCCGAATCCATTCTGGATGCGGGTGCAGGGCGATCAACCGCTGTTTCTGCAAGTGGCCAGCTATGAGGCCGACGGCAAGTGGACGGAGATGGAGGCGGCCGCGCGCTTGTGGACGCGGGAGGAACCGGACCAGGCCCAGTCCTGGGAAGCGCTTAGCCGTGCCCTGATGGCACTGGGCGACGTGATGGAAGGCGGTACCGCGCGGCTGCGGGCGCGACACGCGGCGCAGTCCCCAGTCGCTCCGGGCCAGTAGCCGAAAACGAAAAGGACCGCGGCGCGGTCCTTTTCTGTCGTTCAAAATCACTTCCTGCCTACGGCTCGAAGAATTCGCGCACTTTGTCCATCCAGCCCTTGGCGCGCGGATTATGGCGGCCGCCGTCGTGCTCGTTGATTTGCTCCAGTTCGTGCAGCAATTCCTTTTGCCTCGAGGTGAGATTGACCGGCGTTTCCACCACGACGTGACAGAGCAGGTCGCCGAAGGACTGGCTGCGCACGCCCTTGATGCCTTTGCCGCGCAGCCTGAATGCTTTTCCTGATTGCGTTTCCGCGGGTATCTTGATCTTGGCGTAACCATCCAGCGTCGGAATTTCGATCTCGCCGCCGAGCGCCGCCTTGGTGAAGCTCACCGGCATTTCGCAGTGCAGGTCGTTGCCCTCGCGTGTGAAAACATCGTGCGCGCGGATATGCATCACCACGTACAGATCGCCCGGCGGCCCGCCGTTGACGCCCGCCTCGCCCTCGCCGGTCAGGCGGATGCGATCGCCTTCGTCCACGCCGGTGGGGATTTTCACCGACAGCGTTTTCTGCTTTTTCAACCGCCCCGCGCCGCTGCAGGTCGAGCAGGGATTCTGCACCACCTTGCCGCTGCCGTGGCATTTCGGGCAGGTTTGCTGAATCGAGAAAAATCCCTGCGTCATGCGCACCTGGCCCTGGCCATTGCAAGTCGGGCAGGTGATCGGCTGGCTGCCCGGTTTCGCGCCGGAACCCTTGCAGGTCTCGCACTCCTCCATGGTCGGGATGCGGATGCGCGTCTCGGTGCCGCGCGCGGCTTCTTCCAGCGAGATTTCCAGGTTGTAGCGCAGGTCCGCGCCGCGATAGACGTTGGAGCGGCCGCGACCTCCGCCGAAGATGTCGCCGAAGATGTCGCCGAAGGCATCGGCAAAACCGCCGAAACCGGCACCGGCCGCTCCGGCATTCATGCCGGCGTGCGGCTCCACGCCGGCGTGGCCGTATTGGTCATAGGCGGCGCGTTTGCCGGAATCGCAAAGCACTTCGTAGGCTTCCTTCGCCTCCTTGAACAATTCTTCGGATTTCGGATTGTCCGGATTGCGGTCCGGGTGATGTTTCATCGCCAGCTTGCGGTAGGCCTTCTTGATGTCCTCTTCCGAAGCATCGCGATTCACACCCAGCACTTCGTAGTAGTCGCGTTTCGCCATTTATTGATTCTTTCCCTGCAAAGTCGCCGCCTTGCTTTACCGGACAACACAAGGGGTGAGTCGGATATCCGCCTCACCCCTCACACTCGACGCCTGACCTGCGTCAGGCGGATTTCTTGTCTTTCACTTCCTCGAACTCGGCATCCACCACGTTGCTTTCGTCGGCTTTGCCACCACCGGCTTCGGGCTGCGGCGCAGCACCGCCGCCTTCAGGCTGCTGCTGCGCGTACATCTTCTCGGCCAGCTTGTGCGACGCTTCCGTCAGCGCCTTCGTTCTGGCTTCGATCGCTTCCTTGTCGGAACCCTTCATGGCTTCCTCGACAGCCTTGATCGCGCTTTCGATGACGGTCTTCTCGTCCGCCCCGATCTTGTCGCCGTGCTCGGTGAGCGATTTCTTCACCGCATGGGTCAGGCTATCAGCCTGGTTGCGCGCGTCAACCAGCTCGCGCGCCTTGCGGTCTTCGTCCGCGTGTTCTTCGGCATCCTGCACCATGCGCTTGATCTCGTCCTCCTTGAGGCCCGAATTCGCCTGGATCTTGATCTTGTTTTCCTTGCCGGTGGCCTTGTCCTTGGCCGACACATGCAGGATGCCGTTGGCGTCGATGTCGAACGTGACTTCGATCTGCGGCAGCCCGCGCGGCGACGGCGGGATGTCGGAAAGGTTGAACTGGCCCAGGCTCTTGTTGCCGGTGGCCATCTCGCGCTCGCCCTGCAGGACGTGGATCGTCACCGCGGTCTGGTTGTCATCGGCGGTGGAGAACACCTGTTGCGCCTTGGTCGGGATCGTCGTGTTCTTCTGGATCAGCTTGGTCATCACGCTGCCGAGCGTTTCGATGCCCAGCGACAACGGCGTCACGTCGAGCAACAGCACGTCCTTGACCTCGCCTTGCAGCACGCCGGCCTGGATCGCGGCCCCGATCGCCACCGCTTCGTCCGGATTGACGTCCTTGCGCGGCTCCTTGCCGAAGATCTCCTTGACCTTTTCCTGCACCTTGGGCATGCGCGTCATGCCGCCCACCAGGATCACGTCGACGATGTCGTCGAGCTTCACTCCGGCGTCCTTGATGGCGATGCGGCAGGGTTCCACGGTTTTCTGAATCAGTTCCTCGACCAGGCTCTCGAACTTCGCGCGCGTGATCTTGATGGCCAGATGCTTCGGTCCCGACGCATCCGCCGTGATGTAGGGAAGGTTCACCTCGGTCTGCTGGGTGGAGGAAAGCTCGATCTTCGCCTTCTCCGCGGCTTCCTTCAGGCGCTGCAGCGCGAGCACGTCATTGCGCAGGTCGATGCCCTGGTCCTTCTTGAATTCGTCGGCCAGATAGTCCATCAGCCGCTGGTCGAAATCTTCGCCGCCGAGAAAGGTGTCGCCATTGGTGGAAAGGACTTCGAACTGGTGTTCCTTGTCGACTTCCGCAATCTCGATGATGGAAACGTCGAAGGTGCCCCCGCCCAGGTCATAGACGGCGATCTTGCGGTCGCCTTCCTTCTTGTCCATGCCGAAAGCCAGGGCGGCTGCGGTCGGCTCGTTGATGATGCGCTTGACCTCGAGTCCGGCGATGCGGCCGGCGTCTTTGGTGGCCTGGCGCTGCGAATCGTTGAAGTAGGCGGGCACTGTGATCACCGCCTCGGTAACCGGCTCACCGAGATAGTCCTCGGCGGTCTTCTTCATCTTGATCAGCACCTGTGCCGAGATTTCAGGCGGCGCGATTTTCTTGCCGCGCACTTCGATCCAGGCATCGCCATTGCTGTTCTGCACGATCTTGTAGGGCATCAGGTCGATGTCCTTCTGCACTTCTTTCTCGGTGAAGCGCCGGCCGATCAGCCGTTTCACGGCGAACAGGGTGTTTTTCGGATTGGTGACCGCCTGGCGCTTGGCCGGTGCGCCGACCAGGATTTCACCGTCGTCCATGTAGGCGACGATCGAAGGCGTCGTGCGTGCGCCTTCGGCGTTTTCGATGACCTTGGGCTGGCCGTTTTCCATGACGGCCACACAGGAGTTCGTGGTGCCGAGGTCAATGCCGATGATTTTTGCCATGTTGGTTCCTTTGCTCGAAAGTAAAAATGCCTTTGTCTTCGAAG
>DASWEZ010000193.1:0-2275 GCA_036394495.1 Burkholderiales bacterium
TAATCCACTTCGCGCTGCGCGATCTCGCCGGCGACTTTGTAGGCCGCCACGCCGTATTCGTTGAGCCCGCCCAGTTTGCTGCGCGCCTCGAACACGGTGACCGCGTGACCGAGCATCGCCAGGCGGTGTGCACAGGACAAACCCGCCGGTCCGCCGCCGACCACTGCGACTTTTTTGCCGCTGGCCGGCCCGGCCTTGAACAACTGCACGCCGGCATCGAACAGCCAGTCGGTGGCGTAGCGTTGCAAGGCGCCGATCCTGACCGGGCGTTCCTCTTGCGCCGTGCGCACGCACTCGCCTTCGCACAGAACCTCGGTCGGACAGACGCGGGCGCAGACCGAGCCCATGATGTTCTGCGTCAGGATGTCCTTGGCCGCGCCCTTGGGATCGCCGGTGGCGATCTTGCGGATGAAGCTCGGGATGTCGATGCCGGTCGGACAGGCCTGTATGCAGGGCGCGTCGTAGCAGAAGAAGCAGCGATCGGATTCGACCAGCGCCTGCGCCGGCGTCAGCGGCGGATGCGCATCCGCGAAGTTGCGCGCGTACTCGTCTGGTGCCAGCCGGTTGTTGCGAATATCGCCCACGGTCGCCTTCCTAGAGCGGCGCGCTGATCGCGCCATAGCTTTCCGGCCGGCGGTCGCGGAAGAATTGCCACAGCTCGCGCACCTCGCGCACCATTTCCAGGTCCAGGTCCGCGACGATCAACTCATCCTTGTCGCCGCTCGCCTGCGCGATGATCTTGCCGCGCGGATTGACGAAGTAACTCGAGCCGTAGAATTTGCCGATGTCCCACGGCATTTCGGTGCCGACGCGATTGATCGCGCCGACGTAATAGCCGTTCGCGACCGCCGCGGCCGGCTGCTCGATTTCCCACAGGTATTGGCTCAGGCCGGCCACCGTTGCGGACGGATTCACCACGTACTCGGCGCCGTTCAGCCCGAGCGCGCGCCAGCCTTCCGGGAAATGCCGGTCGTAGCAGATGTAGACGCCGAGCTTGCAATACGCCGTCTGGAACACCGGGTAGCCGAGGTTGCCCGGCTTGAAAAAGAATTTCTCCCAGAAGCCCGCCACCTGCGGCAGGTGGTTCTTGCGGTACTTGCCCATGTATTGGCCGTCGGCGTTGATGACCGCGGCGGCGTTGTAGTACACGCCGGTCATTTCCTCCTCGAAGATCGGCACCACGATGACCATCGAGTGCTTTTTCGCGTATTCGCACATCAGTTGCGTGGTCGGGCCGTCGGGAATTTTCTCGACCGCGCGATACCACTTCTTGTCCTGGCTCGGACAGAAATAGGGCTGCGTGAAGACTTCCTGGAAGCACAGCACCTGCACGCCTTGTTTTCCCGCGGCGTCGATCAGCGGCAGGTGCGCTTCCACCATCTTGTCGCGGATCTGCTGGGGCGACATGTCGGTGGTGCCCTTGAGCCCCATCTGGATCAGTCCCGCTTTCAATATCGTCATGCTGACATTCTCCTCACGGTTCCTTGGCGCTGCCCGCTATGTGGACTTTTTTTTGCTGGCGTGCCCCGCGGGAAAGAAGGAAGGGGAATGTTCCCGTCTTATCCGCGGAGCGGCCATCAAGCGACATTCACGATATTCACGATATTCACGTCATTCACGGCTCTTCTACTTCTGAGCCGCTTCCCAGATCTTGTGCGTATAAGCGCCTTGCGGTTTCTTGCTGATGACCGGATCCGACTTGCCGCTCAGCAGGGTCTTCACGGTGCGATCGTAGGCCGCCGGTTCCAGGTAGCCGAGCTTGCCGCCTTCGACCAGCTTGGCGATTTCCTGCATCATCGTCTTCTGATGGCCTTCGGTCTGCGCACCGGATGCGTCGTTCGCGAGCACGATCTTGACCGCTTCGTCCTGGTTCTTGATCGCATACTCCCAGCCCTTCAGCGACGCCTTCAGGAAGCGCGCCAGCTTGTCCGCCGTTTTCGGATCGGCAATGGATTTCTCCAGCGCGTACAAACCATCCTCCAGGGTCGCCACGCCCTGGTCTTCGTATTTGAAGACGATCAGTTCGTCGGCCTTCATGCCGGATTCGATGATCTGCCAGTATTCGTTGTAAGTCATGGTCGAGATGCAGTCGGCCTGCTTTTGCAGCAGCGGGTCGACGTTGAAACCCTGCTTGAGCACCTTGACGGCGTTGGCGTCGCCGGAAGTCTTGTAGCCGAGCTTGTCCATCCACGACAGGAAGGGATATTCGTTGCCGTAGAACCAGACGCCGAGCGTGCGGCCGGCGAAATCCTTCGGCGTCTTGATGCCGGAGTCC
>DASWEZ010000194.1:0-5172 GCA_036394495.1 Burkholderiales bacterium
CCCCTCAACGCCTCCCACGGTTTTGTTCCTTCGCAGCACGCAGCACGCAGTACGCAGCACGGTTCTCATCCCTTCAGCTTGTCCAGGTCGTCGACGTTGATGGTGCGCACGTTGCGGAACAGCACCACGAGAATCGCCAGCCCGATCGCGGACTCGGCGGCGGCAACGGTCAGGATGAAAAACACGAAGATCTGGCCCGCGGTGTCCTCGAGGTAGTGCGAGAACGCGATGAAGTTCATGTTCACCGCCAGCAGCATCAGTTCGATCGCCATCAGCAGGATGATCACGTTCTTGCGGTTCAGGAAAATCCCGACCACGCTGATCGCGAACAGGATCGCACCGAGAATCAGGTAATGCGACAGCGAGATCACTTCGGCTCCTCCCCGGCGCGCTTCTCCGATGGCATGGACACCATGCGCACCCGGTCCTTGCGGCGAACCTTCATCTGCTGCGCGGGATCTATGTACTTGGTGTCCTTGCGACGGCGCAGGGTCAGCGCGATGGCCGCGACGATGGCGACCAGCAGGATGACCGCAGCGATCTCGAAGGGATAGACGTAGTCCGTATAGATGAGCCGGCCGATTTCGCGCGTATTGCTGTAGTCGGCCGCATGCGGCGCCGGCAGAGGCATGCCTTCGACGTCGAAATAGTCGCGACCCAGCAGCAACACCATTTCAGCGATCATCACCCCCGCCACGATGAGGGCCGGCACGAGATAGTCCCAATAGCCTTCGCGCAGCCGGTCGAGATTGATGTCGAGCATCATCACGACGAACAGGAACAGCACCATGACCGCGCCGACATAGACCAGCACCAGCGCAATGGCGAGGAACTCTGCTTCCAGCAGCATCCACAGGCCGGCGGCCGTAAAGAAGGCCAGCACCAGGAACAGCGCCGAGTGCACCGGATTGCGCGCAAAAATCACGCACAGCGCAGCGCCAGTGAGCACAAGCGCAAAAACCCAGAATAGGATTGCCTGGAATTCCATGTTGTTATTGGTAAGGATTGAGGGGTAAAGAGACGCGTCTCCTCACTCCTCATCCCTCACGTTTCACCGGAAATTCGCATCCTCCGCGCGATCCTTCGCGATCTGCTCCTCGTAACGATCGCCGATCGCCAGCAGCATCTCCTTGGTGTAGAGCAGGTCGCCGCGTTTCTCGCCGTGATACTCGAGGATGCGGGTTTCGACGATCGAATCCACCGGACAGGATTCCTCGCAGAAACCGCAGAAAATGCATTTCGTCAGATCGATGTCGTAGCGCGTGGTGCGGCGCGTACCGTCGGCGCGCTGCTCCGATTCGATGGTGATCGCCAGCGCGGGACATACGGCTTCGCACAATTTGCAGGCGATGCAGCGTTCCTCGCCATTCGGATAGCGGCGCAACGCATGCAGGCCGCGGAAACGGCCGGATTGCGGCGTCTTCTCTTCGGGAAACTGCACGGTGATCTTGCGTGCGAAGAAATATCGGCCGGTCAGGGCCATGCCCTTGACCAGCTCGAACAGCAGGAAGGTGCGGAAGAATTCGCGCAGGCTGTCGATCACGGTTGCATCCTTGCCGGAGTTCCGATGTTCACCATGGCCACCACGACGTCTGCATCAATCCGCCGATCAGCACCAGCCAGACAATTGTCAGCGGGATGAAAACTTTCCAGCCCAGGCGCATGATCTGATCGTAGCGATAGCGCGGGAATGTCGCGCGGAACCACAGGAAGCAGAACAGCAGGAAAGCGATCTTCAGCAGCAGCCAGGGGAAGCCGCTCGCTGCAAGCCAGGGCAGGCCGATCGAATCCGCCAGCGCGCTCGGCAGCGGGGAGAGCCAGCCGCCCAGGAACATGGTCGAAGCAAGCGCCGCGACGAGGATCATGTTGGCGTATTCGGCCAGGAAGAACACGGCGAATGCCGTTCCCGAATACTCGACGTGGAAACCGGCCACGATTTCCGATTCGCCTTCCGCCACATCGAAGGGCGCGCGGTTGGTTTCGGCAACGCCGGCGATGAAATACACCAGGAACATCGGGAACAGCGGAATCAGGTTCCAGCCCAGAAAACCCCAGGCGGTGCTCTGCTGCATGACGATGGTGGAAAGGTTCAGGCTGCCCGACATCATGAGCACGCACACCAGCGCGAAGCCCATGGCGATTTCGTAGGAAACGATCTGCGCGGCCGAACGCAGGCCGCCGATGAAGGCGTATTTCGAATTGGATGCCCAGCCGGCGACGATGACGCCGTAGACACCCATTGACGTGATCGCCATCACGTACAGCAAGCCGGCGTCCACCCTGGCGAGCACCATGTCGGGCGTAAATGGCACGACCGCCCATGCCGCGAGCGCAGGCATGATCGACAGTACGGGAGCCAGGATGAACAGGAATTTGTTCGCCCCAGACGGGACGATGATTTCCTTGGCCAGCAGCTTGAGGACGTCGGCGAACGGCTGCAGCAGGCCTTTGTAGCCGACCCGGTTCGGGCCGATGCGCACCTGCATGTACCCGATCACCTTGCGCTCGGCGAGCGTGAGATAGGCCACCGAGAGGATGATCGGCACCATGATGCCAACGATCTTGGCCAGCGTCCACAGCGCGGTGACGGTGTCTGCGCCGATGAGTTCCTCCAGAAAGGCGAGGTTCATGCGCTCAGCTTTTCCTGCGCAGCCGCGCGCTCGAGTTCGATGTCGCCGAACGACGGACCCAACCCGCTGGTCTCGTGGCAACCGGCCGGGATGCGCGCGCAATTGGCGGGCAGGCGGTCGTCGCGCAGGAAGGGCAGAACGGCTTCTCCGCCTTGCTGGACAATGCGTACGCGGTCGTTCTGGCGCAAACCTAGTTTGTCGACCAGCGCTCCAGGCAGCGACGCCACGGCCGCTTGCGCATCCCGGGTCAGCTGCAGCGATTCGGCGCGGCGCACGATGCCATCGACGTGATAGATCGGCACTTCCCCGATTCTCTGGATGCCGGTTTTTTCCGGATTGGCGGCCGCCGGCTTGAGCTCACCCTGGATCGCATTATCCAGGCGCGCCGCCATGTCGCCGACGGCAGCGAGACAATCGGCGCGAACCCCTTCGACGCTGTCGTACTCGAAACCCGTCAGTTCGAGCAGGGTACCGAGCACACGCAATACTTTCCATGCAGGCCGCGTCTCGCCAAGCGGCTTGACGACGCCCTGGAAACTCTGCACCCGGCCTTCGGTATTGACGAAGCTGCCGCCGGTTTCCGTGAACGGCGACACCGGCAGGAGGACCTGCGCGTACTCAAGCGCATGCCGGAACGGCGACATCGCAACCACCAGTTCCGCGGACTGCATCGCGGCGTGCGCGGCGCGCGGGTTGACGGTGTCGAGATCCATCTCGGCATGCAACAACAGGTAGGCCTTGCGCGGCTGCGCCAGCATCTGCGACGCGTTCATGCCCGCTCCGGCAGACGGCGTCGCGCCGGCGAGATAACCGCCGACGCTGTTGGCGGCTCCGCCGAGGAATCCATATTTCGCGTCGACGATGCGCGCGAGTTCCTGCGCCAGCCGGTGCAGTTCGCCCGCTTGCGGATGATGCTGGGCGAGGTTGCCGAGGAAGATCGCGCGATTCTGCCCCGCCGCGAGGCTTTCCGCGATCTTGCGGGCTGCGGAATCGACGACGACGCCGGCAACGGCCGCGGGCACCGAAACCGCCTTGATCTCGGCGGCCGCCTTGACGACCTGGGCGAGGACTCCGGTCAGTTCGCCCGGTGCAACGATGGCCTTGTTGGCCACGCGCATCAGCAGGTCATCGTCGACCGGATTGATCAGGTTGAACTGCGCGCGCTTTTTGACCGCCAGGCGCAAGCGTTGCGAGAGCAACGGCTGCTCCTTGCGCAGCACGGAGCCGATCACCAGGATGCGGTCGAGCGCGGGGATTTCCGCGACTTTCATTCCCAGCCACGGCGCACCGCGCAACCGCCCGTCCGCGGAAAAATCCGACTGGCGCAGGCGAAAATCGACGCTGCCGCCCAGTCCGCGCGCCAGCTTGCCCAGCAGATAAAGCTCTTCGAGCGTGGCCTGCGGCGTCGCCAGCGCGCCGATCGACTCCGCGCCATGGGTGGCGCGGATGCGGCCGAGTTCGGCGGCAATGAATTCCAGCGCCGTGCTCCAGTCGACGTCTTCCCATTTGCCGTCGCGCTTGAGCATGGGCGACGTGAGCCGCTGCGCGGAATTCAGCGCCTCGTAGGAAAAACGGTCGCGATCCGACAACCAGCATTCGTTGACTTCTTCGTTCTCCAGCGGCAGCACGCGCATGACGCGATCGCCCTTGACCTGCACCACGAGGTTGGAGCCCAGCGCGTCGTGCGGGGCAATCGACTTGCGCCGCGCCAGTTCCCAGGTGCGCGCGCTGTAGCGGAAAGGCTTCGACGTCAGCGCGCCGACCGGACACACGTCGATCATGTTGCCCGACAGTTCGGAGTCCACCGTGCGCGCGACGAAAGGCATGATTTCGACGTGCTCGCCGCGCCCGGTCATGCCGAGCTCCATGACGCCGGCGATTTCCTGGCCGAAGCGCACGCAGCGCGTGCAATGGATGCAGCGGGTCATTTCCTCGGCCGACACCAGCGGTCCGAGGTCCTTGTTCGCCACCACGCGTTTCGGTTCATCGTAGCGCGAGCTCGATCCGCCGTAGCCGACAGAAAGGTCCTGCAACTGGCATTCGCCGCCCTGGTCGCAGATCGGGCAATCGAGCGGATGGTTGATCAGCAGGAATTCCATCACGCCCTTCTGCGCGTTGATCGCGGAGTCGGAATGCGTGTAGACCTTCATGCCTTCGGTCACCGGCGTGGCGCAGGCCGGCAGAGGCTTCGGCGCCTTCTCCACCTGCACCAGGCACATGCGGCAGTTGGCGGCGATCGACAGTTTCTTGTGATAGCAGAAGTGCGGCACATAGATGCCGAGCTTGTTCGTGGCATCCATGATCGTGCTGTTGTCCGCAACTTCCACCGTCCGGCCGTCGATTTCGAGCTTTGCCATGTGCGTGGTCAGTGTTGTCCGTGAACGAGACACTTGCCGTGGTCGATGTGGTACTGGAACTCATCGCGGAAATGCTTGATGAAGCTTTTCACCGGCAACGCCGCGGCGTCGCCCAGAGCGCAGATCGTGCGACCGGCGATGTTGTCCGCCACCGAGTTCAGCTTGTCGAGATCCTCCGCACGGCC
>DASWEZ010000195.1:0-4917 GCA_036394495.1 Burkholderiales bacterium
ATCCCGCGATGATGATGAGTATCCATGCGCCGAAGCGCGCCCACCACTCGCGATCCTCGTCTTCGATCCACCGGAATTTCGATACGGCGCCGATGAACAGCGTCATGCCTGCCAGGGTGGCCGCGATGACGGTGGGCACCGCGAGGATGGTGTAGACGTGTGCGGCGTACCCGGTGAACGACCAGAGTTCGAAAGCCGGCTCGAGGCGCGACCCCACCTGCGATGCGTAGTCCGCCAATCCGGAAATGATGCTGAATGTCAGAAAACCGGCGAACAGCATGGCGGCCAGTTCATTGAAGCGCTTGAGCAGGCCCCGGCGCGGCAACAACGGGAAAGTGATCAGCCAGCCGACGAAGATGATGATCTCGCCCCATACCACCATATGGTCGAAACCGATGCGTCCCAGCGCCTCGATCATGTCGGGCAGCGGCAGCTGGCTCAAAATCACCCGGATCTGGACCCAGCTAAGAACGGATTTTTCGTGCGGCAGGCCCCAGACCAGCAACGTCAGCGCAATGCCGAAAACAAACAGCGGCAGCACGCCGAGCATCACGACCCAGCCCTGGTGCCCCAGCTTTTCCTTCGCCTGGTTCAACCTTCGCCGCAGGCGGCCGGTTTGCGGTCGCGTATTGCCCGCCGTATCGGTCACGCTGGGGCGATGCACGTTGATGCAGACCAGCGTCAGCAGCACGGCGCATCCCGTCATCCACACGAGCCAGGGGAACAGGCTGCCGTTGCCGTACATCAGCGCGCCGTACTTGGTCCGCCACGAATGCGCGAGCGCCGCATACAGCCGCGGCGCCGAGAGGACCAGCAGCAGGAACGGGATGATGACCAGCCAGTTCAGCGCGAGGTTGCGCAGGTAGATGCCCACCCACGTCCACGTATCGGCGGTGAACAGGCCCGATTTCGGATTCAGGAAATGGCTGTAGTCGCGCAGGAAGCGGATCGGCTCGGGAGCCGGTTCGGTCTTCGTCGTCCGCCCGGCCGTTTCCTCCTGCGCCCGCGTGCTGAGTTCCCTGACCACGCCGGCCAGTCCCTGCGGGTGGCGATGGATCCAGGTCGATAGCCAGCTGCCGACATAACCTCCGCCGGATACGGTGGACAGGTAATCGAATTTCTCCAGCACGCCGCGGCGTGCCAGCGCCCCCAGCACGCCGAGACCGAACGCCGCGCTGCGTATCCCGCCGCCCGACAGGCAAAGTGCGCTGCGTATTCCGTCCGGCCCGCGCAGGCCCCCGATTTCCTTGTACAGCGCCGTAAGCCGGGCGGTGTCCACCCGCGCAATCGCGTCCACCGGGAAAGCCGCCTCGAGCAGGATGCGGTTGAGCTGGATCTGTTCGTCATACGCCATCTGGTCCGCAGCGGAGAGTTCCGGCTTCGGGGCAATCGAAATGGTCGCGTCGGCTTCGAATGTCCGTGCATGCCGCGGCCCGCTGCAGCCCGGATGCAGACGGGCCAGTTGCCGCGCCGCGCTGTCGCGCTCGAGCAGGATGTGGTCGTAGAGGTTTTCCGGTTGCAGGAGCAATTCATTGAGCTTGAGCAGCAACTGCTGCTCGAACTGCTTCGTCCAGGCGTCGTCCTGCAGGGGACGCGGCTCCGTAAAGAGCTTGTCCCTGATCGCACTGATGGCCCGGCCATTGGAATACTGAAACGGCGAATCGAAGCATGCCCGCAGTTTTCCGCAGTCGACGTCCGCCTTCTCCAGCAGCCAGTCGGGCGGCTTCGACAGCGGACCGTGGGCGGTGACGAATTCCTTTTCGAGAACTTCGCACAAACGCAGCGGAAATCGCTTCAGCGTCCGGGACGTCGTATCGTCGACTTTCATATCCCGCTCCCTGTTTTATCGGTCGCCAGCGGCTCCGAAATTATTCGGTTGAAGATACATGAAAAGCAGCCGTATCGGCGCATCGCAATGCCATCGTACTGTCGGTTATCGGCGACAGCTACTACGTTTCAAAGCCCATATCCCAAACTCAGCCACAGAGGTCACACAGGACACAGAGGAGAGCGAGAGAAAAGACTATGGCTTATGCGGTATGGATGACGAAATGATAGGCCTCACGTTGCTGCATCAAGTGGCTTACCATCATTCCACTTACATATCACTTACTTCGTTTTCTCTGTGTCCTCTGTGGCAATGTGTTTCGATGTAGGCATTGGCGGGCTGCGCGCTCTACCCGAGCGTCATACTGGGGGACTATGCTATCGCAATGCCTGCGTGATCGCCGGAATAGTCCTGCAAGCCGCGCCGGCGGCGGTTTGTGCGCTGCGGGCAGATTGTCCGGTGCATTCGGGAAGTGTATTTGATGAGTTTAGTGGAGGCGATCCGGAGCGTGAATGATGCAGCCATGTGGCATCCATATTTCGTACACTGTCGACCTGAGCCTCATGGTCCCTTGTAATATTTCCAGATAAGTCCGCTGTGAAATCCCCTGTGAAAATTCACCTGTCCTGGATTCTTGTCGCAGTGTCGCTGGCTTTCCAGGCTTCCTTGCTGGCTTGCGACGCCACGACTCCGTGCGACAAATGCGCAAAGGACTCGGAGATGTCATGGAATCCTCCGGACAAATTCGTGACCGATCGATTGTCGCGTTTTTACGCGCTGGATGACCTCGTCAAATCGGCCTACAGGGCGAACGATCTTGCCGCCGCGGGCACATGGGCGACGGAATATCTCGAGCTTGCGAATACCTACAAATGCAACTGGAACTATGGCAACGCGGTGCACGATGCCAACAGGTATCTCGGCCTGATCAGCCTGAAGAACGGCAACGCCGATGCTGCTGCCGTCTACCTGCGGGAAGCGGGAAAGAGCACGGGCTCTCCACAATTGGACAGCTTTGGCCCGGAACTGGATCTGGCGAATGAACTGCTCAGGCAGGGACGCGTGGAGGCGGTACAGAGTTATCTGAAGGACATCCAGAAATTCTGGAAGACGGACAATGGACAAGTGGCAGGCTGGCTTGCGGCGATAGACGCTGGAGAAAAGCCCGAGCTGGATCGCTTCGCGGCGCAGCAATCGGGCCTTTACCAGATACTGCTCTTCTGGCTGCCGCTGGTTTGGCCGGCGCTGGCTGTCAGTGCAACGTTTTATGTACTCAGAAGGCGGATTGCGAGGAAATGGGTTTTCGTCTTCATCGGTTTGATTTGCGGTTATCTGACGATGATCGCCACGAACGTGGGCATTGCGGTCCTTTTGCCCAGCCTTATGGGCGGCCTGGCGAATATGGGCGACACGGCGATTTCCATTGTTCTTTACGCGTCGTTGGGGGCGTGCATCATGCTCCCGTCTCTGGCGATCGTCGGGGTGTCGCGCTTCTTCGTAAAAGTCGTATAAAAATATCAAGGAACATCCATGGCATATGACCTCCTGATAAAAAACGGTCTCGTCATCGACGGGTCCGGTACGCCGGGCCGGCACGCGGACATAGCGGTCGCGCAGGGAAAGATCGTCGAGGTCGGCAGCGTCGACGGCAGCGCGAGGCAGACCATCGACGCGTCGGATTGCGTGGTGTCACCGGGATTCATCGATCCGCATACGCACTACGACGCGCAGATCTGCTGGGACGGCGCGGTGACGCCGTCGTCGTGGCATGGCGTGACCAGCGTGGTGATGGGCAACTGCGGCGTGGGCATTGCGCCCTGCCGGCCGGAATCGCGCGAGGTGGCGATGCGCGACCTCGTCAACGTCGAGTCCATTCCCTTCGAAGTACTGTCGAAAGGCATCACCTGGGACTGGGAAACCTTTCCCGAATTCATGGATGCCGCGGCTCGCCGCCAGCCCTCGGTGAATCTCGGTTTCCTCGCGCCGCTGACGCCATTCCGGCATTACGTCATGGGCGAAGCGTCGATGGAGCGGGCGGCGACCGTGGACGAAACCGCAAAGATTCGCGCGCTGCTCGCCGGGGCGATGGATGCCGGCGCCTTTGGATTTTCCAGCACGATCCTGAACCAGCATCTGGGCTACGGCGGCCGGCCGCTGGCCTGCCGCAATGCCAGCCGCGACGAGTTGAAGGCCTACGCGAACGTGCTCAGGGACAAGGACAAGGGCGCCATCGAAATCGCGCTGACGCGGCAGATCGGCGTGCTCGAAGAAGACCAGTGCGAGATGCTCGACTTCCTGCTCGACGAAAGCGGGCGCCCGGTCACGTTCATCGCGCTGTTCGATCGCGACGATATCCCGGAAGCCGTGCGTGACACGTTGCGCCGCGCGGCGCCGATGATCGCGAAAGGCGCGCGGCCGCAGACCTCGCCGCTGCCGTTGACCCGCGAAATCGACATGCGCAGTCCGTTTTCGTTTGCGGCGTTTCCGTCCTGGAAGCGGGTATTCGAGGATAAATCCAAAGAGGCGCAGAAGGCGATCTATGGCGATGCCGCGTTTCGCAACCAGTTTCGCGAAGAGCTGAAGAACCCGATGGGCTTCGGCAACTGGGAACGCATCACGCTGCACGAAGTGCGCTCGCCGGAACTGAAGCGCTACGAAGGCCTGACGGTGGCGCAGATCGGCCGCGCCGAAGGCAAGGATGGCGTCGACGCATTCCTCGACCTGACGCTGGCCGACGACCTCGACCTCGAATTTACCATGACCTCGTTCAACACCCGCGTCGATCGCATGGCCGAGTTGCTGAACAACCCGGCGATCCTGATCGGCCTCGGTGACGGCGGTGCGCACGTGGACATGCTGTGCGACTCCGGCTATCCGACCTACCTGCTCGGCACCTGGGTACGCGAACGCGGAGTGCTGTCGCTTGCCGAGGCCGTCCGCCGCCTCACATCCGACCCGGCGGACATGTTCGGGATCAAGGATCGCGGGCGTTTGCGTGCGGGACTCGCCGCCGATATCGCGATCTTCGATCCGACGACTGTCGGGTCCTCGAATCGGGGTGAGAGGCACTACGACCTTCCGGGTGGTGG
>DASWEZ010000196.1:0-3106 GCA_036394495.1 Burkholderiales bacterium
GCTCAAGACTTGCCGCGCGCCTGCGCCGCCACGGCGGCTGCAGCCTGCTTTGCCTTCTCCTGGTCGCCCAGATAATAATTTCGCAGCGGCTTCAGATCATCGTCCAGTTCGTAAACCAGCGGGATGCCGGTCGGAATGTTCAGTCCCACGATGTCCGTTTCCGATACGTTGTCGAGATATTTCACCAGCGCGCGGATGGTATTGCCATGCGCGACCACGATGACGCGCTTGCCGGCTTTGACTTGGGGCGCGATCACATCGTTCCAATGCGGCAGAAAGCGCGCCACGGTGTCTTTCAGGCATTCGGTGAGGGGAATGTCCCGCGGGTTCATGTCGGCGTAGCGGCGATCCTTGCCGGGATAGCGCGCATCGCTTTGCTCGAGCGCGGGCGGCGGCGTGTCGTAACTGCGGCGCCAGACCAGGATCTGCTCCGCCCCGTAGCGTTCGGCCATGTCGGCCTTGTTCAACCCCTGCAGCGCGCCGTAGTGGCGTTCGTTCAGCCGCCACGAAAGCTGCTGGGGGATCCACGTCAAATCCAGTTCTTCGAGCGCAATCCACATCGTGCGGATCGCGCGCTTGAGGACCGAACCATGGGCTTGATCGAAAGTGAAGCCTTCCTGTTTGAGCAGGCCGCCGGCTTCGTGCGCTTCCTGAAGTCCTTTCTCCGAAAGGTCGACATCGGTCCAACCGGTGAACCGGTTCTCCTTGTTCCAGACGCTTTCGCCATGGCGCAGCAGTACGATTTTTTTCATGGAAACATGTAATGATCGCAGGATTGAAGGGATACGGGCGCTTTCGCGTCCAACGGATAGAATTGTATTACCCGCATCGGCAAGTGTCCCGCCGATCTCATCGGCGCCATGGAGGCGGCGGATGCCGGCGCTATTCATGGAGGCGATTTGATGTTTGCGGTTTCGGATCGCCCAGCGCTGTCGGCGCGCATTGCCCTGGCCTTGCTCGGGCTTGCCTGCGTATTGCCTTTCCTGAGCCCGGTCTTCTACCCGCCGATCGCCAGTTTCTACGGCGAAGCCGTGGCCTTCGCGTTGGGTCTGGCGGCGATCGCCCTGATGGCGACAAGATCCTTATGGACGGGCGTGCGGTTGCCGCGCATTGGCCTCATGTTTCTCGGCTTCGCCGTGCTGATGGTGTTGCAAATTGCTTTGGGCAAGGGCATTTACAGCCAGTTGAATCTGCTTGGTGCGCTTTACGTTCTGTGGGCAGCGGCCCTGGCGATGCTGGCCAACAGGCTGGTGCAGATCTTCGGCGCGTCAACGTTCGCCGCGGTTTTGGCGTGGTTCCTGCTCGCCGGCACCGTGATCAGCGCGCTCATCGGGCTGGTTCAGTTATTTGGTGTCCATACGCCGCTGACGCCGCTCATGCTGCCGCAAATGCATGGACGGACTTATGCCAATACCGGGCAGCCGAACCATCTGGCGAGCTATCTTTGTCTCGGTCTTGCGTCGGCCGGTTATCTATGGAGCACGCGTCGTCTGGGAATTGTTCTGGCTGTACCGGTGTGCGCCGTGCTGCTTGCTGTTCTGGCGACATCCGGATCGCGCGCTGTGTGGGTTTATGTTGCGGCATTCGTCGTATTCTCCGCGGTGATGGGCCTATTGCGGCCATCCGCGGAGTTCAAACGGTTGCTCGTTTTCAGCATCGCCGTCATGGGCGGCTTGCTGGCCGCGCAATGGGTGATGGCGGGCCTGGTGTCACAACGTTCGATCGCCGTGGAAACCATGGGCGCGCGCGTGCGGGCGGAAGGAATGTCGTCGCCTGTCCGGATGCGTTTCTGGAACGAGGCGTGGATGATGTTCCTCAGCGCGCCGATATTTGGCATCGGCTTCAAGGAATTTGCATGGAATAATTTCCTGCTGACAGCACAAATTCCGGGCCCTATTCCGAACGAGGGCATAATTGATCACGCGCACAATCTCATATTCCAGATTGCTGCCGAATTCGGTGCGTGCGGGCTGATTGTGCTGCTCGGCGGAGTGGGATGGTGGGGATGGTCCATGCGACGCGTGCAGATCGATCCTCCGCTATGGTGGATGGCGGCGGCGCTAGGCGTGCTCGGACTGCACAGTATGCTAGAGTATCCGCTGTGGTATGCGTATTTTCTCGGTATCGTCGCGGTTGTCATGGGCGCAGCCGAACGAGAGGCGCCGACGGCCTACGACAGGCCCAGCGGCAGGCTCATCCTGTGCGCGGCAGTCCTGCTCGGCGCGTTCGCGTTTGCGAATGTGTATCGGGACTATCGCGTCATGCAGTCACTGCAGCACACCGCGATTCGTGAACCCACTACGGCATCAGGTCCTGGCGATGGCAGCGTCCGGGTTCTGCTCGATTTGCAGGGCAGTTCGCTGTTCGCGCCGTTCATCGAATTTGCGCTGGCCCGTAGCATGTTGCTGAATCAGGAACATCTGAAGGACAAGATCGTGCTGAATCAGCGCGCGATGCGATTCCAGCCCGCCAATGATTTTGCCTATCGTCAGGCGCTCTTGTTGGCGATGTCAGGAGACCGGGCAGGGATGCGGGCGCAGTGGGACTTGGCGGTCGCCAACTACCCAAATGACCGCGGGGAAGTTTTGAAGTTGGCACAAGCGCTGGATAAATCCGGCGAATCCGGAATGAAAGAACTGCTGAGCTACGCGCAGCAAGAAAACGAAAAGGCGGAAAAGTGAAATTCGTGATGAATAACATATGGCTGGTGCTGGCTGCCATAGTGAGCGGCGCCATCCTGGTATGGCCCCTGATCAATCGGCGTCTGAGCGGCGTGCCGGAAGTCGGCGCGCTTCAGGCCGTCCAGCTGCTCAACCGCAAGGATGCGGTAATGATCGACGTGCGCGAACCGGCGGAGTTCAACGCGGGACACGCGCCGAACGCGAAGAACATTCCCCTCGCGCAACTCGACAAGCGCATTGGAGAGCTGGATAAATTCAAGAGCCGGCCGGCTGTCATCGTCTGCCAGACCGGAGGCCGGTCGCACGCGGCAACCGCGCTGCTCAAGAAAGCCGGATTTGCCGAAGTCGTCGTTCTGGCCGGGGGCATCGGCGCCTGGCAGCAGGCCAATATGCCGGTAGAGAAATAATGCCGCGCATCAGCATGT
>DASWEZ010000197.1:0-7138 GCA_036394495.1 Burkholderiales bacterium
AAAACGATTACCATCAACGAGGGAGAAAATGTCATGAGCAAGAGCCAGGATTCAAAGAAGAACGTCAAGAAGGCGCCGTCCAAGACACCGAAAGAAAAGAAAGAAGCCAAGCGCCTCAAGAAGGCCGAGAAAAAGTACTGAAGATTCTGAGGGGTCGTGACGGCGTGACGAGGTTATGCCTCACACTGTTTCCTCGCGCGCTGTTACGCCGTCACGACCGTTACGTTCGTCACGATCGTAACGATTCCTCCGGTCTCAGTCCTTCTTCCGACCGTAGCTCAGCAGCCCCTGCGGTCCTTTGGGCGGATGTGACCTGATCGCGTCCTCATTCGGCACGATGCCCCAGCCGGGCCGATCCGGCATGACGAGATGGCCGTCCACAAACTCTGGCACGTGATCGAACAGTTCATGGTCCCAGGCGATGCGGTCGATGTCGGTCTCCATGATGCGCAGGTTCGGCACCGCCGCCGAAAAGTGCGCGTTCATCATCGTGCACAAGTGGCCGTAAAAATTATGCGGGGCGACGTTGACCTCGTGGGCTTCGGCCGCCGCCGCGATCTTCATCGACTGCCATACGCCGTTCCAGGGCGTGTCGATGATGGCCACATCCATTGCCTGCTCGCGGAAGTAGGGCATGAACTCGCGCAGGCCGAGCAAGGTCTCGCACGAGCTGATCGGATGCGGGCTTTGCCGGCGGATATAACCCAGCGTTTCCGGAACAAAGGAATCGATCTCGACCCAGAAGATGTCGAGGTCCGCGATCGCCCGCAGGATCTTGAGGTAGCCTTCGGTCTTGGCGTTGAAATTCAGGTCGAGCAGGATGTCGACATCCGGGCCGGCGCCTTCGCGTAACGCTTCGAGGTGCATGACCAGGTTGCGCAGCACGCCGCGTTCGACATTGAGGCCAGGTTCGAAGGGCACGCCGAAACCCGGCCGCCACCCGCGCGCGCCTTTTTTGTCCTTGTCGTACGTGAAGATGTTGGTCTTCAGCGCGGTGAATCCTTTTTCGCGCACTTCACGGCCGATCGCCTTGACGCCTTCGAGATCCGTGATCGCCGGCTTGTAGTAGGTCGGATGATTGATCCGCCATGTCGCGCAATGCGACCAGTACACGCGGATGCGGTCGCGTACCTTGCCGCCGAGCAGTTCGTAGACTGGCACCCCGAGTCCCCTGGCCTTGGCATCGAGCAGCGCGTTTTCGATCGCGCCCATGGCGAGCGCGACGATGCCGCCCGAGGCCGGCCGGGTCGCGCTATAGAGTTCCGCATAGATGCGCTCATGCTCACCGACATCCTGGCCGACCACGCGCGTTGACAGCCGCTCGATGACGGTTCCCACGCCTGGTGCGCCGAAGCCTTCGTCGAATTCGCTCCACCCGACTATGCCGGTATCGGTGGTCAGCTTGACGAAGTGGTAATTGCGCCAGCCCGCGTCACACGACAGCGTCTCGATGCTCTTGACCCTCATGATGATCCTTTCCCCTGTCTTTTCGAATTCTAAGGCAAGAGCCTTGGCGCGGCAGCTTCACCCACAAGTGTTTCGCCGAAAGGAAGCAGAGCAAGCAGGGGCAGGGCAAATGGAGCTCATCTGCAGAAATCCACCCTCTATTTTCCCTTCCGTTGACATGGATCAGGTCGCGTGGCATCGTCGTTTGCGGGTTTGTTTCTGCCATCGCTGTGCCCCTTTTCGCACCGTTTCTAACGGGAGGTATGCTATGCGAAGCAATCTGAACAAGCTGGTAGGTTTTGTGCTTGCCGCGTTGATAGTGCTGGCGCCGACGCGCCTGGCATTGGCGGGCGAACGGGAAGAATTTGTGGTGTTTGGCGACAGCCTGTCCGATCCCGGAAATGCATTCGTGGTGCTGCGGAGACTCGGAACACCGCCCTTCGTCACCGTCCCTCCCTTCCTCAGCCTGATTCCCGATGCTCCCTACGCCCGTGGCGCGCTGCACTTCAGCAACGGCCCGACCTGGATCGAGCAGCTGTCGGTGCTCGATCATGCAGTGCCGAGCGCGGGACCGGAGCTCGTTATTCCCAGGGTGTTCTCCAATTACGCGGTCGGCGGAGCGCGGGCGCGGGGGTCAGACCCCTACGATCTGTCGGGGCAGGTCAACTTGTTCCTGGGAGACTTCCGCGGGCGTGGACCCGCTGGCGCGCTCTACGTGTTGTGGATGGGCGGCAACGACCTGCGCGATGCCCTGGAAGCGCTTGCGGCGGATCCCAGTGGGGCGACGAGTCAATCCATCCTGCAGCAGGCGGTCTCTTCAATTTACAGCAACCTGCTCACCCTGTACGGCGCTGGCGCGCGCAGGTTCCTCGTCCCAAATGCGCCGGACATCGGTTCGGCACCGGCGATTCTTCTTCAGGGGCCGGGGGCGCAAGGCGCGGCCAGCTTCCTTTCGTCGCAGTTCAACAGTGGACTCGCACTAGCACTGGCGGGCCTGGACTCAATGCCCGGAGTTAAGATCGTGCGCCTGGACGTATTCACTATTGTCCGAACCGTCGTCGCCGCGCCCGCGGACTTTGGATTGACGGATGTCAAGGATCCGTGCATCAGACTGGACACACTGGTGCACGCTTTCTGCGCGAGGCCGGACCAGTTTCTCTTCTGGGACGGCATCCATCCGACGGTTGCCGGCCATCGGATCCTGGCGCGGTACGCGAATACGGCCTTGGGCGGCAAACCGGGGACGCGTTAGCACGCATTGGCGCCGGAAGGAGCCGGCCCGGTATCGGCCCCAGCGCAATGTCTTGGGAAGCGTAGCGCAGCAGATTTTACTCTTGCGAATCGCGTGGAGAAGAATCGGCGCGAATATCGCCCGGGCCGGACGCTCAAAACACGCCCCGCTGCTGCGGCGGGGCTACTTCTAGCGGCTCTGATTGCTCGCCGAATAGCCGCTTGGCGTCACACATCAACTGTTAGCGGAGGGTCGCGAAGCGGGCTCGAGAAATCTATCGACAAGCCCTCGCGCACAAGCTGGGCATGTGACCGGTGAATGTGGAGTGTCACTTTGCGCTCGGGGAGTTCTCGGCCCAATGACTGTGTTAAGACACTTACGGCGGAAGCTGCTGCGCCATCGCGCCTGATTTTGAGATTGGCCACAGCGCGCAAATGATGTCGCGCACAATACGGCCTTACGACTTTGCCTCCCAGGGCCGCTGCCATGATCCCGTTTTCAATTCTTGATCTATCCCCGATTCCCAAAGGCGCGAGCGCGGCCGTGGCCTTGCGCAATACCCTGGAGCTTGCGCAGCATGCGGAGCGCCTGGGCTACGTGCGGTACTGGCTCGCGGAGCATCACAACATGCCGGGTATCGCCAGCGCGGCTACCGCGATCGTCATCGGCCATGTCGCCGGCGGCACCAGAACTATTCGCGTAGGGTCCGGCGGCATCATGCTGCCGAATCATTCGCCGCTGGTCGTTGCCGAACAATTCGGGACGCTGGCTTCGCTGTATCCTGGCCGGATCGATCTCGGTCTGGGCCGGGCGCCGGGCACGGACATGCTGACGGCGCGTGCCTTGCGGCGTGACATGGAAGACAGCGCCGAGCAGTTTCCGCAGGATGTCCAGGAACTGCAGAATTATTTCGCAGAAGCGCAAGCGGGGCAGCACATCCGCGCAGTACCCGGGTCGGGACTGGACGTTCCGATCTGGCTGCTGGGCTCGAGCCTGTTCAGCGCACAGCTGGCGGCCATGCTCGGCTTGCCGTTTGCCTTCGCCTCGCACTTCGCCCCCGACCTCATGAAGCAGGCGCTGGAAATCTATCGCAGCCGGTTCGAGCCGTCAAAACAACTGGACCGGCCTTACGCCATGCTCGGCGCCAACGTGCTCGCCGCCGATACGGATGCACAGGCGCAGTACCAGTTCACCTCGCAGCAACAATCCTTCATCAATCTCAGGCGCGGGTCGCCGGGCCAGGTGCCGCCGCCGATCGACGATATCGATGCTTACTGGTCTGCCGCCGAGAAGGCGATGGTGGAACGTTCTCTCGCTGTTTCATTCGTGGGTACGCCGGACGCGATCGCAAGCGGGCTCGCGCCTTTCATCGACTCCCTGAAACCGGATGAATTGATGATCACGGCGCACATCTACGATCAGGCCGCGCGGCTGCGTTCGATCGAACTCGTCGCGCAAGTGCGCGAGAGGCTGGCCGCCGGAGCTGGCGCTGCTGCAGCCTGAATCCTAAATCTCACCACGAAGACACGAAGGACACGAAGTGACACGAAGAAAAGCAAAGAAATAAAGGGTTGGAATATCGTTGCAAGATGTACCGTCATTGAAATATTGCACGCTAGTCGGCTCGTCACCGCCGAAACTTCTTCTATCCTGCTCTTTGCACTTCTTCGTGTTCCTTCGTGTTCCTTCGTGTCTTCGTGGTGAGAAGTAATCCTTAGAAAGTTTCCTTGAAGGGCCGCAGGTCGATCTCCTGCGCCCACGCCGAGCGGGCCTGGCGATGAATCTGCCAGTAAGTCTCGGCGATGGCGTCGACACCGAGCAGGCCGTCCTCGCCGCGCTCCTCGACGATTTCCGGACGATTGCGGCGCAGGCGATCCCCGTTGATGCCGCCGTCGATCACGACGTGCGCGACGTGGATTCCCTGGGGACCGAACTCGCGCGCCATGCTTTGTGCCAGCATGCGCAGGCCCGCTTTGGCTGCAGCGAAGTGGGCGAACCCGGGTTTGCCGCGCAGGCTGCCCGATGCGCCGGTGAACAACACCGTGCCCCGCCCCAATGGAACGAGCCGGCGCGCCGCTTCGCGTCCCACCAGAAAGCCGCCGAAGCAGCCGATGCGCCAGAAGTCTTCGAACATTTCGGCCGACAGCTCGCGAAAATCCAGCTTGCGATTGTTGCCTGCGTTGTAAGCCACCAGGTCGAGCGGGTCGAGCCCGGCGCCGGGCGACATGACGCGATCGAACAGGCGAACGACATCGTCTTCCCGTGTCGTATCCGTCAACACGGGTTCCCCGCTGCCACCTTTGGACACGATGGTGCGCACGACCTGTTCGATCTTGTCCGCACTTCGTCCGGCAACGAATACGTGATGACCGCCTTCGGCAAAACGGTGGCACAGCGCGGCGCCGAGTCCGAGCTCGGCGCCTACGCCGACGACGATTGCGACTGGTTTACCCATCGCGCCTCCTTATCAATTTCTATAAAAATTAGCGTTCGTCGATATGGGAGAAATCTCACATGCAAGATCATTTCACCACGGAGGACACGGAGGACACGGAGGAAAAAAACGGAGAGGAGTAGCGAATCGGCGGCGTTATATAGCGGGACGTTTGGCAACTGACCGAACGAGCTATTTTTCTATGACGAATCATCAGCGTTCTACGAAACCGTGCAACCCCGTAGCATTTTTTCCGCCCTGCTTTTCCTCCGTGTCCTCCGTGGTGATAGCTTTTTTCTTATGATCATTACGGAACCAGGCACCCGAAGCGATGGCGCCAGTGACAACGACACCATAGATGACCAACGCCAGCGTGAGTGCCGCGAAAAGCCACACGAGGGAGCCGGTGAGCCGCAACACCAGCCATCCTCCGCCGATGCCTATGACCAGGCGCAGGAGGCTTCCGATCAGCGGCCATGCGAGCTTGCCCGCACCTTGCGAGGCGAAATAGAGCGACAACCCAAGGCCGAAAAATCCATAGGCGGGCCCGACGATGCGCAGATAGGCTTCGCCCGTTTCGAGCATGCGTGCATCGCTGCCGAAGAGGGTCAGCCACGCGTGCGGCCATATGGCCACGACGAGTCCGATGGCTTCGGTGAGCGCAAAGGCGATGGCGCCGCCGGTGAGCGCAATGCGCAGCGCGCGCGCCGTCTGGCCGGCGCCGATGTTGGTGCCGACCAACGCAACCATCGGCGCGCCCAGGCCGAAGACGAGCGGGATGAGTAGATACTCCAGGCGCGCGCCGGTGCCGTAGCCGGCGACGGCATTGGGTCCGCCGGCGAAGCCGACAAGGGCCGTGGCCAGCGCGAATACGAGCGTCGTCATCAGCGTATTGATGGAACCGACGAGGCCTACGCGAAGAATGTCCATGAACAGAATCTTGAGCAGCTTCGGTATCACCGGGCGCACGACCGACCGGCCGGACCAGAGGTACCAGGCCATGCCTGCCGTGGTGAGTGCCGTGGTCAGCAGCACGGCGATCGCGCCACCGGCGATGCCCATCGCGGGGACCGGCCCGAAACCGAAAATCAGCAAGGGCGACAGCGGCACCAGCAATATCACGCCGAGGCAGACCGCAAGCGAAGGCACGAGCATGTTGCCGGTGCCGCGCAGCGCGCTCGCCAGCGCGTTCATGAGCCACACCAGCACCGCGCCCGCGAAGGCGATGTCCGAATAGGCGAGCGCGGCTTTCAACGATTCTCCTTCGCCGCCCATGGCGTCATACAGCGCCGGTCCGAAAGCAATGAACAGGAATGTGAACAGCAGCCCGAGCGAAACATTGACGATGATGGCGTGCATCACCAGCGCATCCGCGTCCTCGCGCCGCCCCGAACCCAGCGCTCTTGCGATGGCGGAGGAGATGCCGCCGCCGACCGCGCCCGCAGACAGCATCTGCATCATCATGAAGCCGGGGAATACCAGCGCCATGCCGGCGAGCGCGTCCGTGCCCAGCCGTGAAATGAACCAGGTCTCGATCAGGCCGGTCGCCGCTTGCGCCACCATGACCAGGATGTTCGGCCACGCCATGCGTAGCAGCGTCGGCACGATGCGGCCTTCCAGCAGCAGGCGGGTGCGCGGATTGAGGGTGGCGCGCTGGACTTCGATATCCAGCGCCGCGGAGGCAGGGGCGTTCACGAGTTGGCCCGGCGTTTGCGGATGCTGCGCCGATCGAACGGCGAGGGCGGGGGATTGGCCGCATGGCCCCATGCGCTCGATGCGAGTTTGCGCCGGGTGCCTTCGCCTGCCGCCGGTCCCGGTGCAACGACATACTCGGGTTGGGTCAGCGGGCGACCGGTCTTGCGATCGACCATCACGGGCTCCGCCGTGGCGCCGGTCTTTGCATGCACGAGCAGCACGCTCGCACCCTCGGGCGCGAAATGCTTGTTGCCCCAGGTCTGCATGGCGACGATGACCGGCTGGAAATCGCGGCCGCGCTCGGTCAATACGTATTCATAGCGCGGCGGGCG
>DASWEZ010000198.1:0-3976 GCA_036394495.1 Burkholderiales bacterium
AGCGCGCACTGGAAGCGCATGTATCCCGGCTGGAAGAAATTCCGCGACGACCAGTTCCTGTGGTTCCGCGTCGCCGAATCCACTTACGACAACTATGCGTTCTATTCCAAGCTCGGCGAAGGCAAATAGGGCGCGCTCCAACGTTCAGTCTCACCACCTTTCAATCTCACCACGCGCCGCAAGCGGCACAAGTGTTCCCTTGAGACACGAAGGACACGAAGGGACTCGAAGGAAACCGGAAATAGAAATCAGCGAGTTGTCCGTGCGATTGTGTGTCCATAGTCAGTCGGTATCGCGTGTCTGTCTTTTGGCCAAAACCCGCCGCACACGTTACGCAGCGCACCTAGTCTCCGGACAGTCGCGTTGCTTTTTTTCTCGCATTTCTTCGTGCAACTTCGTGTCCTTCGTGCCTTCGTGGTGAGAAGTAAGCCTTAGCAGTCATCTATTTCTTGAACAGGTTCTCCAGGTCGCCGCCCTGGTCGGCGCCGGAGCGTTCCTTCGCGGGGCCGGCGCCGCGCTTCGGCGCGCCGCTGGCATCCGGTTGCTCGTGTTCCGGAGGCGGGATGTTGATTTCGATCTTCGACGGGTCGATCGTGTTCCTTTGCAGCGTGACGGTCACGAGCTGGGGGAATGCGATGATGATGCCCACCATGATCAACTGGATGACGACGAAGGGAACGGCGCCCCAGTAGATCTGGCCGGTGGTGACCGGCGCAATCAGCTTGCCGGTGATCTTGTCCACGTAGCTGCCGGCCGGCGCCACGCTGCGCAGATAGAACAGCGCGAAGCCGAAGGGCGGGTGCATGAACGAGGTCTGCATGTTAACGGCGAGCAGCACGCCGAACCAGATCAGGTCGATGCCGAGCTTGTCCGCCACGGGTGCGAGCAACGGCACGATGATGAACGCCAGCTCGAAGAAATCCAGGAAGAAGGCGAGCACGAAGGTCAGCAGGTTGACCACGATCAGGAAGCCGATCGGGCCGCCGGGCAGGCCGATGAGCAGGTGCTCGACCCAGACGTCGCCGTTGACGCCGCGAAAGGTGAGGCTGAAGATCGTCGACCCCATCAGGATGAAAATCACGAACGAGGTCAGCTTGGCCGTCGAGTTCATCGCCTGTTTGAGCAGCGACCAGCTCAGGCGCCGGTTGATCAGCGCGAGGATCACCGCGCCGGTTGCGCCCATCGCGCCGCCTTCGGTCGGCGTGGCGACGCCGAGGAAGATCGTGCCCAGCACGAGGAAAATCAGCGCGAGCGGCGGGATCAGCACGAACACCACGCGCCGCAGCAGCTTCAATCCGCGCAGTACGCGCGCTTCGGGCGGCAGAGCAGGGGCCGCCAACGGCGTGAATACGGTGCGCCCGAACACGTAGACCAGGTAAAGGCCGGTCAGCGCCAGCCCCGGGATGATCGCACCCTGGTACATGTCGCCCACCGAGCGGCCGAGCTGGTCGGCGAGCACGATGAGCACCAGCGAGGGCGGAATGATCTGCGCCAGGGTGCCCGACGCAGCAATGACGCCGCTGGCCAGCCGCCGGTCGTAGCCGTAGCGCAGCATGATCGGCAGCGAGATCAACCCCATCGAGATGACCGATGCCGCGACCACGCCGGTCGTCGCCGCCAGCAGCGCACCGACCAGCACGACCGCGTAGGCGAGGCCGCCGCGTATCGGTCCGAACAACTGGCCGACGGTGTCGAGCAGATCCTCCGCCATGCCGCTGCGCTCGAGGATCAGTCCCATGAAAGTGAAGAACGGCACCGCCAGCAGCGTGTCGTTGGCCATGATGCCGAAGATGCGCTCCGGCAATGCCTGGAACAGGGCGGGGTGCAGCAGGTCGAGGTACACGCCGAGCAGGCCGAACGACAGGCCGACCGCGCCGAGCGCGAACGCGACGGGATAGCCGAGCAGCAGGAACACCACGAGCGCTGCAAACATCAGCGGCGCGATGTTCGCGGTGACGAAGGCGATCATCGGGATGCCTCTTCGCCTGCGCCCGGAACGGCGAGGGGAACCGCCGGCCGACCGATCGGGTCGGGGATCAGGCCCATCAGCGCGGCGATACGCTTGATCAGTTCGGAGACGCCCTGCAGGCTCAACAGCAGGAAGCCCGTCGGAACCAGCAGCCTTGCGGGCCAGCGGACAAGGCCGCCGGCGTTGCTCGACATCTCGTTGCTGACCCAGGCGTTCACGAACACCGGCCACGACAGCCAGACGATGAAGAACGACACCGGCAACAGGAACAGCAGCGTGCCCACGACATCGATCCAGAGCCGGCCGCGCGCGGAGAGGCGCGAAGACAGCACGTCGATGCGAATGTGTTCGTTGTGCAGCAGCGTGTACCCCGCGCACAGCAGGAACACGGCGGCGAACAGATACCACTGCAGTTCGAGCCAGGCGTTGGAGCTCTGGTTGAACAGGTAGCGGATCAGCGCATTGGCCGAGCTGACCAGCACCATCACCAGCACGAGCCAGATCACGGTTCGTCCGATGCGCTCGTTGAGCGCGTCGATCGCGCGCGAGATCGTCAGCAGGATCTTCATCATGGTCGATTCGGGCGCGAGGCTCCGGTAGCGCAGTGGCGGCGGAAGGATTCTCGCCGATCCGGGGCCGGCGTGCAAAACCGGCCATTTTTCCGCATCCGCACAATCCCGGGCGGGATTATCATGTACCGCCCTTCAACTATCGGTCCCGACATTGCCATGTTTGAAACCGCTATCGCAGGCAGCCTGCCGAAACCATCCTGGCTGGCCGAGCAGAACAAACTGTGGCCGCAATGGATGCAAACCGGCGACGCACTCGCCGAAGCCAAGAACGATGCGACCCTGTTGTGGATCAAGGCGCAGGAAGATGCGGGCATCGATACCATCGGCGACGGCGAACAATCGCGCCAGCATTTCGTGCACGGTTTCCTCGAATCGGTCGAAGGCATCGACTTCGAGCACAAGGTCAAGATGGGCATCCGCAACAATCGCTACGACGCGATGGTGCCGACCGTGGTGGCGCCTTTGCGGCTGCGCGGCCGCGTGCACGAACCGGAGGCGAAGCTCGCCCGCGAGCACACGAAGCACAAGCTCAAGTTCACCATGCCCGGGCCGATGACCATCGTCGACACCATCGCGGACCGCCATTACGGCGACAAGGTCAAGATGGCGATGGCTTTCGCGGAACTGCTGAACCAGGAGGCGCGCGCGCTCGAAGCGCAGGGCGTGGACATCATCCAGTTCGACGAGCCCGCCTTCAACGTCTACATGGACGACGTGACGAAATGGGGGATCGAGGCGTTGCACCGGGCCATCGAAGGCCTGCGCTGCAAGACCGCGGTGCACATCTGCTACGGCTACGGCATCAAGGCGAACATCGACTGGAAAAATTCGCTTGGCAACGAATGGCGGCAGTACGAGGAGATTTTCCCCGCGCTGGCGAAAAGCCGCATCGACCAGGTGTCGGTCGAGTGCATCCACTCGCGCGTGCCGCTGAACCTGCTGAAATTGCTAGCGGGCAAGGACGTGATGATCGGCGTGATCGACGTGGCGAGCGACAAGGTCGAGACGCCCGAGGAGATCGCCGGCGTCATCGCCGAAGCCATGAAGTACTTGCCGAAGGAAAGCCTGCGCCCTTGCACCAACTGCGGCATGGCGCCGATGCACCGCAACATCGCCATGGCCAAGCTGTCGGCGTTGGGGGCCGGCGCGGCGCTGGCGCGCAAACGCTTCGGCTGATCCCGGGAACTACAGACTCGATCTGGTCTCAAAGCGGCTGTCTTCTTCACGGTTGGCGTTTTTTGTCTATCCAGGCCGAGGCCATGCGGGAAGGCACCTGACCGGGCGGCTAGATAGGGGGCGGTTTCAATGACCAAGTGCAAAAAGCGAAGCATGATGCTTCTTGAAATCGAAAGCATCCGGGGTGAACAACTCAGCAGGGCATCGGAAGCCCATCGACTTGCGTGGTCTGGTGTTCAGTTGCCAGGCAATGGCGTCG
>DASWEZ010000199.1:0-29555 GCA_036394495.1 Burkholderiales bacterium
CTTTACCGCCGAGTCACGGTCGTCGCATCCTTCAAGCTTGGCAACCACTATCGAACCGTGCACCGCAGATTCCGCAATGCGATGCTGCTGCCACTTACCCTCTTCACCCAACCACCATTCGGGGTAGCCGAGCAGCCCTTCGGTTTCCTGCGTGAACGGCTGGATCTTGATCCAGCCTTTGAGACCGTACGGGGCGCTTACACGCCCCATTACTACCATGGCCTCAGGACTTGGCTGCGTCACCGAACTGCTTGACCAGACGTGCGGCAGTGTCGGAGAGCTTGGCACCCTTGCCCTGCCAATAGGTAAGGCGATCCATCTGTATGCGCAGCGTCTCCTGACCTTCCGGAGCCTTGGGGTTATAGAAACCGACACGCTCGATGAAACGACCATCGCGGGGGTTGCGCGAATCCGCCACGACCATGTTGAAGAACGGGCGCTTCTTGGCGCCACCACGCGAAAGTCGAATAACTACCATGTGCTATACCCTCAAAAGCGAAGCGCGCGATTCTACGCCCGTTTTCGCCGAATCCGCAAGGTAAATGGGGGAATCAGGCCGTGCCGCCGCGGGCAAACCCGGATAGGTTCGAGGCTTTCGCGAGTTATACGACAAAATTCCAACGATTTTTTGATTTTATACTTTATTTCAATTACTTGAGATAAGTCGCCGCAGGGTTGCCGGCCACGAATCGGCTATCCAGGAACTCCACCACGACTTTGACCAGATCGTCCTCTCTCCCCTCGAAGAAATGCTGCGCGCCGGGCACGATGACCTGATCGGATCCCGGCACCTTCTCAATCTGCTTCCTGCGCTCGTACGCTCCTACCTGCGTGATTTCCCAATCCTTGCCGCCAAAAACGTCCAGTACCGGAATCTTGATACGGAACATCTCTTCAAGGCCATTGATGATACCGATGAACACCCATGCCTTTATGGGGGTTGAATTGGCATGGATGAGGTACTGGTTCGCCATCGTCGCGCCGAGACTGTGGGACACGATCGCGATCTTGTCGAAACCCTTGTCCTGCAAAAATTTGGCGGCCAGTGCATAGCGCTCTTCGGCATTGGGATAGATCGGCAGGTAGTCCCCGACCTTCGCTCCCGGTCCCAGTACCGGCAACTGAATTGCCAGCGTGGTATAGCCTTGCTCCGCCAGCTTGACGCGCAATGCGCCGTAGAGCTCGTAGTCGGGATTCCAGCCGCGACCGTGACCGATGATTACCGCACCACGCGGTTTCTCGGCCTGCGTGTAAATCGCCAGAAAGTCGTGGCCGTTCTTCTGCTTGATCCACACCACGTCGCCGACGAGAACGGCTGGAACGATCTGATCCGACCAGCGCTTCTCGCGCTCGTAGTCCGGCTCCTGCGCATGAACGGCGGATGCAAACAGGACAATGAAGAGAAATGCTGCAAATAAACGCATGCGGTTACCTTGAGTGTGTACTACGGAGGGGAAGAAAGGTCTGCGGATTCCATCCGGGCGTACCTGGCATACATTAAGACTACCCAATCGGGTGGTCGTTCCTTGCCTGTCAACGCAATCCGGGAAATCCGCCTTTGACCGCGCGCATCATTTTCTGCAAACCGCCTTTGCCCATCATTTTCATCATTTTCTGCATTTGCTCGAACTGATTGAGCAGTCGGTTGACTTCCTGCACGGTCACACCCGATCCCGTGGCGATGCGGCGCTTTCGGGAAGCCTTGATGATCTCCGGCCTGGCGCGTTCCTGGGGCGTCATCGAGTCGATAATCCCGACCGTGCGACCTATCACACGGTCGTCCACTGCTCCTCCCTGGGCCGCCTGTGCCAATTGCGCAGGAAGTTTGTCGATCAGCGCGTTCAGGCCACCCATCTTCTTCATCTGGCGCATCTGGTTGCGGAAGTCATCGAGGTCGAAGCCCTTTCCCGACTTCACTTTCCTGGCGAGTTTCTCGGCCTCATCGATATCGACGTTGCGACGCGCTTCCTCGACCAGCGCCAGCACATCCCCCATGCCCAGGATGCGTGCGGACAATCGCTCGGGATAAAACGGTTCCAGACCCGAGAGTTTCTCCGATACGCCAACGAATTTGATCGGACGGCCGGTTACCTGGCGCACGGACAACGCCGCGCCACCACGCGCATCGCCATCGAGCTTGGTGAGGATAACGCCAGTCAGCGGCAAAGTTTCCGAGAAAACCTTCGCCACATTGACGGCATCCTGACCCTGCATCGCATCCACCACGAATAGCGTTTCGATCGGGGCCAGAACCTCGTGCAATCGCCTGATCTCCTGCATCATCGCGTCGTCGATCGCGAGACGACCCGCAGTATCTACGATCAGCACGTCATGATAGTGCTTGCGCGCATAATCCAGCGCGGCGACGGCTATATCTTCGGGTTTTTGTGTTGAAGCAGACGCAAACACGTCCACACCCACCTGACCCGCCAGGGTGGCCAGCTGCTCGATCGCAGCGGGACGGTATACGTCGCAACTCACGAGCAATACTTTTTTCTTCTGCTCCCGAAGCAGCTTCGCCAGTTTGCCGGCAGTGGTCGTCTTGCCCGCACCTTGCAGCCCCGCCATCAGGATGACCGCCGGCGGAACCGTCGCGAGGTTGAGCGCGTCATTGCGGCTCCCCATCAACTCGGTGAGTTCGCGATTGACGACGCCTACCAGCGCCTGCCCCGGCGTAAGGCTGCCGATCACTTCCTCGCCGACCGCCCTGTCTTTGATCCTGGCAATGAAATCCCTGACTACCGGAAGCGCGACATCGGCTTCCAGTAATGCGATGCGAACCTCGCGCAATGCATCCTGGATATTGGCGTCAGTCAGGCGCGACTGGCCGCGCAGCGTCTTGACGACGCCGGCCAGCCGGTTGGTAAGGCTGTCTAGCATGCGTATGAATCCGGAATGTGATTCGGATGCAGATGTTGTAGACTTGGCGAGCACTTTTTCGCCGTCAGAATGAACGACATTCTACTTCATCTCCTGGTCAGTTTCGGTTACGCGGGATTGGCTGTATTCCTGTGGCGCGAAGCGCTCAAGCCGGCTGCCGCGCAAGACGCGCCGACGCGTGCGTCGTGGGCGCACGTTGCACTCATCGTGCCGCTGGTCTTGCACGCGCTGCTGCTAATCCGCGCTGTTTTCGCCGGTGATGCCCTGTATCTCGGCGTCGGTACTGCGATCTCGGTAATCATCTGGTTGACGGTATTGATTTACTGGACGGGCAGTTTCTTCTACCGGCTGGAAGGTCTTCAGGTTCTGGTCTTACCTACCGCCGCCGGACTTTCACTACTTCCGCTCGTGCTGCCGGCCGTGCATCCGCTTACCAATACGCATCTGGCGGCGTTCAAGGCGCACCTGGTCATTTCTCTGCTGGCGTACAGCCTTTTCACCATTGCCTCTTTGCATGTGCTGATGATGGCGCTGATGGAACGGCGGCTGCATCGCGGCAATCTGCCGCCATTCATGCGCAATCTGCCGCCACTGCTCACCATGGAACGAATTCTGTTCCAGATCATTTTTGCCGGATTTGTGCTTCTCACGCTGACGTTGGGCAGCGGCATTCTTTTCTCCGAGGAATTGTTCGGCAAACCGATGCAGCTCAACCAATTCAAGACGGTGTTCGGCATTTTGTCCTGGATCATCTTCGGCGCCATGTTGGCCGGCCGCGCGCTATACGGATGGCGCGGACGCGTCGCGATGCGCTGGACCCTAGCAGGATTTCTTTCGCTGTTTCTCGCCTATATCGGAAGTAAATTCGTTCTCGAAGTATTGCTGCAACACTAGCATTGCAAGGGGGTCGCTCCCGCTTGCTTGACACTGCGGTAGCCGCTCCCGATACTGATTTCCTGTCCACAAGTTGGGTGGTGACCGCACTTGGATGAAATTCCGCTTTCTACGCTGCTGATCTTGCTTGTCGTTCTACTCGTCGTTTCCGCGTTTTTCTCGATTTCCGAAACCAGCATGATGGCGCTCAACCGCTATCGGTTGCGGCATTTAACCAAGACCGGCCACCGCGGGGCCCGGCTCGCTTCTCAATTGCTTGCCCGCACCGATCGCCTGCTCGGCGTCGTCCTGCTCGGCAACAATCTCGTCAATGCAGCGGCCGCCGCACTTGTCACCGTTATCACATTCCGCTTGTTTGGCGAGAGCGAACTGGCGCTCACGCTCGGCACGGTTGTAGTGACATTCTTCATTCTCGTATTCAGCGAGATCAGTCCCAAGGTGATGGGTGCGAGTTTTCCGGAGCGCATCGCATTTCCCGCGAGCTACGTCCTGACGCCCTTGCTCAAACTGGTCTATCCGATAGTGTGGTTCGTGAATTTGTTCGTCCGCTTCCTGTTGTGGGCACTGCGACTGAAGCCCCAGGCCAACCAGACTCACACGTTGACCATGGAGGAGTTGCGCACGTTGGTGCTGGAAGGTGGTAATTTCCTTCCGCAGAAACATCAGAACATCTTGTTGAATCTGTTCGATCTGGAATCCATCACCGTTGAAGATGCGATGACACCGCGCAATCAGATCGAAGCGGTCGATATCGAATCGGCGCCTGCTGAAATACGCCGCCAGATTGCAATCAGCAACCACACCCGCCTGCCCGCCTATCGCGAGCGTCTCGATGACATCATCGGCATCGTGCATGTGCGCAAGGTTCTGAATCTTTCGGAAGGTGAACATATCGATGCCAAAACCCTTACCGAAGTGCTGCGCGAACCGTATTTCATTCCGATGGGAACGCCATTGTTGACGCAGTTGCAAAATTTCCAGGAGCAGCAGGACCGGATGGGCCTCGTCGTGGACGAGTACGGCGAGTTGAAAGGTTTGCTGACGCTCGAGGATATTCTTGAAGAGATCATCGGCGAATTCACCACCCAGTCTCCGCTGCAGACGGCCCGTTTCCGCAGGATGGAGGACGGCAGCATCATCGTCGAGGGCGGAACGCTGTTGCGGGACATGAACCGCAAGCTGGGTTACAAGTTTCCGCTGGATGGACCGAAAACGCTGAACGGGCTGATTCTGGAGCACTTTCAGGATATTCCCGAGCCCGGAACCAGCTTGAAGCTTGCGGGCTACCCGATTGAAGTCCTTCAGACGCAGGATCGCGTGATCAAATCCGTGCGCTTGCTTCCGCCGGATAAGGACTAAAAATCAGGGCTATTTATCAAGTACTTCCATCTTTACTTTAACGATCGGCCGGTGCATTATTCGGAATTATTGGTGTGATGGCGCCTTCGGTCGCCGTTAGACGAGCGAGACAGTGACGTGACGAGGTAACGCTATGGCTACCGCAGCGGCAACAAGAGACAGAATCAAGGAATACACCTTCCTCTGGGAAGGCAAGGACAAAGGCGGAAAGCTAGTCAAAGGCGACATGCGCGCCGGCGGCGAAGCCGTGGTGTTGTCCCAGTTGCGCAGGCAAGGCATTGCGGTTCTGAAGGTCAAGCGCCAGAGAGGAGGCGTTGGCGGCAAGGTCACGCAGAAAGACATCACCCTGTTTACCCGACAGCTGGCCACCATGATGAAGGCCGGCGTCCCTCTGCTTCAGGCATTCGACATCGTAGGAAAAGGCCATTCCAATCCGGCAGTCGGCAAACTGCTCATGGATATCAAGAACGAAGTGGAAACCGGCAACAGCCTGACCAACGCGTTTCGCAAATATCCGCTCCATTTCGACGCATTGTTCTGCAACCTCGTAGGCGCAGGAGAACAAGCCGGTATTCTGGACAGCCTGCTCGATCGTCTGGCGACCTACAAAGAAAAGATCCTGGCGATCAAGAGCAAGATCAAGGCGGCGCTGTTCTATCCGATTTCGATCATCGTGGTGGCATTCATCATTACCGCCATCATCATGATATTCGTCATTCCGGCGTTCAAGGACCTGTTCTCGAGTTTCGGCGCCAATCTGCCTGCGCCGACTCTGTTTGTGATGGGGATTTCGGATATCTTCGTTCAGTGGTGGTGGGCGATCTTCGGTAGTGTCGGTTTCGGCGTATGGTTTTTCTTCTACACCTGGAAGCGATCGGTGAAGATGCAACAGTTACTGGATCGATGGTTCCTGAAAATACCCATATTCGGCGCGCTGATCCGCAAAGCGACGATTGCCCGCTGGACGCGAACATTGGCGACGATGTTCGCAGCCGGCGTACCGCTGGTTGAGGCGCTGGATTCGGTCGCGGGCGCTGCCGGAAATTTCGTCTACTTCGAAGCAACCAAGAAAATCCAGCAGGAGGTCAGTGCAGGCGTGAGCCTGACAGTCGCAATGACCAATACCAATGTGTTTCCGAACATGGTCATACAGATGGTGTCCATCGGTGAAGAATCCGGGTCGCTGGACGGAATGCTCAGCAAGGTCGCCGACTTCTTCGAAGCCGAAGTCGACGACGCGGTAGAAGCGCTTTCCAGCTTGATGGAGCCGATGATCATGGTCGTCCTCGGCGTATTGATCGGCGGGATGGTTATTGCAATGTACCTCCCGATCTTCAAGATGGGTCAAGCCGTATAAGTTGCTCCCTCGAACAACCATGCGCCCGAAGAACTCGGGCGCTTTTTTATCGGCGGGAGTTCGCGCATAGAGCGCGCAATTCTTCATTCATGACATTCATCCAGGCACTGCAGAATCAAGCCGTGACGCTCGCCGCAGTATGCGGATTGGTGGGATTCATCGTCGGCAGTTTCCTCAATGTCGTCATTCACCGCTTGCCGAAAATGCTGGAGCGGGGCTGGGACGGCCAGGCGGCTGAATTGCTCGAACAGAAGAACCTGCCTGACGTCGCAAAGAAACTGCGCGCCGGCGATGCCGGGCGCTACAACCTGATGACTCCCGCGTCGACCTGTCCCCATTGCGGCCATAAAATCAGAGCCTACGAGAATATCCCAATCGTCAGTTATGTTTTCCTGCGCGGCCGCTGCTCCTCGTGCAAGGCGCCAATCAGCATCCGCTATCCGATCGTCGAGGCGATAAGCGGGATTCTTGCAGCCTACATAGGATGGCGATTCGGATTGACGCTGGCGATGGCGGGAGCCCTCGTCTTCGCGTGGGCCCTCATCGCGCTTACTGCCATCGACATCGATACCCAGTTGCTTCCGGACGATATCACGCTGCCGCTGCTCTGGCTGGGCCTGCTGGTCAACCTGAACAATGGTTTTATCCCCCTTTCTTCGGCCGTGATCGGCGCGGTCGCGGGCTATCTTTCGCTCTGGGCGGTATATTGGCTTTTCAAACTCACCACCGGCAAGGAAGGCATGGGTTATGGCGACTTCAAACTCCTGGCCGCCGTCGGTGCCTGGCTGGGATGGAAGATGTTGCCCATCGTCATACTACTGTCGTCGCTGGTGGGCGCAGTCGTCGGAATTTCCTTGATCGTATTCACGCGGCATGGCCGGAATACACCGATTCCGTTCGGACCCTATCTCGCCGCCGCGGGACTGATAGCCTTGTTCTGGGGGGAAACGATCAACCGGACTTACCTGCAATTGTTCTGAGCATGGCGTTCACGGTCGGCCTGACTGGCGGAATCGGCTCGGGCAAGACAACGGTGGCCGAGTTGTTTGCGTCTCGGGGTGCCGGCATTGTGGATACGGATGAGATCTCCCGCAGATTGACCGCACCTGCCCAGCCAGCAGTCATCGAAATTGCACGCAAGTTCGGGCCGCAGTTTATCGCTGCGGATGGAAGCCTCGACAGGGCGCAAATGCGCCATCTTGTATTCGCGGACCCCTCAGCCCGAAAAGATCTGGAGGCAATCCTGCATCCACTAATCCGACAGGAAAGTACACGGCAGATCTATGCATCG
The DNA here is from genome assembly GCA_036394495.1 of Burkholderiales bacterium. Classification (GTDB taxonomy): domain Bacteria; phylum Pseudomonadota; class Gammaproteobacteria; order Burkholderiales; family JACQAP01; genus JACQAP01. Next base: position 7,782 of record DASWEZ010000199.1, read on the forward strand.
GCGGCACCTTACGTCGTCATCGTGGTGCCGCTACTGATCGAAACGGGGTCCTATCGAGACATGATTGGCCGCATTCTGGTGGTGGATTGCGAGCCGGAAACCCAGATTCGCAGGGTGATGGAGCGAAGCGGGCTTTCCCGCAACGACGTGCTTGCCATCATCGCTTCGCAGGTTCCCAGACAGCAACGGCTGCGCGAGGCGGACGACGTGATTCACAACGACGGCGCGCTGGAAGCGCTGCGGGCGCAGGTGAGCCCGCTGCATCTTCGATACCTCGGGCTTGCGACAAATGGCTGATCGACTCCGGCCCAAAGAACTGTGTGCTGCCTGCAGCTTTATTTTTCGGGGCATTTCGGCAATACTTGCCCCAACTCCGGCGGCGGCCCCCATATTGTGATCAGCTACGAGTTCCCACTCAACGAGAGGATTCGCACCCTGCTGCGCCTGGAGGATTTATACCAGCGTGCGCAGTACTTCGCCTCGAAAAGCGACCCTGAAGAGCACCATGTTGCATTGACATCTTTATTCGAGATTCTCGATGTTGGGGGTCGTGCCGACCTCAAGTCGGATTTGATGCAGGAACTCGAGCGTCAGAAACAGCATCTCGATGCCCTTCGCAGCAATCCAGCCATTTCCCAGGAAGCATTGGCCACGATCCTTGCAGACATCGAGAAAGCGGTTTCCGACCTGTTTCTTTCTTCCGGAAAGACCGGTCAGGAACTGCGCGAGAACGACTGGTTGATGGGGATCAAGCAGCGTTCCGCTATTCCGGGAGGTGTCTGCGAATTCGATCTGCCTTCATATCATTTCTGGCTCAATCAGAACGCCGAGGTGCGCCGCCGCGATCTCGACGAATGGCTGGCGCCATTCCTGCCGATCCGAAACGGCGTGCGGCTCATTCTGAAGCTACTTAGAGAAAACGGCAAAACCACCAGCCAGGTCGCGCATCAGGGTGTCTACCAGCAGACAATGGCAGGAAGGCTCGCCCAGATGCTGCGCATCCGGCTCGATGGCAACTACGACTGCGTACCCGAGATCAGCGCCAACAAATATGCACTCAACGTCCGTTTCACGACGGCGATCGGCACGCAGCGCCGAACCAGCGTCGACAACGTGAGTTTCGAGCTCACATTCTGCAACCTGTGATGCCTGTCGAATCCAACAAGGCCCGCAAGGTCCATTGCCCGCAATGCAATGCCGCGATCGAGTGGAGTACAGACAACCCTTTCCGGCCGTTCTGTTCGGAACGCTGCAAACTCATCGACCTCGGCCAGTGGGCAAGCGGTGCATATCGCATTCCCCAAGTGGAGCGCAACACCGGCGATAACGGGGAGACCGAGGACGAAGAGCCCTAGTTCTCTTCCCAGGCGCCCCGTACCATCGCGACGCCGTGCGCACCATGGCGGCGCGCATCATCAAGATTTGCCACCCGCATTCCCCCCAGCGCGAATACCGGCAGGGAATAATTCCCAATCAAGTCAGCGAATTTTTCCCAGCCCAGCTCCGGTGCACCGTAGTGGCTGGGCGTCGCCTGAACCGGACCCAACAGCACGAAATCCAGCCCCAGATCACGCGCCCTTTCGAGCTCTGCAACATCGTGGCACGAGGCACTACACCATTCGACATCGGGCCGCGATTTCGCGGCCATCAATTCGCGCGACGGCAGGTGCAGGCCGGAGCTCAGATTCGTTGAGAGTTGAACGTCGCCATTGATCAGCGCGATGCCGCCCACAGCGCGCACTTCCTGGATCACCTGCGCCGCGAAAATTTTGCGCGTTGCCGGGTCCAGATTTCTCTCCCTGATTTGAACCAGGCGCAATCCTCGCGCAAGCGCTAACCGAACACGTTTCAACGCCACTTCGACGCCCGATTCCCACGCGCATGTAATTCCCAGACTGGTGGGCAGCGACAATGCCTTGAGGACGGGGGCATTGGCCGGAAGCATGGGCGAAACCGTGAGCTCGTGGTTGTATTGCCAGGATAGTGCCTGCCTTTCGTGGGGATGCGGCTCTCCGCGCCAGCGCACCACACGATGAAAATGCAACCTTACCGTCGCGTGCGGATAAGTATAAACACGGGTAATCCAGGGATATGCAAGTTCGACATCAATTCCAAGCTCTTCGCGCAGTTCGCGATTGAGCGCATCCGCGATCGGTTCGCCCGGTTCGACTTTTCCGCCGGGAAATTCCCAATAACCTTCATAAACCTTGCCGGCTGGGCGTTGCGCCAGAAGGAACCCGCCATCGGAATGTTCGATTATTGCAACCGCGACATCCACCACGCGTTGCGTCATGGGATGGCCGCGCCGATCAGGACTTTTTTCGCGCGGAACCGGATATGATCCTGTGGCGCCCGGCCCAATCGCGGGCAAAATGCCAGGCGACACGCCCGCTGCGCGAACCGCGCGTCAGCGCCCACTGTAACGCCTCATTACGTGCTTTTGCGCCCCGTTCCCGCTCGGGAACACCCAACTCGCCAAGCCAGTACTCGACGATCGTCAGATATTCATCCTGATCGAAGGGATAGAAAGATACCCACAGTCCGAATCGTTCGGACAGGGAGATTTTTTCCTCCACCGTTTCCCCCGGATGAATTTCCTCGCCCAGATATTTGGTCTCAAGATTTTCCTGCATGAACTCGGGCATGAGGTGACGTCTGTTGGACGTCGCGTAGATGAGAAGATTTTCCGAGGTCGCGGAAATCGATCCATCCAAAATGACTTTCAATGCCTTGTATCCCGGTTCGTCTGCGTCGAACGAGAGATCGTCGCAAAACAGGATAAATTTGAACGGAACATCGGCAATCAGGTCGACAATGTCCGGAAGATCCATCAGATCCTGCTTGTCCACTTCGATCAGGCGCAGGCCCTTCGACGAAAATTTGTTCAGCAACGCCTTGACCAGTGATGATTTGCCGGTGCCGCGCGCACCGGTCAGCAACACGTTGTTCGCCGTAAGCCCTTCGATGAATTGGCGGGTGTTCTGCTCGATCAACTTTATCTGATCGTCTATCCCCTGGAGGTCGGAAACCCGAATTTTGTGCGGATGCGCCACCGGTTGCAGGAATCCCGTGCTTGCGCGCTTGCGCCATCGGTAAGCCAGGCCCTTCTTCCAATCGGGTGCCGGATGCGCCTGCGGCAGGGTCGCTTCAAAACGCGCAAGCACTTGCTCGACACGGCTGATCAAACGTTCAAGATCGCTGCTCATCGGTGTTAACTGCGATAGTCGGCATTGATGCTGACGTAGTCATGAGAAAGATCACAAGTCCAGACGGTGGCAGAGGACGTACCCCGGTTCAATCCGACCCGCACTGTGATCTCGTCCTGCTTCATCACGCGCTGGCCGTCCTCTTCCCGGTAACTCGGTGCCCGTCCCCCGGATTTCGCCACCATGACTTCGTCGAGATAGAGGTCGACCTTCGCTACGTCGAGATCGTCGATGCCCGCATAGCCGATCGCCGCCAGAATGCGTCCGAGGTTCGGGTCTGATGCAAAGAATGCGGTCTTGACCAGGGGCGAATGGGCGATTGCGTAACCAACCTTGCGGCATTCGGTTTCATTCATTCCTCCTTCGATCTGGATGGTAATGAACTTGGTCGCACCTTCTCCGTCGCGGACGAGAGCTTGCGCCAGAACAGCCGCAACCTCGGTCACCGTATCAAGGAACAGCTTGAATTCAGCGGAATCGGATTTGGTAATTTCCGGAGCACCGCCTTGCCCCGTGGCGATAACGATCAGGGCGTCATTCGTGGACGTATCGCCATCCACCGTCACGCAGTTGAAAGTGCGCTCCGCTGCATACGTGGTCGCCTGCTGCAGCAGCTTCTGGTCCACCAATGCATCCGTGGCAATGAACCCCAACATGGTTGCCATGTTTGGACGGATCATTCCCGAGCCCTTCGCGATTCCGGTGACGGAAAACGAATGGCCGCCAATGTCCACGCGTCTGGAGCACGCCTTCGCCACTGTGTCGGTGGTCATGATCGCGGTCGCGGCTTCGGCCCAGTTCCTTTCCCCTAACGCGGCGACGCAACGCGGCAAGCCGGCGGCAATACGATCGACGGGAAGTGGTTCCATGATGACGCCGGTGGAAAAGGGCAATACCTGATCCGATTCGCATCCAACCAGTTTCGACACTTCGGCGCAAGTCTGCTTCGCCCTTGCTATGCCGTCTTCGCCCGTGCCGGCATTAGCGCAGCCCGTATTCACCATCAATGCGCGGATGCCGCCGCCCTGCAGATTCGCCCTCGCAACAACGACGGGCGCGGCACAAAATCGATTGCGTGTGAAGACGCCGGCGACTCTGGTCCCCGCTGCAAGCGTCATCAGCAACAAGTCCCTGCGATTGGCCTTGCGTATGCCGGCCTCGGTCACGCCGAGTCGTATTCCCTTGATCGCCAGCAGCGCGGAAGGTTCGGGGGCTGCAAGATTGACCGCCATTCGAAAGTTCCTGCGCTTATTTTAATTGGGAAACTAGTACGCGCACGTACGGCCACGCAATCAGCCGAGCTTGCCGTGGCACTGTTTGTATTTCTTCCCGGAACCACACGGGCACGGATCGTTTCGCCCCACCTTCTGACCACGGACAAAGGGTTGCACCTTGATATCGGCGTTCGCCTTCTCGAGCGCTTCGTCGTGATCGGCATTCTGGTGATACTGCAGATTCTTCAGTTCAGCCTGTTCCTGCTTCTCGACCACCGCTTCGACCTCTTCCGCCCTCTGGATCTGCACAATCATCAATTGGCGGGTTACTTCCGTTCGCACGGTATCCAGCATCAACGAGAACAACTCGAAAGCTTCACGCTTGTACTCCTGTTTGGGGTTCTTCTGGGCGTACCCACGCAAGTGAATGCCTTGCCGCAGATGATCGAGCGCAGAGAGATGCTCGCGCCAGTGGCTATCCAGGAAATTCAGCATGATGGACCGTTCATAGTCGCGCACCTTCTGAGAATCCTCCACGACGGAGAATTTTTCCTCGTAGTGCGCGTTGGCGGCCTCGATGATGCGAGCCCGCAGATGTTCCTCGTCGAGACTATCCTCCTTCTCGAGCCACTCCTTGAGCGGAAGTTTCAGTCCGAGTTCTCCGGCGAGCGTTTTCTCCAGACCGGGCGCATCCCACTGCTCCTCGACGCTGCCGGGCGGTATGTACTGTGTAATCAGCGCATCGACGGTGCCTTCGCGCATCGAGCGGATCGTGTCGGAAATATCCGTCGCCTCCAGCAATTCGTTGCGCTGTTGGTAGATGACTTTGCGCTGATCGTTTGAAACGTCGTCATATTCGAGCAACTGCTTGCGGATATCGAAGTTGCGCGCTTCCACTTTTCTCTGCGCATTCTCGATTGCACGGGTAACCCAGGGATGCTCGATTGCCTCGCCCTCGGGCATTTTGAGGCGATCCATGATGGCTGCCACGCGATCCGAGGCAAAAATGCGCAGTAACGGGTCTTCCAGGGAAAGATAGAAGCGGCTCGATCCAGGGTCCCCCTGGCGGCCGGACCGGCCTCGCAGCTGGTTGTCGACGCGCCGGGACTCGTGGCGCTCCGTTCCAACAATATGAAGTCCGCCGGCACCAATGACCTGCTGATGCAGCTTTTGCCACTGCTCGCGCATTTCAGCCACGCGCTTCTCCTTGTCCGGATCGGAGAGGCTCGAATCGTTGCGGACCTTGTTGATGTCGGGTTCAGGGTTCCCGCCCAGCACGATGTCGGTTCCCCGACCGGCCATGTTCGTCGCGATGGTCACCATCTTCGGCCGACCGGCCTGGGCGATGATCTCCGCTTCGCGTGCGTGCTGTTTGGCGTTCAATACCTGATGAGGAAGCTTTTCCTTCTCCAGCAAAGTTGCCAGGAGTTCGGAATTCTCGATCGATGTCGTGCCGACCAGTACCGGTTGGCCGCTTTGATAGCAAGCTCTGATGTCGCTGATCACGGCTTGATACTTCTCTTGCGCGGTACGATAGACCTGATCCAGGCGATCTTCACGGATCATCGGCATATGCGTGGGCATGATGACCGTTTCGAGTCCATAGATCTGCTGGAATTCGTAGGCTTCGGTATCCGCCGTGCCCGTCATGCCGGCGAGCTTGCGGTACATACGGAAATAATTCTGGTAGGTAATCGAGGCGAGCGTCTGGTTCTCGCGTTGTATGCGCACGCCTTCTTTTGCCTCGATCGCCTGGTGCAATCCATCGGACCAACGGCGCCCAGGCGTCAGGCGGCCGGTAAATTCATCGACAATGACGATTTCGTCGTTTTGCGCAACATAGTGCTGATCGCGATGAAATAACGAATGTGCACGCAAGCCAGCATAGAGGTGGTGCACCAGATTGATATTTGCGGCATCGTAAAGGCTGCCGTTCTCCGGCAGCAGGCCGGCCCGAGTCAGCAGATCCTCTGCTCGCTCGTGGCCTGCCTCTGTGAGCAGCACTTGATGAGCCTTTTCATCGACGGTGAAATCGCCCGGGCCATTTTCCTCCTTGACCCGAGTCAGCTTCGGAACGATTTCGTTCATCCGGTAGTACAGTTCCGTGCTGTCTTCGGCCTGGCCGGAGATAATCAGCGGTGTCCTCGCTTCGTCGATCAGGATCGAGTCCACTTCATCGACGATCGCGTAGGACAACCCGCGCTGCACGCGCTCGGATATCTGAAACACCATGTTGTCCCGCAGATAATCGAATCCGAATTCGCTGTTCGTGCCGTAAGTGATGTCTGCGGCATAGGCCTGCTGCTTCAGTTCGTGTTCCATCTGTGAAAGGTTTACGCCGACCGACAATCCGAGAAACCGATACAACCTGCCCATCCACTCTGCGTCGCGACTGGCAAGGTAGTCGTTTACCGTTACTACATGCACACCCTTTCCTGCCAGCGTGTTCAGATAGGCGGGCAATGTGGCGACAAGCGTCTTGCCTTCGCCAGTGCGCATTTCCGCGATTTTTCCGTTATGCAACGCAATCCCGCCCAGGAGCTGCACATCGAAATGGCGCATGCTCAGAATGCGGCGGCTCGCTTCACGCACCGTGGCAAAAGCTTCGACGAGCAGATCGTCCAGCGATTCGCCATTGGCTGCGCGCTGCCTGAAGACATCCGTGCGTGCGCGCAGGTCCGCATCGCTCAACTTCTGGATCTGCGGTTCCAGCGCATTTATCGCATGCACTGCATGCGAGTATTTGCGCAACAGGCGATCGTTGCGGCTTCCGAATATTTTTTTGAGGATGCTATTGATCATTGCTCAGGATGTCCTTAAAGCAAGAGGGGTGGGGACGCCTGCCCCCACCCCTCTGCTGGAATGCTTGCTATGTTTTCAGTTCAGCCCGGCACCTGAAGGAAGCGAGCGGGATTTTGTGGGGCTCCCCATTGGCGCACTTCGAAATGCAGATGCGTTCCCGTCGAGCGGCCAGTCGTACCAACCTCAGCCACCTTCTGACCACGCAATACGACGTCTCCGATTTTCGCGATGAGCTTCGACGCGTGAGCGTAGCGCGTAACGAGACCGTTGCCGTGATCAATTTCTATCATATTACCATACTGCGGATGCAGGTCCGCGTAGACCACTACGCCTCCCGCGGCCGCCGTAATCGCGGTACCTTCAGCGGCCATGAAGTCCATGCCTTCGTGGAACGCATTCCATCCGGTGAAGGGATCGATTCGCCACCCGAAATTGGAAGAGTACCAGCCGGTAGACACCGGCAACTGGGTCGGCAACAGCTGCTTCTTGGCGTGGGACAGCGTCAACATGGATTCGAGCACGCCGAGCTTGTCGGTGCGGTCGTCAACTTGAATGGCTAGACTATCGACCTTGTCGAGCAGTTCGCTCATCGATAGCTCTTGTGCGGGAATGGATGAGATTGCGCCCCCGCGCGCGGGAATCTGGTCAAACATGAACTCCTGGGGTTTGATGCCTGCAAGTTTTGTCAGGCGCTCGCCAAGGGTATCCAGGCGCAACAATTTGGCCTGCATTTCACCGAGCCTGGCCGCCATGGTATTGAGGCTCTCACGCAGGTACGACTGGGTCTTCCGGGTTTGTTCGGCTTGAACCGCCTCCAGCAACGACTGAAGATACGGACTCTGGTTGGTCACCGCGTAGCGCAGCGAGAAATAATTGAGCAAGACGGCGAGCGACACGATCACCAAACACATCAGCAAGCCGAGGAAAACCATCTGTGGCGTGCTCAGCGTGAAGCTGCGTGCCTGTGCCAATTTATTGGAAACCAGAATAATATTCATCCGTTCCCCTCATGCCTTTCGTCAAAGTCAGCACTATGTCCGACATACGCGTAGGTCTGCTGCTCAATAGCCTGCCTGAGTTGCAGGCCTTGAATCGCGAACTGCGACAACTGGCCGCCTTGCAAAGCACGTTGGCGGAAGTACTACCCGGCAACCTGGCCACTTCGGCGAGCGTGGCTCTGGTGAAGGCGGGCGAATTGATTCTAGTCGCTGACAACGGTGCGGTCGCCGCCAAGTTAAGGCAAATGGCGCCGCGAATTTTGTCCTCTTTACGTCAGCGGGGGTATGAGATTACCGGAATTCGTTTACAAGTGCAAGTAAGAACCCGCGATAACCCATTGCCGCAAAAACAGATTTCCCTGAGTTCCGAAGCTCGAAATGCGATCGATTCGCTATCAAGCCAACTCGACCCATCGCCCTTGAAGGCAGCGCTAAAGCGTCTCGGCCGTCACGGCAAAAAATAGAGCCTCAAATAACGGTTGCCAGCCGCTCCAGGGCCAACAAAGCTAAAAATATCAATATGATGGCGAGGCCAAATTTAAGGATCTGCCAACTGAAGCGCAGCCACCGGCGATCCTTGGTTACCAGGTAGACCGCCACAGACGCGCCTACAGTGATTACCAGCAGTGCACCGAGGATACGCAGGATTAGCATCGGGCTCGTGCTCGATGGGGACCTACCCGCGGGGCGACTGGGGCCTGAAAACTCAAACGGTTTGCATCTGCAACCTGAGAAAAGCAGGCGCCTCTTCGGGCTTCAGGAAGGTGACGAACTCCCAAGCCGTAGCATCCTCCATCAATTGCCTTAACAATCCGTTATTCAGGGCGTGACCTGACTTGTACGCGGAATAGGCTCCTATCACCGGATGCCCGAGCAGATAGAGATCCCCGATCGCATCCAACGCCTTATGCTTTACGAATTCATCCTCGTAGCGCAAACCGTCCGAATTCAATACCCGATAGTCGTCCATCACGATCGCGTTATCGAGACTGCCGCCAAGAGCAAGCCCCTGGGCACGCATGTTCTCGACATCCTGCATGAAACCGAAGGTCCTCGCCCGGCTTACCTCCTTTATGTAGGAAGTGTGTTCAAAGTCGACAATGACCCGTTTATTGGAATGCGCGAATACGGGATGTCTGAAGTCGATGCTGAAGTCCACTCGAAATCCGTTGTACGGCTCGAATTTGACCCATTTGTCGCCTTGCTTCACTTCGACCGGTTTCTTTATGCGGATGAACTTCTTGGCAGACGGCTGCTCCTCGATACCTGCAGATTGCAGCAGAAATACGAAAGGAGATGCGGAGCCGTCCATGATCGGAACCTCACCTGAGGTCAGGTCGACGTAAACATTGTCGATACCCAGTCCTGCCAGCGCCGACATCAGATGCTCTACTGTTTGCACACGCGCTCCGTCGCGTTCGAGGCACGACGAAAGTCGCGTATCGCCGACTGCATAGGGATCGGCCTTTATCTCGACAACAGGATTCAAATCCACACGCCGAAAGATGATGCCGCTGTTTGGCGCCGCTGGCCGCAAAGTCAGATAGACCTTCTCGCCGGTATGCAGACCGACGCCTGTGGCACGAACGATATTCTTCAGCGTGCGTTGTTTGATCATGTCATGCACTCAAGCAGTGCGAGAATTCAAATCTCTTGCTGCTTATCTAAGATAAATGATTGATTAGATTACCATACACGCAAGCCTCGCGCCAGCACCAAATGATTGCTGTAACGCAGCAAACAGTATGCCTGCAATGTAACTAGTCTAGTCAGCCTGCTTGCGCAAAAACGCCGGGATATCGAGCATATCTACTCCCGACTGCTTCATCGCTTCGACCGCGGCATCACGCGAACGCCGGCGCATCACTGCCGGAGTCTCGAGATCTCCATAGTTCACATCGATCGGCATGGTGTCGGTCCCGGTTCGCACCATGGTCAACGGCTTTTGCTGGCGATGGTTGACCGCCCCGCCCAGGCCCGTCGCCACCATCGTCACGCGCAAGCGATCTTCCATTGTCTCGTCGATCACGGTACCGACAATCACGGTCGCATCTTCGGCCGTGAACCCCTTGATGGTGTTCATTACCTCGTGAACCTCTTTCATCTTGAGGCTGGAACTCGCGGTAATGTTGACGAGGACACCGCGGGCACCCGCGAGATTGACATCCTCCAGCAACGGGCTGGCAACAGCCTGCTCTGCCGCGGAATGCGCCCGATCGAGCCCTGCCGCAACCGCTGAACCCATCATCGCCATGCCCATCTCCGACATCACAGTGCGAACGTCGGCAAAATCCACATTGACCAGACCCGGGCACTTGATCACCTCCGCAATACCGGCAACCGCGCCGTGCAAGACCGTGTTCGCCGCCTTGAATGCGTCGAGCATGCTGACGTCTTCGCCAAGAACCTGCATCAGCTTGTCGTTAGGAATCACAATCAGCGAATCGACGTGCTTGCAAAGCTCTTCCAGCCCTTGCTGGGCGATCTTCTGGCGCTTGCCTTCGAAGGCGAAGGGTTTGGTCACTACCGCAACCGTCAAGATTCCCAATTCACGTGCGGCTTCTGCGACGATCGGTGCAGCTCCGGTTCCGGTGCCACCGCCCATGCCCGCAGTAAGGAACAGCATGTCCGCGCCTTCGATCAACTCGATGATGCGCTCGCGGTCCTCCATTGCAGCTTCACGTCCGATATCCGGGTTCGCTCCGGCCCCAAGGCCCTTTGTTACATTCGTGCCGAGTTGCAACAACGTTTTGGACTTGTTACGCTTTAATGCTTGCGAATCGGTGTTGGCGCAAATGAACTCCACGCCATCCACGCCCTCGTTGATCATGTGGTCGACCGCGTTGCCGCCGCAGCCGCCGACACCGACCACCTTGATGACTGCTTCCTGAGGTTGTGTATCCAAGATCTCGAACATTAGTCGCCTCCTAAGTATGAGTCGTTGTGAATCGTCAAAAAAACAAAACTCCCTTGAATTTCGCCTGCTAAAAATTCGTTTCGAACCATTTCTTCATGCGGCCGACGATCTGTTTGAACGATCCGCTCTGCATCTTTTCGATCTGCTGCCGCTGATGCTGGCTCAGTCCCGCCATTAACAGGCCCACGCCTGTCGAATATCGCGGGTTGCGGATCACTTCCGACAACCCAGCTGCGTAACTCGGCAATCCCAGCCGCACCGGCATGTGAAATACCTCTTCTCCGAGCTCGACCATTCCCTGCATCGCAGCGCTGCCGCCGGTGATAACGATTCCAGAGGAAAGCAATTCTTCGAAGCCACTGCGGCGCAACTCGGCCTGTACCAGCGAATACAGTTCTTCCACACGGGGTTCGATGACTTCGGCAAGGGTCTGGCGCGACATCTTCTTGGAGCCGCGCTCCCCCACTCCCGGCACTTCGACCATTTCCTGCGGGTCGGCCAGTTCGCGCAACGCGCATCCGTAGCGGCGCTTGATTTCCTCGGCTTCCTTCGTCGGCGTGCGCAACGCCATCGCTATGTCGTTCGTGATCTGATCTCCCGCAATCGGGATCACGGCGGTGTGTCTTATCGCGCCTTGCGTGAAAACCGCGATGTCCGACGTCCCGCCGCCAATATCGACCAGACAAACTCCGAGATCCTTCTCATCTTCGGAAAGGACCGCCATGGCTGACGCCAGGGGCTGCAAGATGAGGTCGTTGACCTCCAAGCCGCAGCGCCGCACGCACTTCATGATGTTTTGCGCGGCCGAAACGGCACCAGTGACGATGTGCACCTTCACCTCCAGCCGCACCCCGCTCATTCCAAGCGGCTCCCGCACATCTTCCTGGCCATCGATCACGAATTCCTGGTTCAGCACGTGCAGGATCTGCTGGTCGGTCGGGATCGGGATTGCCTTGGCGGTTTCCACGACGCGATCCACGTCGCTCTGCGCCACTTCGCGGTCCTTGATTGCAACCATGCCGTGGGAATTGAAACTGCGGATGTGGCTGCCGGCGATTCCGGTCCATACGTCACGAATCTTGCAATCGGCCATGAGCTCGGCTTCCTCGAGCGCGCGCTGGATCGCATTGACAGTCGACTCTATGTTTACCACCACGCCCTTCTTCAATCCGCGCGAGGGGGAGCTGCCCATTCCGATGACCTCGAAGCCGCCTTCCGGCTTCATCTCGGCGACGATGGCCGCGATCTTCGACGTGCCGATATCGAGACCGACGATCAGATTCTTGCTTTCTTTTCTTCCGCTCAACGCCATGTCTTTTCCGTCGCTCTCATTCAGGTCTTCTTGGCGGTCCACTTCAGACCCGGGCTGCGCACGGCGAACCCGTTCGTGTAGCGAAGGTCGATATAGTTGGACGGCCGCGGCAAACGCGCGACGGTGCGCTCATAGGCCGCGACAAACCCCGCAAGCCTGGACTCGAGGTTGTCGCGTCCGAGTTCAAGCACCAGGCCATCGTCCAGTTTCAATACCCAGGCCCGGCGCGCCGACAGCGTCATCTGCACGATGTGCTTTCCGACCGGCTCAAGTGCAAGCTGGAACGCCTGAAAACGCGAGACGACTTCCGGCGCGGAGCCCTCCGGACCCTGCAGCACCGGAAGTGTCGTGTTGATAGCAGCCTCGAATACCTCGCCTTGCGCGCTGACCAGTGCGGTGGAACCCCAGCGCGCGAGAGGCCTGTGCTCCTCGACGTCGAATTGCAGACGATCCGGCCACTGCCGTCGCACATTGACCTTGCGCACCCATGGCAGTTTTTCGAAAGCGGCCCGCGCCTGATCGAGATCCACCGTGAAGAAGTTGCCGCGGAGCTCCCGGGTCACGACTGCCTCGACCTGTTCGTGTGTCACATGCGCGACGTCACCCGTCAACTGAATATCGCGCAGCGGGAAAATCGGCAGGTGGATCACATAGTGCACGGCGCCGTAAAGCATCAGCCCGCCAGCTATGGCAAACAGCAGGTTCGAAGTCATCCGCAACGCGGCCGCGTCATCCCACATGGGCACCCTCCAGAATTCGCACCGCCAGATCCGGGAATGCAAGTCCCGCCTGCCGGGCGGCCATCGGCACCAGGCTGTGTCCGGTCATTCCGGGTGTGGTATTCATTTCCAGAAATGAAAACGTGTTATCCGCTCTCAAAATCAAGTCGGCCCGTCCCCAGCCCTCGCAACCCAGCACCCGAAACGATTGCAGCGCGACGTCCCGAATGGCTTGTTCTATTTCGTCTCTTATTCCCGCGGGACAGTGATATTTCGTCTCGTCGCTGAAGTATTTGTTCTGGTAGTCGTAATTTCCCTGCGGCGCCTCGATGCGGATCAGCGGCAGCGCGGTGTCGCCAAGAATTGACGCAGTAAGTTCCTTGCCTTCGATGAATTCTTCAGCAAGCACTACGCGGTCATGGCGCGCGGCGAGTTCATAAGCGGCAGGCAATTCCTTCGCCGTGCGAACCTTGGTCAGCCCGATCGTGGAGCCCTCGTGAACGGGCTTGACGATAATGGGCAGTCCCAGCGTCTGCACGACCGCATTCCAGTCCGACGTTTCATTTACCAATACGTCCTTCGGAACCGGGATGCCGACCGACCGCCACATCAGCTTGGTACGCCACTTATCCATTGCCAGGGCGCTCGCCATCACGCCGCTTCCGGTGTAGGGAATGCCGAGCAATTCGAGCGCGCCTTGCACGGTGCCGTCCTCTCCGTAACGACCGTGCAGCGCGATGAACACCCGATCAAAGCTCTCGAGCTTGAGATCCGAGATGTCTCGCTCCTTCGGGTCAAAGGCATGGGCGTCGACACCGCGCTCCCGCAACGCGCCGAGCACTGCATTGCCCGACAACAGCGATATCTCTCTCTCGGCGGAGCGGCCACCCGTGAGTACAGCCACTTTCCCGAAACGGTTGCCGCTCATACTTTCGCTTTCATGCTTCACCCACGATCTGGACTTCACGCTCCAGCATCACTTTCGCTTCGCGCTTTACCGTCTCCTGCACGAGCACGATGAGCTTCTCGATGTCGTGCGCGGTCGCGCCGCCTTTGTTGACGATGAAATTGGCATGCACGGTCGAAACCTCCGCGTCGCCCATGCGTCGGCCCTTCAAGCCGCTTGCCTCAATGAGACGGGCTGCGTAGTCGCCGGGGGGATTGCGGAATACCGAGCCGGCGTTGGCCTCGGCAAGCGGTTGCGTGGCGATCCGCTTCGACAACAACTCCTTGATCTTTTGGCGGGCCATGTCACCGTCACCCCGCGCAAAACGGAACCAGGCGGCAACGAAGAACTCGTCGCGGGCCTGCACCGCAAGCACGCTCCTGTAGCCGACGGCATACTCGTGAGGCTCGCGAATCTGCAACCTTCCTGCGCGATCTATGGTGCGCACTCGCGCAACCGCATCCCAGGTTTCGGATCCGTAGCAGCCGGCATTCATCGCCAGTGCGCCGCCCACGGTGCCGGGAATGCCGGCGAAAAACTCCGCACCCTCGAGGTTGTGAACTGCCGCAAAGCGGGCGACTTTCGGACTGGCGACGCCCGCTTCCGCATAAATTTCCGCGTAGCCGGGGCTTTCTTCCAGGAAAAAGCGCGCGAGAACGCGATGCGTAAACACGACTGTTCCGCGAAAACCCCCGTCCCGGACCAGTAAATTGCTGCCGAGCCCGACAAAGAGAATCGGTTCGCGTTCCGGCATCCGGCCGAGAAAGACACCGAGATCCTCCAGATCCGCGGGCGCATAGGCACGATCGGCAACGCCTCCCGCCCGCCAGCTGACGTGCTTGCGCATCGGCTCGTCGCGCTTGAACTGGCCGCGCAATCCACTGGTTTCGATCCGTCCGAGTTCTGCCATATCCATGCTTCTTTGCTCAGTTCCCTTTCGCTATTTTTCCCGGTACCGTGCCGATGGACCCGGCGCCCATGGTGATGACCACGTCGCCGCTCGCCGCCATTGCGAGAATCGCTGCAGGCAAATCGCCAATTTGCTCCACGAACACCGGCTCGATCTTTCCGGCCACGCGCACCGCGCGCGCAAGAGCGCGGCCATCGGCGGCCACGATCGGCGCCTCGCCGGCCGGATAGACTTCCGTGAGCAGCAGCGCGTCGACGGAGGAAAGAACCTTCACGAAGTCCTCGAAGCAATCCCGGGTTCGCGTATACCGATGCGGTTGAAAGGCGAGCACCAGCCGGCGGTCCGGGAAAGCCCCACGCGCCGCGGAAATCGTCGCGGCCATCTCCACCGGGTGATGGCCGTAGTCGTCGATCAGGGTGAAATCTCCCTGCGGCAATCTCACATCGCCGTAGCGCTGAAAGCGCCGGTCCACGCCGCGGAATTCCGCCAGCGCCCTGACGATGGCCTCGTCGGGAGCGCCGATTTCCATCCCCACCGCGATGGCTGCAAGCGCGTTCTGCACGTTGTGCAACCCGGGAAGGTTCAGCGTGATGTTCAAGTCGGCAGCAGACTTCGCGTGGCCGTTCCTGCGCACAACGCGGAAATGCATGCGTGCGGCATCGGCTTTGACGTCCACTGCGCGAAGCTGTGCGCCTTCGGCCAAACCGTAAGTCGTTACCTGCTTGGTAATGAGCGGCAGCAGGCTCCTCACGTTGGCGTCATCCATGCACAGAACCGCCATTCCGTAAAAAGGCAGGTGTTCGATGAATTCGAGAAACGCCTGGCGCAAGCGGCTGAAGTCGTGCCCGTAGGTCTCCATGTGATCGGCATCGATATTGGTGACCACCGCGAGCACTGGCTGGAGATATAGAAACGATGCGTCGGACTCGTCGGCCTCGACTACGATGAATTCCCCTGTGCCGAGTTTTGCATGGGAGCCGGCGGCCTCGAGCCGCCCGCCGATGACGAACGTCGGGTCCATGCCCGCTTCGGCGAGCACGCTGGCAACCAGGCTGGTCGTCGTGGTCTTGCCGTGAGTACCCGCAATGGCAATACCCTGCTTCAGTCGCATCAATTCCGCGAGCATCATCGCTCTGGGCACAACCGGAATGCGTTTCGCGCGTGCCGCAGCGACTTCGGGATTGTCGGGTTTGACGGCTGTAGATGTGACCACGGCATTGGCTCCGATGACGTTCGCTTCGTCGTGGCCAATGTGAACCTTTGCTCCCTGATTCTTCAGACGCAGGATGGCCGCGCTTTCGGAAATATCGGAGCCGCTCACCTCGAAACCGAGATTGAGCATGACTTCCGCGATGCCGCTCATCCCGGCGCCGCCGATGCCGATGAAGTGAACATGTTTGACCTTGTGCTTCATGCCGCAACCGCCATGCAATGCCCGGCGACGATCTGCGCGGCGTCCGGTTTGCCCAATGCGCGCGCGCGGTTGGCCATGTCCAGCAGCTTTTCCCTGGTAAATCCGAGCAGCAGGTCCGCGAGTTTTCGGGGGGTGAGTTCTGCCTGCGGCAGCAATACCGCCGCCGACCGATCAGCGAGATAGCGGGCATTGAAAGTCTGGTGATCGTCGACCGCAGACGGAAAGGGAACCAGTACGCTGGCGATACCAGCCGCGGCAAGTTCCGAGACCGTCAGCGCGCCTGCCCGGCAAATCACCACGTCCGCTGTCGCGTAGGCATGCGACATGTCGCGGATGAACGCCAGCGTGGTCGCGCTCACACCCGCGTCCCGGTATGCGCGCTCAAGCATCGCCAGATGCTTCTCTCCCGCTTGATGCGTGACTTCGGGACGTTGCGTCTGCGGAATCAGCGCCAGAGCGCGCGGCACCATTTCGTTGAGTACCTCCGCACCGAGGCTGCCGCCGACAACCAGTATCTTCAGATTTCCGGTCCGATTGCGAAAGCGCTGCTCGGGAACCGGCAGTTCCGCAATATCGCGCCGTACCGGATTGCCGGTCCATTCGGCGTTTTTCAAGGCATTGGGGAACGCGACAAGGATGCGGTCCGCCACTCGTGCCAGGACTTTGTTGGCCAGTCCCGCGACCGAATTCTGCTCGTGCAACACCAGCGGGCGGGCCAGGGCAGCGGCCATCATTCCGCCGGGAAACGAAATATAGCCGCCCATGCCGAGCACCACATCCGGGCGCACGCGAAAAATGGCGCGAGCGCTCTGCCAGAATGCAATCAGGAGATTCAGCGGCAGCAGCACCATGCGCAGAAGGCCTTTGCCGCGCAAGCCTGAGAAACGAACCCATTCGATCTCGAAGCCGTACTGCGGCACCAGCTTGCTTTCCATGCCCACCCTGGAACCCAGCCAGACGATTCTCCAGCCCTTGTCGCGCAACTGCTCCGCAACCGCCAAGGCGGGAAAGATGTGACCCCCGGTACCTCCTGCCATGACCAGGATTGTCTTCATCGAGTTACAGCTCCTACCGCTGCAACGGTCACATCTTCAGTGCAGGCTAATGCGCGCCTTGCGCGCGTTATGCCGGAGCTAAAAATGTGGCCTCCGGTACCGCCGGCCATGACCAATATGGTTCGTACCATGCTGGTCACAGCGAATACCCTTTCATCATCTGCCGATTTTCGTAATCGACGCGAAGCAGGATTGCGAGCGCGCAGCAGTTGGCGACGATGCCGCTGCCGCCGAAGGAAAGCAGTGGCAGCGTCAGGCCCTTGGTCGGAAGCACCCCCATGTTCACGCCCATGTTGATGAATGCCTGGGCACCGAGCCACAGCGCAATCCCCTGCGCCACCAGCGCGGAGAAACAACGTTCCATGCGCGCCGCCTGATTGCCGATCGCAAACGCCCTCCAGATCAGCCATCCGAACAGGGCGATTACGGACAGCACGCCAAAGAATCCGAGTTCTTCGGCGATGACGGCGAGCAGAAAATCGGTGTGCGCCTCGGGCAGATAGAAAAGCTTCTCGACGCTCGCACCCAATCCGACACCGAACCACTCTCCGCGTCCGAAGGCGATCAGCGCGTGCGACAGCTGGTAGCCTTTGCCGAACGGATCCGACCAGGGATCCATGAAACCGACCACCCGCTGCAGGCGATAGGGCGAGGTCCAGATCAGCATGACGAATCCGGCCAACAGCAAAACGATAAGCGTCGCGAACAACCTCCAGTTCATGCCGCCGAGGAACAAGATCGCCATGGCGACGGAGGTAATCACCGCAAAGGCGCCGAAATCCGGTTCACGCAGCAACAATCCGCCGGTCAGGAGCATCACCACCAACATCGGCAGGAAACCTTTGCGAAAACTGTGCATCAACGCAGCCTTGCGCACGGTGTAGTCCGCGGCATACAGCACTGCAAACAATTTCATCAGTTCGGAGGGCTGCAGATTGAACAGGCCAAGCGACAGCCAGCGGCGGCTGCCGTTGACTTCTCGTCCAATGCCGGGAATCAGCACCAATATCAGCATCAGTACGCCCAGGCAGAAAAGATAGGGTGCAGCCTGTTCCCAGAACCGCAGCGGAAACTGGAAGCAGATGAAACCGGCCATCAAGCCGACGAACAGGAACACACCATGCCGGATGAGGTAATAAGCAGGTTGATTGCCGGTGAAACGCCCGCCTTCCGCAATCGCGATCGAGGAGGAATAAACCATGATCAGTCCGAGCGCCAGGAGCAGTCCCGCGGTGCTGACGACTGCGTAGTCGAACTCCGCGATCGGTGCCGGCCTGGCGGCTGCGCCGATGCCGAGGAAGTCGTTCACTGGCCGGCCTCCAGCGCACGCACTTCTTCGATGAAGACTTGCGCACGATGTTCGTAATTGCGGAACATGTCGAAGCTCGCGCATGCGGGCGACAACATGACTGCATCGCCGGGCTGCGCCAGCGCAAAGCCGGCTTTTACTGCATCTTGCATGCTCGCAGCGTGGGCGATCGCCACGCCCGCTGCCTCCAGGGCGGCGGCGATCTTTTCGCCGTCGCGGCCGATGAGGACCACGCCCTTCGCTTTCTTTGCCACCGCCTCGCGCAAAGGCGAGAAATCCTGGCCTTTGCCTTCTCCGCCGGCAATCAGAACAACCCTGGAAGTCATTCCCATGAGCGCGGCTACGGTTGCGCCTACGTTGGTGCCCTTGGAATCATCGTAGAAAGTGACGCCCTTGATCTCGGCGACTTTCTGCACGCGATGGGGCAAACCTTCGAATTTGAAGAGCGCGTCAAGGAGCGGTTCATAGGGGAGACGGATTGCACGGCACAAGGCCAGTGCGGCGAGCGCATTCGCGGCATTGTGCAGGCCGGCTACTTTCAGTTCGGCGACCTTCATCAGGTTGGCGCGACCCTCCGCCAGCCAGAGTTCACCGCCAACGTCGCGCAGCCCCCAGTTACCTTCGTTCCAGGGTTCATCCAACCCGAAAGTGAAGACCTTCCGTCCTGGCCCGACCATGCCGCGCGCCCAGTCGTCCTGCCTGTTTACTACCTGGATGCCGTCACCGAGAAAAATGCGCGCCTTGGCATCGGCATAACCACGCATGCCGGAATAACGGTCAAGGTGATCCTCACTCAGGTTCAGCACCGCGGCCGCATCGGGATTCAGGCTGCGGGTCGATTCCAGCTGGAAACTGGACAGCTCGAGCACGAACACATCCGGACGCCGCCTGGTTCCGGCATCGACCTCCGACAACGCTTCCAGGATCGGCAAACCGATATTTCCCGCGATGAGGGTCCTGATCTTTGCGGCACGAACCATTGCCCCGACCATCTCCGTCACCGTGCTTTTGCCATTCGACCCGGTGATCGCAATCACTCGATTACCCGGAAATTCGTCCCTGATTCTGGCGAACAACTCGATGTCGCCAACGACGTCGATCCCCCGATCCAGCGCGGCGCGAACCAGCGGCTCCGCGAGCGCAACGCCGGGACTGACGGCGATGAGATCCACGCCTGAGAAACTCTCCGGGCGAAACGCGCCGGTGTGCAGCTCGATCGCCGGAAGTTCGCCATGCAACTGCGGCGCGAACGGCGGCACCTCGCGGCTGTCTGCGACACGCACCAATGCGCCGCGGGCATTGAGCCAGCGCGCCATCGACATTCCGCTTGCGCCGAGACCGAGCACCAGCGCGCGCCTATTCGCCAGATCGACCGGCACGCGTCTCCTTCATCGCGGCCTCGATTTGCGACAGGCGCACCGAGCCGACATCTTCGTTCCCGTCCGGCCGCAATCCCGCGAGCACGAGTTGCTTGGGGCCGGATTCGGATGCGCGGACGCGCAGTTCCTGCATGAACAATTCAAAATGCAAACGACTAGTCATGGTTTACCTCGTTATGACGACTTGATTTCTTCTCCGACATGCCGCCTCGCGACGCGAAGCGGGTCTTTGCACAAATCAAGTCGTTGTTCGTCTGCATGGCCGCTAGCGCAACTTGAGCGTCGACAGGCCGACCAGCACAAGCATCATGGTGATGATCCAGAAACGAACAACGACTTGATTCTCCTTCCAGCCTTTCAGTTCATAGTGGTGATGCAGCGGCGCCATTCGAAAAATGCGTTTGCCCGTCAACTTGAAGGACGCCACCTGCAGCACCACCGACAACGTTTCGACCACGAATACGCCGCCCATAATGAACAGCACGATCTCCTGGCGAACCACGACGGCGATGGTTCCCAGCGCACCGCCGAGTGCGAGCGCGCCGACGTCGCCCATGAAAACCTCGGCCGGATAGGCGTTGAACCACAGGAAGGCAAGACCGGCGCCCGCCAGCGCGGCGCAGACCACGGTGAGTTCGCCGGCCCCTGGAATCAGGGGAAAGCCCAAGTAGCGCGAATAGATGGCATTGCCCGCCACGTAAGCAAACACGCCGAGCGCGCTGCCGACCATGACCGTCGGCAGGATTGCCAGTCCGTCCAGTCCGTCGGTCAGGTTGACGGCGTTGCTGGTGCCGACGATGACGAAGTAACTCATCACCACGAAGCCGACGATTCCGAGCGGATACGTGACCTGCTTGAATAAGGGCACGATCAGTTCCGTCTGCGACGGCAACGTCGCCGAAGTTGCGAGGTAGATGGCCGCAGCCAAGCCGATGACCGATTGCCAGAAAAACTTCGTGCGCGCTGATATTCCCTTGGGATTGCGATGCACGACCTTGCGGTAATCGTCGACCCAGCCGACGATCCCGAATCCGAGCGTCACTACCAACACGACCCATACGTAGCGATTGCGCAAATCGGCCCAGAGCAAGGTGGTGATCGTGATCGATATCAGGATCAGCGCACCTCCCATCGTGGGCGTTCCCGCTTTCGTCAGATGGCTCTTCGGACCGTCGTCGCGCACCGACTGGCCGATTTTGTAGGCCGTCAGCTTGCGGATCATGATCGGGCCGACGATGAATGAAATCAGCAGCGCCGTGAGCGTTGCAAGCACTGCCCGCAACGTGATGTAGTTGAACACGTTGAATGCGCGGATGTGAGCATCCTCCGCGAGCCACTGGGTGAGCGCGAGCAGCATCAGGCAATTCCCTTCATGGCCGATTCCCCGTTGACCGCACCCAGCGCCTCGACCACGCGTTCCATGCGCATGAAGCGTGAGCCTTTTACCAGCACCGTCGATCCCTGCTCCAGGCCACCGGACAGCTCGCCCACCAGTTCATCGACGCTGGAAAAATGTCTTGCCCCCTCTCCGAAACTGCGCACTGCGGCGGCGCTCATTTCACCCAGGGCGAACATGGCGTGCACGCCTGCGTG
>DASWEZ010000200.1:0-16104 GCA_036394495.1 Burkholderiales bacterium
TCAGTTATCGGGGCGGCAATCGAGGTCCATAGGCATTTGGGGCCGGGATATCTTGAAGGCATTTACGAAGAAGCCCTTGCTTTGGAGTTTGGCATCCAGGCCATTCCGTACCAGAGACAATATGCCTTGCCAGTCATCTACAAGGAATGGCAAGTAGGGCAGGGAAAAGTTGATTTTCTCGTTGGTGGTAAGGTGGTCGTGGAATTAAAAGCCGTTGAAAAACTGCTGCCCGTCCATAAAGCGCAAGTCATCTCCTATCTGAAAGTGTCAGGCTGTCACCTTGGATTGCTCATAAACTTCGATGAACGAACCTTACGTGAAGGCATTCAGCGAGTCGTTCTCACCGACTAGCTTTCTTGGCGCTCTTGGCGTCTTGGCGGCGAAATGAGAATAGGCCAGGGATTCGACGTCCATGCACTGGTCACGGGCCGCGCGCTGATCATCGGCGGCGTGACGATTGCGTTCGAAAAAGGCCTGGACGGGCATTCGGATGCCGACGTGCTGCTGCATGCGGTGTGCGACGCATTGCTCGGAGCGGCGGCGCTGGGCGACATCGGCCGTCACTTTCCCGATACCGACCCCCGCTACAAGGGCGCCGACAGCAGGACATTGCTCAGAGCGGTTGCGAAGTTGCTGCGCGACGACGGATTTCATGTCGTCAATGTCGATTCCACGATCATCGCGCAGGCACCGAGGATGGCGCCGCACATTCCCGCGATGATCGAAAACATCGCCGCCGATCTTGGCGTGGACCGGACACGCGTGAACGTCAAGGCGAAGACGACCGAGAAGCTCGGATTCACCGGCCGCGGCGAGGGCATTGCCGCCGAAGCGATTGCACTGGTCGAATGGCAGCAGGCAGCGGAGCCGGGCAGGCGCTGAGGCTCGCCACGCAAAGAGTCTACTTTGCGCTCTGGCCGGGTGCGGGCGTGCGCGCCGCGCTCGCGCAGGCCGCGCGAAGTATGCATCGCGTCACGCATGGCCGGCAGGCTCGCGACGAGAGTCTGCACCTGACCCTGGCATTCGTCGGTGACACCGACGTAGAAAATCTTCCCCGCCTGATGGCACCGCCGGCCGGCGTCTTCACCCCGGCTTTCCTGCTTATCCTGGACGATTGGGGATGTTGGGCGCGCAACGGCATCGGCTGGACGGCGCCCGCGCGCATTCCCGAATCGCTGCGCGATCTTGCGGCAAATCTGGAAGGCTGGCTGCGAGGCGCCGGATTCGAGCTGGAACATCGCGCTTTCACGCCGCATGTGACCCTGGTCCGGAAGGCGCAATGCGCGCCGCTGCCGGATGCCATGGTGCCCATCGCGTGGCAGGTCGACGAATTCTCATTGATACGTTCGGAACTGGCGCCGGGCGGATCCCGCTACAGTGTGCTTCACACCTGGCCGCTGGAGTGAAAGTGCCCGGTGTCCTGTTGCGCTGATTCGTGGCTGAAAAATCCGGCGAGAATCTGCGCAACAGGACACTAAGCCGCCTTGGGAACGTCGACCGGCAGTTCGACGCGTGCCTCCAGCCCGCCGCCTTCGCGGCCCAGCAGTTTCACATTGCCGCCGTGCATGCGGGCGGCACGCTCGACGATTGCCAGGCCGAGACCCGAACCTTTGCCGCCGGCGCGGGATGCCTCGAGGCGGGTGAAGGGCTGCATCACGCGCGAGAATTCATCGTCCGGAATGCCGGGACCGCGATCGAGCACCCGCACTATCGCGCAGTCGCCGATATGCTCGGTTTTCACCTCGATTTCTCCGCCGCCGTAGCGAACGGCGTTGTCCACCAGATTCATCACCATGCGCTGCGTGGCTGTGGGCTTCAGCGTCAACGGAGGCAGTTCGCCCAGTTGCGTCCTGATCGCCTGGCCGGTGCGCGAGTAGCGCGCGCATACGCTGGACACAATGTGATTCAGATCCTCACCCGGGCGCGAGGGCTCGTTGCCGCCTTCGCGCGCGAAATCCAGGAACTGGTTGATGATGGCGTCCATGTCCTCGATGTCCTGGATCATGCCCGGCTTCAATTCGTCGTCCTGTTCGCCGTCCAGCATTTCCACGCCGAGCCGCAGGCGGGAAAGCGGCGTGCGCAAGTCGTGCGAAATGCCTGCAAGAAGCACGGCGCGATCGGCATCGAGCTGTTTCAGGTTCGATGTCATCTGGTTGAACGCATGCGACAGCGTGCGGATCTCGGTCGGCCCGTTTTCGTCCAGTGGCGGCGGTGTTTTGCCCGCGCCGATTTCGCCGGCTGCCGCGGCCAGCGCACGCAGCGGGCGATTGACCCGCAGCATCAGCAAGTAGCCGCCGGCGATCGCCAGCGTCAGGCCGAAAATGCTCCAACCGGTCCACGCCCAGGCGGAAGCGGAGCCGCGCGATTCCGGCGGAAATACCACCCAGTAGGCCTGGTTCTTGACCTTGATCTTGATCCATAACGCGCGGGTGGCATCCTCGAGCATGACCAGCGCCTGTGCATCGCCGGAGAAGTCCCGCTTGAGATGATCGCTGATACTGCGCAGCAACGGCGATTCCGGCAGAGGCACTTCTTCGTCGTCCCATGCCGTGGCCGGCAGCAGGCGGATGTTCTGGTGTGCGGGAAGTTTTTCGCTGAATTTGCGGCGCGCGGAAGCCGGCATGGTCTCCAGCGCCACGCTGACGGTGCTGATGACGCTGGCAATCTGGCTGGCGAGATATTCCGATTGGGCACGGACGTTATAGGTGCGATACAGCCCGAACCAGATCAACTGGCTCAGCACCAGCAACGCCGAGATCAACAGCACCGAACGGGATAACAGCGACTGCGGAATCCAGTTCATGCTTGTAGCACGTTGCTAGTGGTCGTCGGGCACGAATACGTAGCCCACGCCCCAGACCGTCTGAATGTAGCGCGGGCTGGCGGGATCTTCTTCGAGCAGCCGCCGCAATCGCGAGACCTGCACGTCGATGCTGCGATCGAACACCCCGTATTCCCGCCCGCGGGCGAGTTCCATGAGCCGGTCGCGCGAAAGCGGCACGCGCGGATGCGTGACCAGTGTTTTGAGCATGGCGAATTCGCCGGTAGTGAGCCCCAGTTGTTTGCCGTTGCGCGTAAGCGTGCGCGTCGCCAGGTTGATCTCGAACGGGCCGAATTTGACCGGCTTGCGGCTGTCGTCCGGCGCACCAGGGGACAATGCCACCGGGGTCTGGCGGCGCAGCACCGCGTTGATGCGCGCAACCAGCTCGCGCGGATTGAACGGTTTCGGCAGGTAATCGTCGGCGCCGACATCCAGCCCCGCGATGCGATCCGCTTCATCGCCCTTGGCGGTGAGCATGATGATGGGCGTGCGCCTGCCGGCTGCTCGCAACCGGCGGCACACACTCATGCCGTCCTCGCCTGGCAGCATCAGGTCGAGGATGATCATGTCGACGTCCTCCTTGCCCATGACCTTGTCCATGGCCGGTGCGCTCGCCACGGCATGCACGCCGAAGCCCTGCTCGGCAAGATAGCGGTCGAGTAGGTCGCGCAGGCGCTGGTCGTCGTCGACCACCAATATGTTTGCCGCCGTCTGGTTCATGGAGTTCGTGGCTGTCTGGTTCATGGGCGTTCCTGCAACAGGTCAAGACCGAATTATGAGGCATTGCTTCGGCTCGGGTAAGCGCTGCGATTCGTGGTCGATTGCTTGAACATCATGCCCTTGCGGGTTCTCTCCAAGGCGTTGAAGCGCAGCACGCCTGGCCCCGGCCGCCAGGATTAGTTGAGAAGCGCGGCGAATCGCTCCGCGTCCACCGGCCGTCCGCCCAGATAACCCTGGTACGCGTCGCAGTTCAGCGAGCGCAGGAAATCGAGCTGCGCCTTGGTTTCGACGCCCTCGGCGATCACGACCATGCGCAGACTCTTCGCCAGGTTGACGATTGCCTGCACGATCGCGGAATCGTTCAGGTCCTTCGGCAGGTCCTCGACGAAGCTGCGGTCGATCTTGAGCTTGTCGATCGGGAAGCGTTTCAGGTAGTTCAGGCTGGAATATCCGGTGCCGAAATCGTCTATCGACAGGCTGACGCCCATATCATGCAGCTGGTCCAGCGTCTTCGCGGTTTCCTTTGGGTCCTGCATGATCGCGTTCTCGGTGAGTTCGATCTCGAGTTGCTGCGGTTTGACCCCGTGGCGGGCGAACGCAGCGGCGACCCCGGGGACGAGACTCGCACGGCGGAACTGAAACGCGGAAAAATTGATCGCGACCGGCACGATGTTGAGATTTCTGGCCTGCCAATCGGCGATCTGGCGGCAGGCCTCGTTCAGTACCCATTCGCCGATCAGGTGGATGATGTCCGATTCTTCGGCGAGCGCAATGAAGCTGTCGGGGAACAGCAATCCATGGTCGGTGTGATTCCAGCGCACCAGCGCTTCCGCGCCGATCAGTCGGTTGGTCACCGTGTCGAACTGCGGCTGGTAGTGCAGCACGAGTTGGTTTTTTTCGATTGCCCGGCGCAACTGGTTCGCGAGTACCAGGCGTTCCGCTACCGGCGCATTCAGCTCCGGCGTAAAGAACTCAAAGCGGTTGCGGCCGCTTTTCTTCGAGTGATACATCGCCGCATCGGCATTGCGTATCAGGTCTTCCATGGTCTGGCCATCGTCGGGATAGACGCTGATGCCCACACTCGCCGAAATCTGCACTTCGTGGCTTTCCAGATTGAAGACTTCGTCGAAGATGGCCAGCACTTTTCCCGCGACCAGGGCGGCTTCGGTCGGATCGCGCAGCGCGGAAAGCACGATCAGGTATTCGTCACCGGCGTGCCGGCAGACCGTATCGGTCTCGCGCACGCAGTTGCGCAATCGCGCGGCCACCGTTTGCAACAGGATGTCTCCGGCGCGGTGTCCGAAAGAATCGTTCACGTATTTGAAGCGATCGAGATCGATGAACAGAAGGGCGACGCGCGACTGCATGCGTTTGGCCGCAGCCAGCGCCTGCTGCAGCCGGTCCTGGAACAGCGTCCGGTTGGGCAGGCCGGTGAGCAGGTCATGGTGCGCGAGGAAGCGCACGCGGGCGTCCATGTCCTTGCGCTGCGAGACGTCTTCCGTGACCCAAAGCACCTTGATCGGATCGCCGTCGAGGTTGAGCAGGGCATCGCCCTTGGTCCGCAGCCAACGGAAGCTGCCGTCGGCCCATGCCACGCGGTATTCGATGTCGAGGTTGCCGGTGCCGCTCAGGCACTGCTCGAGCGCGTGGCTGAATTTGGGACGATCCTCCGGATGCAGGGATTCCAGCAGCGTGTCGTAGGGCAGTTCCGCTTGGTCGCCGCGAATCCCGAACAGGCGCAGGCTCATGTCCGAGGAACGCACCATCGTGCTTTTCACGTCGAATTCGCAGGTACCGATCTCGGCAAATGCCAGCGCCAGTTTCTCGCGGTCGCGGCTGGCCTTCAGCGCGTCGAGCGTACTGCGGGTGATTTCCTCGGAATCGAGCAGTTTTGCGGTCGAAGTTTGCAGTTCCGAGCTGGTGCTCTCCAGCTGGCGGTTGGCCGCAGCCAGATGCAACCGTACCTCGGCGAGCTGGCGTTCCAGGGTGGCAATGCGTCGTTCAGGCGTGGATTGCGCCGCATTGTGCACCGGATCGGTATTCGCGCCGGCGCTGGATCGAATTTTCTTGGTGGAACTCACGAATTCGAATGCTGGGATTGGTTGTTATGCCCCGTACAATGGCACAGGCGTCGCGAGCAATGAACAAGAATTGGCGGAAAGAATCGTGCAAGCATCATGCCAGCCGAATTCTGAGTGAAACCCGCCTGGCAGGCAACCCGCCGCGGACCGGCGGCCGCCATTGAAGAACCGGCACTTTATCCTTCCGTAGTCCACCTTCATGCGTGACCGGGCGAAGCCTCGATTGCCTTGCACAGCGCCTCGGTCACTTTTGCCGTCGTCGCGCGACCACCCAAATCCGGCGTAAATACGCGCGAACTGGTTACGTGCTCGATGGCCCCCATGAGCCTCGCCGCGGCGCTGAGTTCGCCCAGATGTTGCAACATCATTACGGCGGTCCAGAACGTTCCGATCGGATTGGCGATGCCTTGTCCGGCGATATCCAGCGCGGAACCGTGAATGGGCTCGAACATCGACGGAAACCGGCGTTCCGGATTCAGATTAGCGGTCGGCGCGATGCCCAGACTGCCTGAAAGCGCTGCGGCGAGGTCGGAGAGGATATCCGCATGCAGGTTTGTCGCAACCATCACATCCAGAGAGGCCGGCTTCAGCACCATGCGCATGGTGGCGGCGTCGACCAGCATTTTGTCGGTCTGCACCTCGGGGAATTCTTTTGCAATGCGCGCGAAAATTTCATCCCACATCACCATGCCGTGGCGCTGCGCATTGGATTTCGTGATCAGCGTCAGGCGCTGTTGGGGGCGCTTGCGCGCGAGTTCGAATGCGAAACGCTGGATGCGTTCGACGCCGTTGCGCGTGAAGACGGAGACTTCAGTCGCCACCTCCTCTGGCAATCCCCTGTGAGTGCGGCCGCCTTGTCCGGAATATTCCCCTTCGGAATTTTCGCGCACGATCACCCAATCCAGGTCGGCAGGCGAGGCGAGCTTTAGCGGCGGGTCGATGCCGGGCAGCACCCGCGCCGGACGCACGTTGGCGTATTGGTCGAAGCTCTGGCAGATGTTCAGCCGCAATCCCCAGAGTGAGATGTGGTCCGGAACTTCCTTCGAGCCGACCGCGCCGAAATAGATCGCATCGAACGGCTTGAGCCGGTCCAGTCCGTCGGCCGGCATCATTGCGCCGTGCTTCAGGTAATAATCGCTACCCCAGTCGAAATGTTCGAAGCGCAGCGCAAAGCCGCCGTCGCACTTTGCCAGTGACTCCAGCACCTGGATGCCGGCGGCTATGACCTCGGTGCCGATGCCATCGCCGGGAATGGCTGCGATATTGTACGTTTTCATTTAAACCTTTTTGCCACAGAGGGCACAGAGGTCACGGAGGAAAACAAAGGATCGAATGCAAAAGAACGGAAATGATAGCGACTACTGCAAGAGCTTCCCGATCTTGTTGTAGATTGCAATTCCCTGTGCCCTCTGTGACCTCTGTGGCTAACGTCTTTCAGTTTGAGATAGCGGCAGCGATTGCCTTGCCCATGTCTTCGGTATTCGCTTTGCCGCCGACATCCGGCGTGCGCGGCCCATCCTGCAGGCATTGTTCGATCGCCTTGACGATTGCCGCACCCGCCTGCGGGTAACCCAGGTGATCGAGCAGCATCGCACCCGACCAGATCTGCCCGACCGGATTGGCGATCTTCTTGCCGTAAATGTCGGGCGCCGAGCCGTGCACCGGCTCGAACAGCGATGGAAAAATCCGCTCCGGATTGATGTTTCCCGACGGGGCGATGCCGATCGTTCCCGCCGTCGCTGGACCGAGGTCGGAGAGGATGTCGCCGAACAAGTTCGATGCCACCATGACGTCGAAGCGCTGCGGATTCAAAACCATCTGGATCGTCAGTCCATCGATGTGATACTGATTGGTCTTCACCTGCGGGTAGTTCTTCGCCATCGCAGCGAAGCGCTCGTCCCAATAGGGCATGGTGATGGAAATGCCGTTCGACTTGGTCGCCGACGTCAATAGCTTGCGCGGCCGCTGCATCGCCAGTTCGAAGGCGAATTTCATGATCCTGTCGACGCCCTTACGCGTGAAGATCGACTGCTGCATGGCCATTTCGCGGTCGGTGCCTTCGAACAGCCGCCCGCCGACCGCGGAATATTCGCCTTCCGTATTTTCCCGTACCACGTAGTAGTCGATGTCGCCGACTTTGCGGCCGGCCAGGGGCGGGGTGATGCCCGGCATCAGCCGCACCGGGCGCAGGTTCACGTATTGGTCGAAACCGCGCCGGAACAGGATCAACGAATCCCAGAGCGACTTGTGATCCGGTACTTTTGCCGGCCAGCCGGTGGCGCCGAAGAAAATGCAGTCATGGTTCTCTATCTTCGAACGCCAGTCGGGCGGCATCCACCAGCCATGCTTATCGTAGTTGTCGCAGCTCCAGTCGAAATGGTCGAACGACAGTCCGATGCCGAACTTGCGCGCGGCCGCTTCCAGCACGCGCACGCCTTCGGGCATGACTTCCTTGCCGATGCCGTCGCCGGCGATGATTGCAATCTTGTGAGTTTTCATCTAAACCTTTTAAAGCGACAAGCGGTTAACACGAAGGGGCACGAAGGAAACGCAAAGGCGCACGAAGGAGAGCGAATATTCCGCAATCTGTACATGAGCACACGTGCGGAAATTATTCCCGGCCTCCCTTTCAATATAGATTTCGATTTTCCTTCGCGTCCCTTCGTGTGATCGCGGTTACCTTGCTAGAAATTAACGTTGTTCTTGCCCTTGAGCTTGAGGATCTGTCGCGCATCGTCGGGCGTGGCGATTTCCAGTCCGAGCTCCTCCAGGATTCGCCGGATCTTGCCGACCTGATCGGCATTCGTTTTTGCCAGCTGCCCCTTGCCCAGCCAAAGGCTGTCTTCCAGGCCCACCCGCACGTTTCCGCCCATTACAGCCGATTGCGTGGCGATGTACATCTGGTTCCGCCCGCCGCCTAGCACGGACCACTGGTACTGGTCGCCAAACAAGCGGTCCGCGGTGCGCCGCATGTGCAGCACATCCTCCGGATGGGGGCCGATGCCGCCGCGGATGCCGAATACAGACTGGATGAACAGCGGCGGCTTCACCAGGCCGCGCTCGAGAAAGTGGGCGGCCGTGTACAGATGGCCGATGTCATAGCACTCGATTTCGAAACGTGTGTTGTTCTCGCTGCAGGACTGCAGGATGTGGGCGATGTCCTTGAACGTGTTCTTGAAGATGCGCTCGTCGGATGCCGCGAGGTAGGGCTTTTCCCAGTCGTATTTCCATTCTTTGACGCGCGGAATCATCTCAAAGAGTCCGAAGTTCATCGAGCCCATGTTCAGCGAGGCGACCTCCGGCTTCAGTTGCAGCGCCGGCTGCAGACGATCCTCGATGCTCATCGTCGGCGCGCCGCCGGTCGTGATGTTGATCACGACATCGGAGGCCGCTTTGATTTTCGGCAGGAATTGCATGAACATCTTCGGGTCTTGCGTCGGGCGTCCGTCAGCGGGTTCGCGCGCATGCAGGTGGACCACTGCGGCGCCCGCCCTGGCAGCGCCGATTGCCGCTTCTGCTATTTCGTCTGGGGAGATCGGCAGGTAAGGCGACATTGACGGCGTGTGGATGGAGCCGGTGACGGCGCAGGTAATGATGACTTTGTTGGCCATTTTGTCTCTCTCAGTGTTGAGGCTTGTTCAATATTCTTTCAGCGGTGCTTCTTCGAAATATCGCGTTTGTGCGCGATCAGCGCCATCAGCCTGCGGTCGCGCCAGGCTTCGCGTTCGGCGTGCTTTTCCTGCGGCATGATCTTGCGGCGCTCGCCGTCTACTTTGGCGACCAGCGCGTCGTCCCACGGATCGTTCTTCGTGTTGCTCATCATGCCGTGCAGGACCGGGCCGTAGCGTAGCGCGTAATCCGGCACGCCGCCGGGCGCATTGAGGTCGATGGTCTCGAACGGTCCCATGAAGGACCAGCGAAGACCGAGGCCGTCCTTGATGCACTTGTCGAGATCTTCCACAGAAACGTAATCCTCTTTTACCAGTCGCCACGATTCAAGCAGCAGCGCCGCCTGCAGGCGATTCAGGATGAAGCCTTCGACTTCCTTCTTGACGGTGATGGCGACCTGGCCGACTTTGTCGTGCAATGCGCGCGTTTTCGCCACGACTTCCGCGCTGGTCCACGGTGCCGGCGAAATTTCCACGATCGGCACGATGTGCGGCGGATTCACCGGATGGGCCACGATGCAGCGATGACGTCCCCTGAGGCCTTCGCTGAAGCGCGACGTCTGGATCGTCGAAGTCGAGCTGGCGAGAATGCAATGCGCCGGCGCCGCTTCGTCCATCTGGCGATACACCTCGCGTTTCACGTCCAGTTTTTCCGCGGTGTTTTCCTGCACGTAGTCCGCATCCTTCACGGCTTCGGCCAGCGTGGCAACCGCGCTTACGCGGTTCGCGACAACGTCGGCCGGTTCGCCGATCAGGCCGAATTCGTGCAACTCCTCCAGACCCTCCCTGATGAGGGAGAGCGCCTTCTCTGCCGCGCCGGGCGCGGCGTCGTACAGCTTGACGGGGTGTCCGGCGCGCGCGAACACCATCGCCCATGCGCGACCGATCAGACCCGAACCGATGATTGCTACTTTTTCCATTTTCTAGATTTCCTCAATTTAACAATTCCATTACCACAGAGACACAGAGGCACGGAGAAGAACGGGCGCATTTCACCGGACTGCGGAAGTCCCGCACGCACGAAATCCTCTGGCGGCGTTATTGTCACGGCGTTTCTCCCGCCTTGTCCTTCTCGGTGTCTCTGTGCCTCTGTGGTGAATCCGGTATCAACCGAGCATTTCCACACCCGCGCAGACGGAAATCGCCTGGCCGGTGATGTTCCTGCCGACATCGCTGGCCAGATACAACGCCATGTTAGCGATATCGTAGGGGCTGACCATGCGATGCATAGACACGCGCTCGAGCGATAATTTCTTCTGTTCTTCGAAGCTGATGCCCACCGCCCTGGCTTTGGCATCGATCACGCGGTTGATGCGCTCGCCTTCGACCACGCCCGGCTGGATCGCATTGACGCGGATGTTTTCAGGTCCGACTTCCATCGACAGGCTCTTGGTATAGCCGACGACACCCCATTTGGCGGCGGAATAGGGCGTGCGGAAAGGGAAGGCCAGGCGCCCGGCCGCGGAGGACAGGTTGATGATCGAACCGCCACCGGCCGCCTTGATCAGAGGCATCGCCAGGCGCGTGCAATAGAACATGCCGTTCATGTCCACGTCGATGCACCGCTCCCATTCCTCGACCGGAATGTCCTCGACCTTGCCGGTAGGTCCGGCGATGCCGGCGTTGTTGATCAGGCAGTCCAGGCCGCCAAGATGCTGCTTTACATCGGTGAACAGCTGGTCCACGTCCTTGAGTTTCGATACGTCGGCGAGCGTGGCCGTCACGCCCGGGAAAGCCTTTCTGGTCTCGTCGATGGCACCCTGAACCACGTCACAGATGTGCACGCGGGCGCCGGCCTTGTGGAACACGTCGGTCATCGCACGGCCGATGCCGGCGGCGCCGGCGGTGATCAGGACGCGTTGTCCCTTGACTGAAATTTCCATTTCGATGCATCCCTGAAGTCAGAAAGCGTGACGCACAAAAAATGAGGCCGGACGCATCCCGGCCTCACTTTACGATCCTACAACCCGGCCCCGGCCGGATCGCGGTTAACGTTTGAAGCCGGACCGGATCCAGTCGACGCTCTTCATGCCGTCGGGTGGGCTGATCTGGCTTGGCGGGTAGTACTTGATGTTGACCAGCGTGAGCTTGCCGTCGACTTTCTTGACGGTCCCGTAGGGCACGTGCTGCACGGCCTGGTGGCCCTTGCCCAGCGCCATGTCGACCGTGCCGGCGACCGATTCGAACTTCAGATTTTCCAATGCGGCTATGAGCTGGTCGTCGCTGGGGCTTTGGGTCTTGTTGGTTGCCTGCGCCTTCTCGTACGCAGCCTTGGCGCCGAAGAACGCGGTGGCCAGGTGGTAGGACGCATAGACCGGCGCAACGTTGAAGCGCTCCTTGAAGGCCTTCTGAAACCATTTATTCAGGCTGGTGGGCGGCGCAAAGGGGCCGTTCGGGCCGCGCGCGCCGATCATCGTGCCGTCCGGAAGCTCGGCGCCGAGACGTTCGAGTACGGTTTCACCGGTGATCATGATGTTCGGCATCTTGGACATCACGCCGCGCGGTGCAGCTTGCAGGATGTAGGCTTCAAGGTCGCCGCCCCAGAGAGAGTTCTGAATGATCTCGCTTTCGCTGCCCAGCAGCGCCGATACTTCGGTGTTGTATTGACCGGCGCCCAGCTTGGGCGTGACATTGGTGGATATTTCCGCGGCGGGCCGGAGTATTTTCAGGCTTTCGGTAAAGTCCGCCCACGCGTCCTGGCCCCATGCATAGTTCGGGTTGATGCCCGAGAATTTTTTAAGATTGGGATAGTTCTCGACGATATAGCGCGCTGCGGCCACGTTTTCCTGCGTCGCCATGGTCGTCGTGCGGAACACGTAATGGTACGACGCTTCCTCGAAGATCCGGTTGGTGGCGCAGTCGAACAGGATGGTGAATTTCTTCAGCTCTTCCGCCACCGGCGCCACCGCGAGACAGTCACCGCTGGAAATGACGCCGATCACGATGTCGACATCTTGCCGCGCCACCAGGTTGCGATACTCGGTGACCACCTTGGTCGGTCCACCGGCTTCGTCGACGTAGACCACTTCGAGCGCGCGTCCGCCGAAGCCTTTCTTTTCGTATCCGGGAATCTGACCGCCCTTGTTGAAGACGTCGATCATCAGATCGGCCGCGTTCTTGGCCGGCACGCCGAACGGACCGGCCGCCGGACCCGACAGGAACGTGATCACGCCGATGCGCAAGGGCGCATCCTCGGCGCGGACCGGTTGAGTACCGAGCGTTGCGGCGAAAAGTGCAGTGATTGCACCTACGCAGCGCAGGGTGCGGATCATTATGAATCCTCCGGGTAGATCGTTATCGTTATGGACTGTGACCTTGCGAAGACCGGTCGAGCTGTTAACGCCTTGCATCCAGCCACGGCTGACGCAGATTATAACTAACTAACGGGGGTTGCCCGGGTTCGGCTAAAATCCGTTGCCGCCCGCAGTTTTGACGTGGTTTCCTGACGTGTGCGATCCGGCGGCAGCGGATCCGGATTGAACCTTCTCGCCCTCGATACCTCGACAGAGTACTGCTCGGCCGCACTTCTGCGCGGCGAGGAACTCACGCATCGCGAGGCGCATGCCGTCCAGCGGCATTCCGAGTTGATTCTTCCCATGATCGAGGATTTGCTGGCCGCCGCGGGGCTCGAACTGGAGCAACTCGATGGCATCGCTTTCGGCGCCGGGCCGGGATCTTTTACCGGACTCAGAATTGCATGCGGTGTTGCCCAGGGGCTCGCTTTCGGCGCCGGCCTGCCGGTCGTTCCGGTCGGCACACTGATCGCTCTGGCACAGGAATCCGGTGCATCCAGAGTGATCGCCTGCCTCGATGCGCGCATGGGTGAGGTCTATCATGCAGCCTATCGGCGCGAAGGCGGCCAGTGGGCGGAAATCGCCGCACCCGGCGTGGGCCGCGCGCAATCGGCGCCCGTCGTCGAAGGCGGCGGCTGGTTCGGTTGCGGAAGCGGTTTCGCGGTTTACGCCGACGCATTGGCAAAACGCTACGAGGGGCAACTCGACGGCGTCGGCGCCGGACTCCATCCGCATGCGCGATCGATCGCGCGGCTGGCGTTGCCGGTGCTAGCCACCGGCGGCGGCCTGCCGGCGGAGCAGGCGGCGCCGATTTATGTGCGCGACAAGGTCGCGATTAAAATGCACGAACAACGATGAGCGCCCAACTCGACAACCTGCCAGAATTCCGGCCCATGCGGACCGCCGACCTCGACCGGGTCATGGAAATCGAGCCGGCCCTCTACTCGCATCCGTGGACGCGCGGCAATTTCGACGATTCGCTGACGGCCGGCTACAGTTGCTGGGTGGTGGAGTGCAATGGCGCGGTGGCGGGCTACGGCGTACTCATGATCGGCGTGCGCGAGGCGCATCTGCTGAACCTGAGCGTGGCGGTCGGCTGGCAGCGCCGCGGATTCGGCCGAATGCTGCTCGAACACTTCATGCGTGTCGCGCGCGCCAGTGATGCGGCGCAGCTGTTTCTGGAAGTGCGGCCGTCGAATGTGGCGGCACGCCGTCTGTATGTCGAATTCGGTTTCCGGGAGATCACGGTCCGGCGCGGGTACTACCCGTCCGGGCGCGGGCGCGAGGATGCGATCCTGATGGGCATCGCGCTATGAGCCGCCGGGCATTCGTCATGAAGGAACTGGGACTGTCGCCCCTCTGGGTGCGGCGCCACGGTGCCGGGCCGGCCGGTGCCATTGCCGACGCGCCGGCCCCTGCGGTTACAGACTCTGCTTCCCCAACGGGCACTGCGTCAGCCGACCATGCCGTGCAAATCCACGCGATGGACTGGGTGCAGTTGAAAGCCTCCGCATCCGCGTGTACCACCTGCGTTCTTCACAAGGCGCGCAAACAGGCGGTGTTCGGCGTCGGCGACGAGAAGGCCGAGTGGCTGTTCGTCGGCGAAGGCCCGGGCGCAGAAGAGGACGAGCGCGGCGAACCCTTCGTCGGCCAGGCCGGCAAGCTGCTTGACAACATGCTCGCCGCGATCGCATTGCAGCGCGGCAACAATGTCTACATCGCCAACGTCGTGAAATGCCGGCCTCCGGGCAACCGCACGCCCGAGTCCGCCGAAGCGCATGCCTGCGAACCTTATCTCACGCGCCAGATCGAACTCATCCGTCCCCGCCTGATCGTCGCACTCGGCAAAGTGGCTGCGCAGAACCTGCTGGGCGTCGAGGCGACGCTGGCGAGCATGCGCGGACGCGTGCACGAGTATCGCGGCACGCCGCTGATCGTGACGTATCATCCGGCCTACCTGTTGCGCACGCTCGCCGACAAATCCAAGTCATGGGAGGACTTGTGCTTCGCGGTCGATACCATGAAGGCATTGAAACAACCGCAGGCAGCCCCCAGTTGAGGGGCGCAGTCTTCTTCAGGAGAAAGCCATGAAACGAATCGTCGCGCTGTGGTTGCTGATCCTTGCCGTAACGGGTCTCGGCGGATGCGGCTACAACACGCTGCAGTCCCAGGACGAAAGCATCAAGGCGGCGTGGGGTGAGGTGCTCAACCAGTATCAGCGTAGAGCGGATCTGGTGCCCAACCTGGTCAACACGGTCAAGGGCTTCGCGCAGCAGGAAAAGGATGTCCTTCTGGGCGTGACCAATGCTCGTTCCAAAGTGGGCAGCATCCAGGCCACGCCGGAACTGGTGAACGATCCCGCGGCATTCTCCAGGTTCGTCGCCGCACAGGGCGAGATGACTTCCGCCTTGTCACGCCTGCTCGTTGTCGCGGAAAATTATCCGCAATTAAAGTCAGATGCCAATTTTCGTGACCTGCAGGCGCAGCTCGAGGGCACGGAGAACCGCATCACCGTGGCACGCCAGCGCTACATCCGCGCGGTGCAGGAATATAACGTCACGGTGCGCTCCTTTCCCAACAACCTGACCGCCATGATGTTCGGCTACAAGGTAAAGCCTTCGTTCACCGTGGAAGACGAGAAGGCGATTTCGAAACCGCCGACGGTGGACTTCTCGAAACCCGAGCCCGCTCCCGCGCCGGCGCAGAACAAATAAGCGCATGACCTACCTCACCCGGGCGGCGACGTTTACAGCGCTGCTGCTCGTCTGCCTGTGTGCCGTCGCCGAGGATCGACCGATCCCGGCGCTGACCGGTCGCGTGGTGGACGAAACCGAAACGCTGACGGCGGAGCAGAAGCGCGCGCTCGATGCAAAACTGCAGGCCTTAGAGCAAAGCAAAGGCAGCCAGATCGCAGTGCTGATCACCGGCACGACCTATCCAGAGCCGATCGAGTCCTACAGCATCCGCGTTGCCGATGCCTGGAAGATCGGCCGCAAGCAAGTCAACGACGGCATCCTGATCGTCGTGGCGAAATCGGATCGCGTCATGCGGCTCGAAGTCGGCTACGGACTGGAGGGTGTCATTCCCGATGCCGTTGCAAGACGGCTGATCGATGAGGTGTTCATTCCCGGTTTCAGCGAAGGCAAGTTCTACGAGGGCCTCGATGCGGGCGTGGACCGCTTGATCAAAGTCATCGACGGCGAGCCTTTGCCCGAGGTCAGTCAGCCCCGAGCCGGCCGTGGCGACCCGCGTTCGTTTGAATCCTATTTCGTGCTGTTCATCGTCGCGACGCTGGCGTTCGGCGGCCTGCTGCGCAGGCTGCTTGGTCGGCTTCCCGCCGCACTTGTCGTGGGGACCGGAATCGGATTTCTGGCGTGGCTGATCATTGCACCGCTGCTGGTTGCACTGCTGGTTGCGGTCGTCGCCTTCGTGGTAACGCTGTTCGGCGGTGGGGGCGGCGGCATGCCGGGCAGAATGGGCGGCGGTGGATTCGGCGGAGGAGGCTTCGGTGGCGGTGGATT
>DASWEZ010000201.1:0-31238 GCA_036394495.1 Burkholderiales bacterium
GTTTCCGTAGGCCCAGCTGCCGGCAACCAGTACCGGCAACGCAGCCGCCTCGCGTTTCTCATCGAGCAACTGCGCGAACGTCGTCGTTGCGATTTGCGCGTGCTTTTCCAGCGCCGCGTAGAGTTCGTCGAGAAAATAGTAGCCGTTGTAAGGGTAATACTCCCAGGCGTTCTCGCCATCGAGAATCACGCTGACAACCGGACGCTTGCCTGGCGCCTTGGCGGCGATGTCCTCCAGCGTTGCGACGAAATGCTCCGCCGCATCCTTGCCGTGCCATTTCGCGTATTCGAAACCGATCAGGTCGGACAGCCGTTCGTCGCGAAAGAAACAGGTGATCGCGGTCTGCCCGTTGTCGACGCGGTAAGGCCTGAACAGATATTCCGCCCGTTCGGGCAGCGTGCCGCCGCTTTTTTGCAGGCTGTGGACCAGCACGCCCTCACCGCTGGCAATCCATTCGCAACCGCCCTGGGCCAGTAAACCGGCGAAATCGCCCGACACCGCCCCTTCCGCCGGCCACATGCCGCGCGGTGGCCGGCCGAAGCGCCGGGCATGGCTGCGCTTTGCCGCGTCCACATGCGCGAGTGCGCGCTCGCGCCCGCCCGGGTAGCCCGGGTTCTGCGGCAGCGGTGCTGCCGGAACCGTTTCCCGTGCGGCTTCGAATGAAAGCAGCAACGGGCCGATCGGATGGTATTCGGGCGTGGTCGTCAACTCGATGCGGCCTGCTTCGAATAATTTACGGTAGCGCGGAACGACATCGCGTACCTCCCGGCCGATGACCTCGAGCAGCTGCAGCCGGTCCCCGAGCGAAAAATCATGCGCCTTGGCGATCAATCCAGGCACGACGCCGTCGCGGCGGCGTACCGTCTCGCCGGTCCATGAGATGTGATACCAGGTCAGCAGGTCGCCGAGGTATTGCCCCGACAGATAATTGATGCCGGCATCGCCGTGACCCTGCGCGAGCTTGAAGAATTCCAGCAGTCGCTGGTAAGCGGGATAGGGATCGATCAGCTTCTGCTGGTTGGCCCTGAAGCAGGATTTCAGAATGAGGTCGCGGCCGGCCTGGTCGAGTTGCCGCAGGTCCGGCTGCGCCAGCAGGCGCAGCAGCGGGTCGCGAAACTGTCCGGTGGCGAATTGATCGGTGTAATCCTCCAACTGGTCGAGCAGAACCGGCGTGAAATTCAGCACCACGCGCATGCCCGGGTGCGCTTCCAGATGCGCGGCCATGTCGCTGTAGTCCTTGATGGCGTGCAGGTACACCCAGGGCTGCGCGAATTCGCCGCTGGCATGGTCACGGAAATCCGGCTGGTGCATGTGCCAGAGGATCACCAGGTCGAGTTTTTTCTGGTCGCTCATGGGATATCGAAGTCGTGGCGCCTACCCGTGGCCGGCAGCCGGCTCGGGCCACGCGTCATGCGGGCTCAACGTTGATGGAAAATTTCCTGGCCGAGCATTTCCGGCGTGATCAAGGTGATGCCGCGCTCGGAGACATGGAAGCGCCGGCGGTCCTCCTCCGGATTGAAGCCTACCGTCAGGCCTTCGGGCAGCACGCAACTTTTGTCCACCACCGCGCGTCGAAGCTTCACATGCCGGTTGACGACGACTTCCGGCAGGATCACCGAGTCCTCGATGCTGCCGTAACTGTGCACGCGTACGTTCGAAAACAGCAGCGAGCGTTTCACCGTGGTGCCGCTGATGAGGCAGCCTCCGGAGACGACCGAATCGACTGCGCCGCCGCGGCGGCCTTCGTCGTCGAACACGAACTTGGCCGGCGGCAATTGCTCCTGATGCGTCCAGATAGGCCAATCCTGGTCATACATGTTGAGGTCCGGCGTAACCCGGGTCAGGTCCATATTCGATTCCCAATAAGCATCGACCGTGCCTACGTCACGCCAATACGCTGCCTTGTCCCGCTGGCCGACGCAACTGTCGTCGAAGCGCTGCGCGAACACGCGGTAGCGCGGCACCAGATGCGGGATCAGGTCTTTGCCGAAGTCGTGGCTGGAATTCGGGGTGATGGTATCGCGCACGAGCTGTTCGTACAGAAATGGTGCGTTGAAGACGTAGATGCCCATGCTGGCGAGCGCCATGTCGGGCCGGCCGGGAATGGACGGCGGGTTGGCCGGCTTCTCCACGAACTCGGTGACCCGCCACTCGTCGTTGATCCCCATGACGCCGAACGCCGTGGCTTCCTCGCGCGGGACTTCCAGGCAGGCCACCGTCATGTCGGCATTTTTGGCGACGTGATAGGCCAGCACTTTTCCGTAGTCCATCTTGTAGATATGGTCGCCGGCCAGGATCAGGATGTAGTCCGGCTCATAGGAACGCAGGATATCGAGATTCTGGTATACCGCGTCGGCGGTTCCGAGATACCAGTTTTCTTCCGCGGTTCGTTGCGAGGCGGGCAGGATGTCGACGAACTCCTGGAAGCGGCCGTCGAGGAAACTCCAGCCGCGCTGGATGTGACGGATCAGGCTGTGCGATTTGTATTGCGTGGCCACGCCGATGCGGCGGATGCCGGAGTTCACGCAGTTCGACAGGGGAAAATCGATGATGCGGAATTTGCCGCCGAAGGGCACCGCCGGTTTGGCGCGCCAGTCGGTCAGATTTTTCAACCGGCTGCCGCGTCCGCCGGCCAGCACGAGCGCGTAGGTATTCTTGGTCAGTACGCTGACGAAGCGGACATTGAGGTCGGTGTCGGTCATGATGATTCCTGCAGACGTTGAACGATCGGGTTTGCGGCCCGCAGTCGCGCCGGCTTTGCCCCTGCCTGCGCCGCTGAAGTTCCAGCCGGCATCAAAGAAAGGCCTGTACCTTGGGAGCCCTGCTTATAATAGGTGCGACGTCGCCCGCCGTCACGAATTCCCTGACGGCGCCTGATGCCGCCCGCCCCAAAGATGATCGCCACTCTCAAATTACCCGCAGCCAATGATCTGGAGGCCCTGGTTGGCGCCCGCCACCATGACCCGTTCAGCCTGTTGGGATTGCATCGCACCGGCCGGGACTGGTCTTTGCGAGTGTTCCGCCCCTATGCCGCGAGTATTTCGGTGCGCACGCAGGCGGGATTCGAGCCCATGAAACGCGTCCATGCGCAGGGGGTGTTTGCCTGGCAGGGTGCCGATGCGCCGGTGCAGCCGGTCCAGTTGCGGGTCAGCGAATCGGGAGGGGAATTCGAAGCCTTCGATCCCTACAGCTTTGCGCCGGCGATAAGCGCGGACGATTTGTATCTGTTCAACGAAGGCCGCCTGGAACAGGCCTATCGCATGCTCGGCAGCCGTCTCGAGCAGCGCGATGGCGTCGATGGCGTGCGCTTTGCCTGCTGGGCACCGAACGCCGCGAGGGTCAGCGTTGTCGGCGAATTCAATCGCTGGGATGGGCGGTCGCACCCGATGTCGGCGCACGGGCTGAGCGGCGTATGGGAGCTGTTCATTCCCGGCATCGATGCCGGGACGCTTTACAGGTACGAGATCCGCAACCGCGCCACCGGCGAAGTCTTCGTCAAGACCGACCCCTACGCCCGGTTTCACGAAATGCGTCCGGGTACTGCCGCGCAGGTCGTCGCCGATGAATATGTGTGGCGCGACCAGGAGTGGATGAGTGCGCGCTCGCGCTGGGACTGGCTGCATGCCCCGATCAATATCTATGAAGTCCACGCCGGCTCATGGCGGCGCCATCCCGACGGCCGTTTCTACACCTATGCGGAACTGGCGCAAAGCCTGATCCCCTACGTCGTCGAGATGGGTTACACGCATATCGAGTTGCTGCCGGTATCCGAACACCCGCTGGACGAATCCTGGGGTTACCAGACCACCGGCTACTTCGCGGTGACCAGCCGGTTCGGCACGACCGATGCATTCAAGGCCTTCGTCGATGCCTGCCACCAGGCCGGCATCGG
This sequence comes from Burkholderiales bacterium, assembly GCA_036394495.1. Lineage (GTDB taxonomy): Bacteria > Pseudomonadota > Gammaproteobacteria > Burkholderiales > JACQAP01 > JACQAP01. The sequence continues at coordinate 3,893 of DASWEZ010000201.1, forward strand.
CATCCTCCTGGACTGGGTCCCCGCGCATTTCCCGACCGATGCGTTTTCACTGGCGCGCTTCGACGGCACCGCGCTCTACGAACACGAAGATCCGCGCCTGGGATTCCACCAGGACTGGGGCACGAACATTTTCAACTACGGCCGCAAGGAAGTGAAAAGCTTCCTGCTCTCCAGCGCGCACTACTGGTTGGGTGAGTGCCACATCGACGGCTTGCGCGTCGACGCTGTTGCCTCGATGCTGTACCTCGATTACTCGCGCAAGGCCGGCGAATGGATCCCGAACAAATACGGCGGGCGCGAAAATCTCGACGCCATCGCGTTCCTGCGCGAGCTCAATGTGATGGTCCATCGCGATTTTCCCGGCGCGCTGACCTGCGCGGAAGAATCCACGGCCTGGCCGATGGTTTCGCGGCCGGTGTACCTGGGCGGACTCGGATTCTCGATGAAGTGGAACATGGGCTGGATGAACGACACGCTGGCCTACATGCGCAACGACCCGGTGCATCGCCGCTTTCACCACAACCAGCTCACCTTCGGCCAGATCTACGCGTACAGCGAGAATTTCCTGCTGCCGCTGTCGCATGACGAAGTGGTGCACGGCAAAGGCTCGCTGCTGGCCAAGATGCCGGGGGACGCCTGGCAGAAATTCGCCAACGTGAGGTTACTGCTGGCATACCAGTTCCTCGCGGCCGGCAAGAAACTGAACTTCATGGGCAACGAATTTGCGCAGGGGCGCGAATGGCGTGCGGGCGGGGAACTCGACTGGGGACTGCTCGGCATCGACTGGCATCGTGGCGTGCAGACCATGATGCGCGACCTTTCCCGTCTCTACCGCGACCAGCCGGCATTGCACGAACTGGATTTCGAGCAGGATGGTTTCCGCTGGATCGACTGCAACGATTCGGACCAGTCGATCCTGTGTTTCGAGCGGCGCGCCCGCGACGCAACCTCTCTCGTGGTGGCGCTCAATTTCACGCCGGTACCCAGGCACGGCTATCGCGTCGGCTTGCCGAAATCCGGGGGCTGGCGGGAAGTGTTCAACAGCGATTCGGTGTTCTACGCGGGTTCCAACGCCGGCAACGCCGGCATCATTGCCTCGCAGCCCTTCCCGTGGATGGGCCACGATCAATCGGCCGCCATTACCTTGCCTCCGCTGGGCGCGCTTATCCTTCGTTGCGAAGGATAAGTGCCGTAACTATCGTGACTATCGTTACTGCCGTGACGTCGCCAAAGTATTGCACTTCCGTGTCCCGATAGTCACGGTGCGTTATCGCTGAAATACCAATAACAACAATCAAATGGCTGACCCCGCGAAACTCAAAGTCCTGTTCGCGACTTCCGAAGTCGCGCCGCTGATCAAAACCGGCGGGCTGGCCGATGTCAGCGCCGCGCTGCCGGTGGCGCTGAGTGCGCTCGGGATGGATATGCGCGTCCTCGTGCCCGGCTATCCGCAGGTCATGGAAGCGCTCAAGACCCGGAGCCGGGTCGCGATGTTGCCGGGCTTGCCGGGCATTGCCCCCGCGGTCTTGCTCGCCTCGAAGCTGCCGTCGGGTCTGCCGCTGTTCGTGGTCGAATGTCCGATCTACGATCGCGGCGGCGGTCCGTATCAGGACAGCACCGCGACCGACTGGCAGGACAATGACCTGCGCTTCGGCCTGCTGTCCTATGTCGGCGCATTGCTGTCGACACCCGGTTCGCCGTTTTCCGCGTGGAAACCGGACATCGTCCACTGCAACGACTGGCAGACCGCGCTGACGCCGGTCTATCTGAATTACGTGCATGGGCCGCGGGCACGTACCGTGATGACCATTCACAATCTTGCCTACCAGGGCATATTTCCGCCGCAGAGCGCGAATCGGCTGGGGCTGCCGCCGCAGGCGTTCTCGATCGACGGCGTCGAATATTACGGCAACCTGTCCTTCCTCAAAGGCGGCCTGCAGTTTTCCGATCGCATCACGACGGTAAGCCCGAACTATGCCCGGGAGATCCAGAGCGAACCGCTGGGAATGGGGCTGCAAGGCTTGCTTTCCCGTCGCAAGGACGTGCTTGCGGGAATTCTCAACGGCGTCGACATCGACGCCTGGGATCCGGAATCCGATCCCTACATCGAACGCTATTACAACGCATCGAGGCTGGTCGCGAAGCAGGACAACAAGCGCGCGCTGCAATTGCGCATGGGCCTGCAGGACTTGCCGCAGACACCGCTGTTCGGGGTGGTGAGCCGGCTGACGGACCAGAAAGGCCTCGACGTGCTGGCCGACATTGCGGACGACCTCGTCGAGCTGCCGGCGCAACTGGCCGTGCTCGGTTCGGGTGACCCGGCGCTGCAACGCCGTTTCCAGGTTCTCGCGCAGCGTCACGCCGGCAAGGTCGCCGTGCAGATCGGATTCGACGAAGGCCTGTCCCACCAGATCGAAGCCGGCGCGGACCTGTTCGCGATGCCGTCGCGTTTCGAACCCTGCGGGCTGAACCAGATGTACAGCCAGCGCTACGGCACGCCACCCATCGTGCACGGCACCGGCGGGTTGCTCGATTCGGTGGTCGATTGCTCGCCGGCAACGTTGAAGAATCAAACGGCGACCGGATTCGTATTCACGCCGCTCGATCCGGCCACGCTGCTGGAGAACTGCCGCCGCGCTGTCGCAGCCTATGGCGACCAGAGAATCTGGCGACAATTGCAGAAGAACGGCATGAAGCGCGACTTCAGCTGGGAAGCCCGCGCCCAGCAATATCTCGATCTGTACCGGACGCTACCGGTTGGCTAGGCGAGGGCGCACTGGAGTAAAATGACCGTTCTTCGCCAACAGGCCCTGCGGGTCGGCGGCGTCCAAAAACAAACCTAGATGGAGGAAGCTGAAATGATCGGTGATCGTATCGAAGTCAACATGGCCGGCGGACTCGATATTGCCCTGCCGCGGATGGTGCATGTGCGCCAGAAGTTCCAGACAAAGAAACTCGACAGCGTGACCAGGACCGTGGTCGAGCAGTTCAAGCGCCCCGAAGTGCGGGCCAAGGTCAAGCCGGGCATGACCATCGCAGTCGGTTGCGGCTCCCGCGGCATCAACAACATAGCCGAATGCGCCAAGGCCGTGGTCGCTGAGCTCAAGGCGCTCGGCGCCAAGCCTTTCATCTTCCCAGCCATGGGCAGTCACGGTGGCGCTACCGCCGAAGGCCAGCGTGAAGTGCTGGAAAGCTATGGCATCACCGAGGGTTATGTCGGATGTCCGGTCAAGTCCAGCATGGACGTGGTGGAACTGGGCAAGCTCGATGACGGCATGCCGGTATATATGGACAAGCATGCCTCCGAAGCCGACGCGATCGTCATCATCCCGCGCGTCAAGCCGCATACCAACTTCCGTGCGCCGATCGAATCCGGCATCGTCAAGATGCTCTCCATCGGCATGGGCAAGATCATCGGCGCCACCACGCTGCATACCTACGGCATGGACATGTTCGGCGAACTGCTGCCGAAAACGGCGAAGCTCATCCTCGCCAGGAAGAATGTGCTGTTCGGCGTCGCCATGGTGGAAAACGCCGCGGACGAAACTGCAATCATCGAGATTGTCCCTTCCGAACAGATTTTCGATCGCGAACCCGTGTTGCTGGCAAAGGCCAAGGAACTCATGCCGCGTCTGCAGTTCGACGAGATCGACGTGCTGGTGGTGGAAAAAATCGGCAAGAACATTTCCGGTTCGGGCATGGACCCCAACATCACCGGCCGCAACTGCCGCTTCATCGAATGGAACATGAAACCCTTCGTGAAGAAGATCGCGGTGCTCGGCCTCACGCCAGAAACCCATGGCAACGCCTGCGGCATCGGTGGCGCGGACGTGACCACGATGAAGCTGTACAAGGAAATCGACGTCGCCAAGACTTACGCGAACATCATCACATCGACCTACCTGGACGGCGGCGCGATTCCGATCATCATGAACACCGACGAAGACGCGATCCGGCTGGCCGTGAAGACCGTGGTCAGGGTCAAGCCGCAGGACACCAAGATCGTGCGCATCGCCACCACGCTCGAGATCATGGACATCCACGTGTCCGAACCGATGCTGCCGATCATCAAGGCAAACCCGTCGCTGTTCGAAATCGTCGGCAGTCCGGAAGCGTTCAAGTTCGACGCCAAGGGCAATCTCTATCCGATGCTGGGCAAGCACCGGGAGCACGCCGCGGCCTGATCGCTGCGGCCTTCCGGTTTCTTCCGCATGCATATCCATCTCGACGCGGTCGGAGGCGTGGCGGGCGACATGTTCATCGCCGCCATGCTCGACGCGTTTCCGGATCTGCGCGACGGCATGCTGGCGGCGATTCGCGCCGCCGGCCTGCCGGCCGAGGTGCACGTCGGATTCGCCGAACACCAGGATCATGCGCTGACCGGCCTGCGTTTCCGCGTGATCGAACCGCGCGCGGCCGAACTGCTGGTTGCCGCGCATCATCATCCGCATACGCCCTTCGCCGACATCCGTGCACACTTGCAGGACTGCGCCTTGACGCCGGCGATATGCGCGCACGCGATCGGAATTTTCACCGTCCTGGCGCAAGCTGAAGCCAAAGTCCACGGCAAGACCATCGATACCGTCAGCTTCCATGAACTCGGCGAATGGGATTCGATTGCGGACATCGTCGGCGCCGCCTTTCTCATCGATGCCTTCGCTTCGGCCGATGCGCCAGCCACCTGGTCGGTGAGCAGCCTGCCGCTGGGCCGCGGCAAAGTGAAGACCGCACACGGCATGCTGCCCGTGCCGGTGCCTGCCACGGTGCTGCTGCTCGAGGGATTCGAATTTGCCGACGACGGCCTCGAAGGCGAACGCATTACCCCGACGGGGGCCGCGATCCTGCGGCACCTGGGTTGTACGCAGACGGCCTCGCGCCGCGCGCGCCGCCTGCTGCGCACCGGCATCGGCTTCGGGACGCGGACTTTCCCCGGCATCAGCAACGTGCTTCGCGTCCTTGCTTTCGAGGAAGCACGCGAGCATCGCGGCAGCGACGAAATCGCGCAGGTGCAATTCGAAGTCGACGACCAGACGCCGGAGGATCTGGCGATTGGGCTCGACAAGCTGCGCTCCCATCCGTCGGTGCTCGACGTGCTGCAGACGCCTGCGTTCGGCAAGAAGGGCAGGATGACCATGCATATCCAGCTGCTCGCGGATGTCGCGGACATGGAGGCCGTCTTCGATGCCTGCTTCAGCGAAACCACGACCATCGGATTGCGCTTCCAGGTCATGCAACGCCGCAAGCTCGCGCGCGCCAGCACGACGGTCGAGGCGGCGGGCCGGCAAATACGGGTCAAGGTGGCCGAGCGTCCGGGCAGGAAGACCGCGAAAGTGGAAGCCGACGACCTGTTGAACGTGATTGGCGGCCGCGCGGAACGCGAACGCCTGCAGCGCGAAGCCGAGCAGGTCATATTGCGCAAGGATCGCAAATGAGCGAGGTCAAGAGCGCGCTGGCGAAACTGGAACGCGTCCTGCGCGACATCGGGCCGGTTGCGGTTGCAGTGAGCGGAGGCGTGGACAGCCTGACCCTGGCAACGCTTGCCCACCGCACGTTGCGCGGCGAAGTCGAAATGTTCCATGCCGTGTCGCCCGCGGTCCCGGGAGAAGCAACCGACCGCGTGCGCGCGCTGGCGGCGCGCGAAGGCTGGAAGTTGTCGGTGGTCGATGCGGGCGAGTTCGGCGACGCGGACTATCGCAGCAACCCCGTGAACCGCTGCTTTTACTGCAAGACCAACCTGTACGGTGCGCTGGTGCCGCATACGACGGCGCAAGTTGTCGCCGGCACCAACCTCGACGACCTCGGCGAATACCGGCCGGGCCTGGATGCGGCTAGAAACCACGGAGTGCGCCATCCGTTCGTCGAAGCCGGCGTCGACAAGGAAACCGTGCGCGCCATCGCACGCCATCTGGATCTCGCGGACATCGCCGAGCTGCCTTCGGCTCCGTGCCTGTCGAGCCGCATCGAAACCGGCATCGCGATCGATCCGGACATGCTCAAGCTGGTGCATGCCGCGGAAATCCTGGTCTCGAAATCACTCGCCCCGCGCACGGTGCGTTGCCGCGTGCGCGCCAAAGGCGTGGTCATCGAGCTCGACGAGCAGAATCTGGCTGCGCTCGACGAAGACGCGCGCGACGCGCTGAAGGTCGATGTCGGCGCGTTGTTCCGCGACGGCGGCTTCGAATATCCGGTCTCGCTGGCACCTTATCGCACCGGCAGTGCCTTTCTTATTCGCCTGCACCGCGACGCAGCGTGACTACTTCTAACCGCAGAGGCGCAAAGGCGCAAAGAAAAGCGCGCAAAGGAATACGGCACCTTACTCAAGATTCGACGCGTAATATCCGGTACAGATTTTTCCGTGCTTGCTTTCCTTTGCGTTTCCTCCGCGCCTCTGCGGTTAGTTTGAATTTATGACTTTGCACAAAGACGTGATGCTGGATTTTGCGCGCGATGCCCGCACCGGCCTCGAGGAGGCGGTGCTGTGCGCGTCGAAGTCGGTCACCCATCTGTCGGTGATCCTCGAGCAGGTGCAGGAAAAGGGCCGGCACATGCTGCTTACGCGGCTGTTGCCGGAGCAGTTCGCGGCGCTTTCGCAAAGCCATCGCGCCGCCATCGACTACGACCCGATTTCGCGCACCGGCTATTTCGGCGGCGCGCATGAATTGCGCACCGAGACGCGGATTGCGGTCGTTGCCGCAGGGACTTCGGACGTGGCGGTCAGCCGTGAAGCCGCGCGCACGCTGCGTTTCTACGGTGAACCGGCCGCCGAAATCAGCGACGTAGGCGTCGCCGGACTGTGGCGTTTGCTGGAGCGCATCGAGGAAATCCGCAAGATGAAAGTCGTCATCGCGGTCGCCGGCATGGACGCGGCCCTGCCTACCGTGATCGGCGGCCTGGTATCCAATGTCGTGATCGGTGTGCCGACTTCGGTCGGCTACGGGGTGGCCAACGGCGGCCAAACGGCATTGCACGCGATGCTGGCGAGTTGCTCGCCCGGGCTGACCGTGACCAACATCGACAACGGATACGGGGCCGCATGCGCGGCATTGCGCATTCTGCGCACGACCTGATCGCACAGATAATGAAAGTGGACGAATAAAAAAGCCCGGCTGCGTCAGCCGGGCTTTTTCCCTTTCAGGCCGCTTACTTCAGGTCGTTCTTCACCGCATCGACCGAAGCCTGGGCACACATACCGTCCTGCTCGGCGGTACCGCCCGATACGCCGATCGCACCAACCTGCTTGCCATCGGCGGTCAGGATCGGCAATCCACCTTCGAAGGTCACGATGCCCGGTACGAATGCGATGCCCGGCACCTTGGCGGTGATCTCGCCGATCTGCTTGGTCGAGAAGGGGAAGCCGGCCGAGGTGCCCGCCTTGAGCTGGGCAATCTCGATGCTCTTCAGGAACGCATCGTCCTGACGCAGGAAGAATTTCAGGTTTCCGCCGTTGTCGACGATGGCGATGTTCATCTTCCAGCCTTCCTGCTTGGCTTTCGCCTCGCAGGCCGCCGCCATCTTCTTGGCGACATCCAGCGTGAGGATGGGGCGCATTTCCAATGCCATGGCCGACCCGGCCAGCGCAGTGAACAGCGATACGAGGCTGATTGAAAGTAGCGTTTTTCTCATGGGTATTCCTCTCGAAATGGTTCTGGTGAAACGGAAGCGCGACGGGATCGCGTAGCTAATTGTACCCCGGCAGGTTTGACGCGCTGGTTACAGAAAGTTCCTCGCGGCGTTCGTTTCCTTGCCTGTCAAAGTGGCACAGAGGGAAGCGAGGCGCTGGACTAGCACGTCCGCATCCGTATCCGCAATCACGAGTTTGCGATTGGCGGGCAGCAAAAATCCTTCCGCAACGGCGTGGTCCATCATGGCCAGAAGGTCGTCGTAGTAGCCGGAAACATTCAGCAATCCACTGGGCTTGCGAAGGATACCCAGTTGCGACCAAGTGAGAATTTCAAAGAACTCTTCCAGCGTGCCGAATCCACCCGGCAAGGCGATGAAGGCGTCGGACATTTCGTTCATCATGGCTTTGCGCTGGTGCATGGTATCGACGATATGCAATTTGGTAACGCCGCGATGAGCGACCTCCTTTGCAACCAGATGTTGCGGAATCACGCCGATGACCTCGCCCTCCGCCTGCAACATCGAATCGGCAAGCGTACCCATCAGGCCGACGTTGCCGCCTCCATAAACCAGCCCGAGACCGCGGCGAGCCAGGACGCCAGCCAATCCCTGTGCGGCAAGGCCGTATTCGGCGCGAGTGCCGGCGTTGGCTCCACAGAATACGCACACGCGCTTCATTGTCTTCTCAGAATTCCGTCCATTCGTCGTCGTGGTGATAGATCACGCGGCCGGCCTTCTGGATGGGTCCGTCTTCGATGCCGTCATGATCGAAAGCCGGAGGGGGTTCATCGGGATGATCGCGCACCGCGCGCTTTTGCAACACGAAAGCACTGACGACGTGAATCGTGCGCGTGGGATCGGTCGGTTCGCTGCGCAACATCGGCAAGTCGGAAGCCGCCCCGCCCGGATAGAGCAGAATTCCGGTTTTCTCGCCGGCCTGGCAAAGCACTGCCCAGTCGGTCTGCCCGGGCTTGAAGAACTGGCCCTGGATGACGTTGTGCCGGGCGTCCCATTTCATGAACTTCGGGATGCGGCAGCCGAGTTTTTGCATGTCGGCGCGGACGGGTTCGGGAAGCTCGCGCAGCTGGCCCGGTTCGAGATAGCGGAAGTCCGGCCACTTTTTGCGGACTTCTTCGACGGTCGTCTGCGAGCCCGCTGCGTTGCAAAGCATAAACAGCAGGAAGGCGAGCCATCGGCTGGATTTCATCGGACATCTCCTGGGCAACCGGTGACGCCGCCAGTGTAAACCCGCGCGGAAATCGCTGCGCCGGCACTCAGCCGTGGCCGCCCAGATAGGCTGCGCGCACCTGCTCGTTGCCGAGCAGTTCCTTGGGCGAACCCTCGACCTTCATTTCGCCGGTTTCCAGCACATAGCCGCGATTGGCTACCGACAATGCCATGTTCGCGTTCTGCTCGACCAGAAGGATGGTGGTGCCGCGCGCGTGGATTACGCGGATCGTGGCGAACAATTGCTGCACGATGACCGGCGCGAGTCCGAGCGACGGTTCGTCGAGCAGCAGCAATTTCGGTTTCGCCATGAGCCCGCGCGCGACCGCCAGCATCTGCTGCTGGCCGCCGGAAAGCGTCCAGCCCAGCGCATTCTCGAAGGGTTTGATGACCGGGAAGATTTCGAACATCTCCGCGACCTCTTCCTCCATCTGCTTCTTCGGCAGGCGGCCACGATTGGACGTACCGAGCATGATGTTCTCGCGCACGGTGAGTCCGGGGAAAATGCGCCGCCCTTCCGGCACGTGCGAAATACCGAGCCGCACGATCTTCTCGGGCGCCATGTCGTGGATGGGCTGGCCGTCAAACCAGACTTCGCCGCTTGCCGGCCGCAGCAGCCCGGATATCGTGCGCAGCGTGGAGCTTTTCCCGGCGCCATTGGCGCCGAGCAGCGTGACCACTTCACCCTGCTCCACGCGCAGGCTCACGCTCTTGAGCGCCTGCACGCTGCCGTAATAACTGGCGACGTTCTTCAGCTCAAGCAGCGGCATTCGGGTCTCCCAGGTACGCGGCGATCACATCCGGATGGCGCAGCACTTCCTGCGGCGTACCTTCCGCAATCTTCTTGCCGAAGTTCAGCACGGTGATGCGGTCCGACACCTTTTCCACCAGCCCCATGTCGTGGTCGATCAGGAAAACGGTCAGTCCGTGGCCACTGCGCAGTTTTTTAAGCAGTTCCACCAACTCCATTTTTTCGGTCTGGTTCAATCCGGCTGCGGGCTCGTCGAGCAGCAACAGCTTCGGATGACCGGCGAGCGCACGCGCGATTTCCACCAGCCTCTGGTGGCCATAGGGCAGGCTGCGCACGATGGTGTCGGCCTTGTCCGCGAGACCGACGAACTGCAGCGCCGACATCGCGCGGGCGCGCAGTGCCTTGGCGCCCGGTTCGATGGGATTGTTATCGCGTTGCGCGCCGACGATCACGTTTTCCAGCGCCGACATGCTCGGGAACAACCGGATATTCTGGAAGGTGCGGCCCAGGCCGTGCCCGGCGCGTTCGTGCGGCGACTTCAGCGTGACGTCGTTGCCGTCGATGAAGATGCGCCCGCCGGTCGCCTTGTAGATGCCGTTGACGACGTTCAGCGTGGTCGTCTTGCCGGATCCGTTGGGCCCGATCAGCGCATGCACCGTGCCACGCGAGACTTCCAGGTCGATGCCGTCGACCGCGCGCAGGCCGCCGAAGAATTTCTGCATGCCCTCGAGCCTGAGCAGCGGTGTCGTCTGCGTCACGGCGATGTCGAGATTCAGCGGCTTGATGCCCGAGGTATCGACCGGCAGCGCCGTCCTGAATTTTTTCCAGCCGTTGCGCAGCAACCCCCAGATGCCTTCGGGCATGAACACCATGATCAGGATCACGGCCAGGCCATAGATCGCCAGATACACATCCTTGATGAACTGCAAGCTTGGCGGCATTTCCTTCAGCCATTCCGGCAGCAGGATCAGCAGCGTGGTGCCCAGCGCGCCGCCGAACGGCGACTGCGCGCCGCCGAGCAGCACCATCGACAGGAATTCCACCGCGCGCTGGAAATTGAAATTGTCGGGACTGATGTAGGCGAAGCCGCCTGCATAGAGGCCGCCGCCGACGCCGCCGAGCGCGGCGCACAGCGTAAAGGCGATTACCTTTGTTCTCAGCGTATGCACGCCGACGACTTCTGCGGCGAGTTCGTTCTCGCGCACGCCGCGCATGGCGCGACCGAGCCGGGTCTGCGGCAGGTACCACACCGCCCCGATCATCGCATACAGCACCAGCGAACACAGCAGCAGGTAGGCGCGATCGTCCGACAGTTCGTGGCCGAAAAGCGAAGGCCGGCCGATGCCGGCAATGCCGTCGGGCCCATGCGTCACCTCGATCCAGTTGACCGCCACCAGGTCGAAGATCTGCTGGAAGCTGATGGTGATCATCGCCAGGTAATGGCCACCCAGGCGCAGCGTGGTCATTCCGAGGATGCCGCCGGCCAGGCCGGCGATGCCGATGCCGAGCGCCAGCGAGACCCAGAACGACAGGCCGTAGGACACCGTGCCGAGCGCGACGCCATAGGCGCCGAATCCGAAGAATGCAGCCTGCGCAAGATTGATCTGGCCGGTGTAGCCGAGCACCACCACCATGCCCAGCACCGCGATCGCATACGTCGTCGCCTGCATGAACATCGACAGCACGAAATGGCTGACATTGGTGTAGTAGGGAAGCAGCGGCACCGCGATCGCGATGACGAGAAGAACGAACGGCCAGGGCGAAAGGCGGCGCTTGCGCGGCGCTTCGAGTGTTTGCGTGCTCATGCTTTTTCGGAAACCCTTTCACCGAAGAAGCCCTGCGGCCGGAATATCAGCACCAGGAACAGCATCAGGAAGGCGTAGGCGTCCTTGTAGGGGACGGAGATGTAAAAAGCGGCGAAGCTTTCGATCACGCCGATGAAGAGGCCGCCGACGATGGCGCCCTTGACGTCGCCGAAGCCGCCGATGATGGTCGCGGCGAATGCCTTCAGCGCGATGATCGAGCCCATGCCGATCGACACGAACAACACCGGGCCCACCAGCACGCCGGCCAGGCCGCCCAGCGCGGAGCTGTAAACGAAAGTGATGGCGATCATCAGCGCCACGGGAATGCCGAGCAGGCGCGCCATGTCCTTGTCCTGCGACGTCGCCTGCAGCTTCTTGCCGAGCATGGTGTGCTCGAAGAAGAAAAACTGGAACGCAACCATTACCATCGTCACCGCGAGTATCACCAGGTACTGGCTGTCGAGGAACACGGAGCCGATCTGTACGCCGCCCGCGATCACATTGTCGAGCCGTTTCGGCTGCGCGCCGAAGATCGCCAGCACGGTGTTCTGCAGGAAAATCGACGCACCGAGGGTGGAAATGATGACCGGCAGGAAGCCGCGATGCCGCAGCGGGTAGTACACGCCGTAGTTGAAGATCAGGCCGAACACGCCCATGCCGACCAGGGCGAGCAGGAAGGACAGCCAGTAAGGCAGGCCGACCCCGACCAGGAAGGCGACCATCATGTAGGCGCCGAGCATGGCGAAATCGCCCTGGGCGAAGTTCACCACGTTGGTGGCGCGGATGATGAGCACGAAGCCGAGTGCCACCAGCGCATAGATGCTGCCGAGCGCCAAGCCCTGGAACAGCACCTGAAAATTATTGGCTAGCGCATCCACGGCGCTTTCCCCCCTGTTGATGCGGACCCGCGCAGGCGCATGCCGCAAGCGCTCACGCGACTATTTATTTATCGAAGCTGATGTGGTCGACGAACTTGACCTTGCCGCCTTCGTTCTTGACGATGTTGTAACCGCGCAGGCCGTCGCCGTTGGCGTCGAAATTGTAGTTGCCTTCGACGCCCTTCCAGTTCTTCAATCCGAGGACGGCCTTGCGGATGTCATCGGCCTTGTCGCTCTTCGCGGAATTGATGGCCTGCGCGATGACGTTCATGGCGTCGAATGCCCAGCTCGAATAGACGTCCGGTTCGACGTTGTACTTGGCGCGATAGGCGACCGCATAGGATTTCGCTTCCGCGTTGGCGTCTGGATTGAAATCGGCGATGCCGTAGGTATCGTATAACGCATCTCCCGCGAGTTTCATCGCGGTATCGGTCACGATCGAAGGCGATCCGATCCAGGTCGCGGTCACGCCGAGCTGGCGCAACTGCTTGGCGAAAATGCCCACATCCTGGGAATTGGTCATATAGGTGCCGATGACATCGGCGCCGGATTTCTTGATAGCCAGCACCACCGGCGTGAAGTCCTGCGAGTTATTGGTGTAACCCTGGATCAGCACCGGTTCGACGCCAAGGCCTTTGAGTGCCTCGGTAAGGGCCTTCTGTCCGCCGGAACCGAACGCGTCGGTGGAATGGACGATCGCCCACTTCTTCAGTTTCAGCTTGGTGACGCCGAAGTCGCCGATCACGCGCGAGGAGAAAGTATCGTTCGGCCGGCAGCGGAATACCCACGGATTGCTGACGTGGGTGAGGCTCGGATCGGTGCCGCCGATCATGACCGGGACGCCGGCCTTCTGGATCGTCGGTGAAGCGGCCTGCACCTGCGTGCTGCGGATCGGGCCGATGATGGCCGGGATGTCCTTGTTGCCGCCCAGCTTGGAAAACGCGAGCACCGTGCCGGGGTTGGTGGACTGGTTGTCTTCGATCACCAGTTCGACCTGCTTGCCGAGGATGCCGCCCTTCTTGTTGATCTGTTCGACGGCGAGCCTGGCGCCGTTGATGGTGTAGCTGCCTGCTTCGGCGTTCGGGCCGGTGATTTCGCTGACCAGGCCGATGCGAATCGTGTCCGCGGCCGCAGACAGGGCAAAAAGCGATGCAAAGGCGCCGGCCGACAGGGCGCTCCAGATCGATACACGCATGAATTCCTCCCGATGAATTTTGTATTTTCAGGCACCGCGATGCGGTGCCTGCGCTTCCAGATCACGTTTGCCCTGACGTTTACTCCCGGGCGTTCGGATGAAACGTGACGGGGATTGCGAGCGTTGACATGGCCGGGGAGCGTAATGCTATGTCCCGCTCCCTCGACTGTCAACGATTGGGGTTCGATCAGGCATTGCTGCGGTGGAAAAAACGGACGGCAGCGGGACGCAGACCACGACTAGAGCCAGCGCATCATGCCCAGTTCGAATGGATGCGTCAGCAATTCGTGCTGCGGATACAGGCGTATGCGATATTCCAGTTTGCCGCAGATTGCCGGGCTGAGTTCAAGCACGAAGCGTTGTTCGCCTTGCTCGGTCAGCGTGCCCTGCGATTCGAACCGGTAGGATTTCGGATGGCCGTCGTCTTCGTGCCCCTTCTGCCTTGCAATCAGCAGTTCGAGCGCGACGTCCTCCGGCCGGAGACCGTTGAGAAAAACGCCGACTTCGAGATGCAGCCCGGCGCCGAAGGCGATGCGCTTTTGCGGGGCATCCAGACGCCGCACCGTTACTTTCGGCCAGACTTCGCGCATGCGCTGTTTCCACAGCGCCAGCCGGCGGGCCGCTTCGAAATCGGATTCCGCGTAGCGCCGCCCCTGCCGGGTCGCCGGCAGATAGAACTTCGCGAGATACTCGTTGACCATGCGCGTCGACGAGAAGCGCGGCAGGATCGAGGCGATCGAGCGCTTGGCCATGCGGATCCACTCGGCCGAATAGCCCATCTCGCCGCGGCGGTAATACGTCGGGATGACGTGGTCCTGCAACAACTCGTAGAGCGTGCGGCTTTCCTCGAAATTGCGCCGCGCCTCGTCGAGGTTTTCCGCCACCGGCTTGATCGCCCAGCCGTTGTGTCCGTCGTAGCCTTCCCCCCACCAGCCGTCGAGCACGGAGAGGTTGAGCACGCCGTTGATGCCGGCCTTCATGCCGGAAGTCCCGCTCGCTTCCAGCGGATACATCGGATTGTTCAACCAGACGTCCACGCCGGAAACCAGCCGGCGCGCGAGATGCAGGTCGTAGTCTTCGAGCAGCAGGATCTTGCCTTCGAATTCCGGCATGCGCGCGATCCGGTTCAACTCGCGGATGACGTCCTGCCCGGGGACATCGGCGGGATGAGCCTTGCCGGCGAAGATGAACAGGACCGGTTTCGCTTCGTCGCCGAGTATCGTGCGCAACCAGTCGAGATCCTGGAACAGCAGCGTTGCGCGTTTGTAGGTCGCGAACCGGCGCGCGAAACCCACGGTCAATACATTCGGATTGATCGGATCGGCATAGTGCAACAGCCTGTCGAGATGCGCCTCCGACCCGTGGTTGCGGAAGTGCTGGCGCGCGACGCGATGGCGCACCAGATGCAGCATCTGGGCTTTCAGCGATTGTCGCACGCTCCAGAACAGATGATCGGGCATCGCTTCAAGGCGTTCCTGGAAGCCGTGGCTTCCGGCATGGTGCGACCAGTCGAAACCGAGAAACTTGTCGAACTGGTCCGCCCATTCCGGCGCCAGGAAGGTCGGCACATGCACGCCGTTGGTCACGTAGGACAGCGGGTTTTCCCGCGGTTCGAGTTCGGGCCACAGCGGTGCGCATATGTGCGAAGACACGCCGCCGTGGATGCGGCTGACGCCGTTTTGGAAGCGTGACCCGCGGATCGCCAGCGCGGTCATGTTGAATTCGTGTCCGCCGTTGACGAGGCCCAATGCAAGAAACTGTTCCTCGGTCAGGCCGAGTTGTTTGCGCAACCACGGGAAATAGCTGCCGATCGCCTCCGCGCTGAAATGATCGTGGCCTGCCGGAACCGGGGTGTGCGTGGTGAATACCGTATTCACCGCGATCGCCTCCAGCGCGGCATTGAACGGCATTCCCTGCGCGACGAGTGCGCGCGCACGCTCGAGGACCAGGAAGGCCGGATGTCCTTCGTTGATGTGCCACGCCGTCGGATTGATGCCCAGCTCCGCCAGCGCACGCACGCCGCCGATGCCCAGGACGATTTCCTGTTCGATGCGGGTGGTGCGGTCGCCGCCGTATAAGCGGTGCGTGATGTTGCGATCGTCCGCGGAATTTTCCGCCAGGTCGGTATCGAGCAGGTAGAGCGTCACGTGGCCGATGCGTGCCTGCCATACCTTGATCTGCACGTTCCTGCCTGGAAACTCGATGCTGGTGCGCACCTCGGAAGCGTCGGCGCGCAGGCAGGGCGTAACGGGCAGGTCCTCGAAATCCGAATCGGCATACAGCGCATGCTGGTTGCCCTCTGAGTCGATGGTCTGGTGGAAGTAGCCCTGGCGATACAGCAAGCCGACGCCGACGAAGGGCAGGCGCATGTCGCTTGCCGACTTGCAATGATCGCCGGCGAGGATGCCCAGGCCGCCCGAATAGATCGGCAGGCTCTCGTGGAAGCCGAACTCCGCGCAGAAATAGGCGATGCAGTCGTTTTTGCGCAGCCACTCCGAACCATTGCGGCGCAGGGGTTCCTTCAGGTACGCGTCGAACGCCGACAGCACCCGGTTCAGGTTGCCCAGGAAAACCGGATCGTCCGCGGCGTCGACCAGCTTGTGCTCGTCGATGCGTTTGAGGAACGCCTTCGGATTGTGGCCGACCTTGTCCCAGAGTTGCGGATCCAGCCGTGAAAACAGCACCCGCGTCTGCCGGTCCCAGCTGTACAGCAGATTATTGGCGAGCTCCTCCAGCCGCGCGAGGCGGCGCGGAAGCGTCGGGTTGACCTCCAGGCTGAATGTAGTGCCAATGCTCATCGGGGATCCTGAAGCCGCAAATTATCAGGAAATCCCGTCTTTGGGGAATTCCGTTGCGACGACGGACTGCGACCGCGGGTCAAAGCACGTAACGCGAAAGATCTTCGCTCTGTGCAAGTGCTTTCAACTTGGCGTCCACGTAAGCCGCATCGATGACCACGATCTTGCCCTGTTGCCGGTTCGCGTCGAACGAAACCTCTTCCAGCAATTTTTCGATGACCGTATAGAGCCGGCGCGCGCCGATGTTCTCGGTCTTTTCGTTGACCTGCCAGGCAATCTCGGCCATGCGGCGGATGCCATCGGCGCGGAACTCGAGTCTGACTTCCTCCGTTTCGAGCAATGCCTGGTACTGCCGCGTGAGGCAGGCGTCGGTGGACGTCAGGATGCGTTCGAAATCTTCCACCGTCAGGCTTTCGAGTTCGACGCGGATCGGGAAGCGCCCCTGCAATTCCGGAATCAGGTCGGACGGTTTGGAAAGATGAAAGGCGCCGCTGCCGATGAACAGGATGTGGTCGGTCTTGATCATTCCATACTTGGTATTGACCGTGGTGCCTTCCACCAGCGGCAGGAGATCGCGCTGCACGCCATGGCGGGAAACTTCGGCGCCGCCGGTTTCCTGGCGGCTGGTGATCTTGTCGATCTCGTCGATGAACACGATGCCGTTCTGCTCGACGTTGGTGAGCGCCTTTTGCTTCAGGTCCTCGTCGTTCACCAGCTTCGCCGCTTCTTCCTCGGTCAGCAGCTTCATCGCCTCGCGGATCCTGAGCTTGCGCGTCTTGCGCCGCGAGCTGCCGAGATTCTGGAACATGCCCTGGATCTGCGACGTCAGATCTTCCATGCCGGGCGGGGCAAGGATTTCCATCTGTGCCTGTGCGGCCACGACGTCGATTTCGATTTCCTTGTCGTCCAACTCGCCCTCGCGCAGCCGTTTGCGGAATTTCTGCCGCGTCGCATTGTCGCCGTCCTGCGCATCGTGCGCGGAGCCGATCTCCCTCGCTGCCGGCAGCAAAGTATCGAGGATGCGCTCTTCGGCCATGTCTTCCGCCCGGTGGCGCACCTTGCGTGTCTCCTGCTCGCGCACCTGCTTGATCGCGGTTTCCACCAGGTCGCGCACGATGGAATCCACGTCCTTGCCGACGTAGCCGACTTCGGTGAATTTCGTCGCCTCGACTTTGATGAAAGGGGCTTCGGCGAGCCTGGCGAGGCGCCGCGCGATTTCGGTCTTGCCCACGCCCGTGGGCCCGATCATCAGGATGTTCTTGGGTGTGATCTCCTGGCGCAGCGGTTCGGCGACCTGCTGGCGGCGCCAGCGATTGCGCAACGCGATCGCGACCGCACGCTTCGCGTCGTCCTGGCCGACGATATGTTTGTCCAGTTCGTGGACGATCTCTTGGGGTGTCATTGAGGACATGGTGAAAAGGTGAACGGTGGTCAGTGAACAGTAATCGGTGAAAAAGCGGCTTGGGGATTTTTCCGTTTACCGTTCACTGTTCACCGTTCACTCCAGAACCTCGATTACATGATTCTGGTTCGTATAGATGCAGATCTCGCCGGCGACGGTCAGCGCCTTCTTGACGATGTCCTGCGGCGGCAGATCGGTATTTTCCAGCAAAGCGCGCGCAGCGGCTTGCGCGTAGGGACCGCCGCTGCCGATCGCTACCAGGCCGAGTTCGGGCTCGACCACGTCACCATTGCCGGTGATGATCAGCGACGACTCGTGATCCGCGACCGCCAGCATGGCTTCGAGCCGCCTCAGGATGCGGTCGGTACGCCAGTCTTTCGCCAGTTCGACCGCCGATCGCAGCAAGTGTCCCTGGTGTTTTTCCAGTTTCGCCTCGAAGCGTTCGAACAGCGTGAAAGCATCCGCGGTGCCGCCGGCAAATCCTGCAAGGATGCGCTCGTGGAACAGCCGCCGCACCTTGCGCGCACTCGATTTCAGCACGATGTTGCCGAAAGTGACCTGTCCATCGCCGCCCAGGGCCACGTTTTTGCCGCGACGCACGGAAATGATGGTGGTGCCGTGAAAGGTTTCGCTCATGCCGAAAGGTCGTTTGTTGCGGGCGTATGCGGTCCGCAGGGAAAAGTCCGGGTACGAAAGTGCCCGGCGGATAAACCTCAGATGGGGAATTGTACTGGAGAGTTCAAGTTGCCGGTCTGGCCATACCTCGCTCGAGGCTGGAGAACACGATGCCGACGATCGCCATGGCCCAGACGATGATGGCGCCGGTGGGGAGATCGAACATGGTCGAAGCAATCAGTCCGAAGAGGTAGCCCAGGCCGCTGACTGCGTAGGCTTTCGTCAGCCGGAAGCGCGTCGCATTGCGCGACGCGAGCGCGGGGACGATCAGGCTGGAGAAGACCAGATAGACCCCGACCATCTGTACCGAAGCGGTGACGGAGAGGCCGAACAGCAGATAGAAGCCGATGCGACCAAGCCGATCGCGGCCTATGCCGAACCATGCCGCCAATACGATCGCGGTCAGAACGGCGACGACCATGAGTTGGGCGTGGCCCACCCACAGTATCTGCCCCACCAGCAGGTCCTTCAGATATTCGCCGCCATGCGGGTTGCTGGCGAGCAGCAGGACGCCGAGCGTTGCGGCCAGCACGAACACCGTCCCAATGATGGCTTCCTGGATTTCCGGCCAGCGTTTCTCGGTCCAGGTCAGGAACAGCGCACCGAGCAGGGCAGCCGCCAGCGCGGAAATCTGCACGGCGACGCCCTCCGCTTCCCAACCGAAGAAGTCGGCTGCAATGACGCCGACCCCGGCAATCTGCGCAATGGCGATGTCGATGAATACGATGCCCCGGTTCAGCACCTGGATTCCCAGTGGAGTATGGGATGCGGTAACCAGCAGGCCCGCGATCAATGCGGGGAGCAGGAGGCTGAACTCGAGGTGGGCCATGTTATTTTTTCACCGCTTTGAGTCTCGCGATCGAATCATCGAACAGGCCGAACAAATCCTTGGCGCCCGGCGTTCCACCCACGGTATACGGGAGCTCCACCGCGGGGAGATTCGTCATTGCCGCAAGCGATGTCGCCGCCTTCGGGTCCTGATAGGCCGAACGCACGATGACATCGGCTGCGCCGCCCTTTAAACGCCCGACCAGCTCGGAAAGATGACCGGCACTCGGCGGAATGCCCGGCTTCGGCTCAATGTCCATGACTTCCACCAGGCCCAGCCATTTGATCAGGTACACCGAGTCCTTGTGATAAGGCACGACGCGCAGGCCTTTCAAAGATGCCGCATCCTTTTCCCAACGCGGGATTGCCTGTGCCCAGCGACCCTGGAAGTCCTTGCCGCGCGATTCGTAGTATGCCGCGTTGCCCGCATCGATCTGCTCGAGGCGTTGCGTCAGTACCAGCCCGACTTTGGCAACATTGCGCGGGTCGAGCTGGATATGCGGATTGCCTCCGGGATGCACATCCCCGTCCGCACGATCCAGTCGCGTCGGGACTTCCAGCCGGTCCACGAAGTCGGCCGCGGCAATGAAACCCGGCTGTCCGGGCTGTACTTTCTGGTTTCCCGCGGTCTGCAGCAACACCGGCAGCCAGCCGATCTCGAGCTCCGCGCCAGTACAGATCGCCAGGTCGGCGCTGCGCATGCGTGCGACCAGGCTGGGCCGCGCCTCGATATGATGCGGATCCTGCAAGGCATTGGAAGCCTGGTAGACCGAGACCTTGTCGCCGCCCAGCTCGTTCGCGAGCGCCGCCCATTCCGGCAGGCAGGCGAAGATGTTGACCGCGGCGAATGCCGGAGAGCACATGGCGAATAACGCCAGGGCGCCGGTGAATGTTTTCCATCGGTTCATGTTCATGTCCTTTCGTGTCGGCCGCGCACGAATGTGCGGCGCGTTCTGTTTGAGGTCGGTGGCCGGATCAGAATTTGTGGGCGCCATGCGTGCCGAGGCTCATGATGTATTGCAGGAACACCTGGTTGTCGGCCTCGTTGAAGCGGGCTTCGTCGCGCGCGAACTGCAGCCGGAAACGCGAAAACTCCGACGGTGAGAAATCGATCATCGCCGTTGTTCGTTTCGGATCGTTTTCGGCAAGGCGCGGGAAATCGGCGGCGGTCAGCGCTCCGCTGCTTACCAGGCCAATATCCGGGTTGCCGCTGTTCAACTCTTCATAGCGCAATCCCACGCGCCAGCGCGGCATGAACTGGTAGGCGCCCTGCATGTACCAGCCCGACTGGCTGGAGCGATAGGCGTCGGAGAGATTTGGGCCCGCGGTGTTGAAAGCCAGGCTGCCGTCTTCCGTGCGGTGCAGATATTCGGCCTGGAACTTGAAGTTGCGATCGACCGTGTTGCCGTTCGGCGCCCACTTCCAGACGAAATCCACGCCCCACATCTTGCTGTCGCCGGTGAAGGCATTGGTGACGGGCGTACCGATGGAATCGACGTCGTCGTACGTGCGATCCTCGGCCTTGGTCATGCGGTAGGAGGCACCGACGCGATAGCTGTTGCTGATGCCGACATCGTCGCCAAGATGCGCGAAGATCATTCCAGCGTTGGCACCATTCTTGTTGCGTTCCGATCCCGGGAAATTGGCCCCTCGTCCGGTTTCGACGCCGAATTCGACGAACATCGGCGTTGGCGCAAGCCAGCGCGCCTGGATCCCTTCCTCCTGGAGTTGGCCGCCGAAGAAGGCTTGATGGACCAGCGGCAGGTCGACGAAATCCCAAGCGTGGGCGTGTATCTCGTTGACGTAGCCGAATCCGGAGAAAAAGCGGCCGAACTTCACGGTCAGACCGGGTACGGAGCCGGTGTTCTGCACGTAACCTTCCTCGACCGAGGCCTCGTTCTCCGGTGTTATCGACAAAACGAAAAACCCGGAGAAATAGGGATCGATATTGGCGGCAACGTCGAGTTCGGACTCACCCAGATTGAAGCTGCGACGACCGGGGCCGACGCCGTCGCCGCCGGGAATGAAACCACCGACTTGATAGGTTCCCGGATCGCGCTGCAGGTTGTTTATCTGCCCGCCGAGGATCAGCGAGATGGCCGGGTTGAACGAGTTCGCCGAAGCCGGAGCGGACGGGGCCGGCGCCGCCGATGCAGCCGCAGCCGGACTTTGCTCCGTCTTTTCGAGGCGTTGCTCGAGCTGGCGAATGCGCGTCTCATACCCGTCTTTGAGCTCTTTTATTTCATCGCGAATTTTCTGGACTTCCGCATCGTCCGCGCCGATGGCCGGAACGGGTGCGACAAAGGCAGCGCCGATGGCGGCTGCCAGGGTGACCTTCCTGAACATGAGAATCTCCTCTGGACGAAAAAAAACAACGCGCCGCGGCTTTGCCGCGGGCGTCAGCGACGTCGATCAGAGGAAAAACGGAGGAGCGCGGCTGTGGAACGCGGCAACCGTGCGCGGACTGAAGACATAGTCCACCGGCAGTGGTTGCGCAAAGACAAGGTCGAGCGAAGCAAGGACGGGGACGCTGGTGGGCGCCACACCGGAGATCTTTTCGAAGCTGACGCACTTGTCGCACAGTTTCGAATGGGCGAGTCGCTCCTTCGCCGGCGGTTCCTTGCCCAGATGGGAAATTGCATGCGCGAAAGCCGCCTGCTGTGCGAATAGCAGCAGCAGGATCAGCAGGCCGTTCAGGACGCGATGCAGTTTCATGGGTTTGGGTGAACCGGCGAGCAGTGTAGCGCCGACCGGGCGGTTTCGCCAACATCCGGATTGCGACGGCCTTCGTAACTGTCACGAACGGACTATAGTTGAAGCACGCCCACCGGAGGTTATCCATGGCTGATCCCTGCCTGCGTCACCCCGACCCCACGAAATCCCGCCGGGATTTCCTGCTGCAATCCGCTGCCTGCGGTGCGGCATTGCTGCTGCCGGCGACGTCCCATGCGGGCAGGCTTCACGAAATCGACGGCGAAGTCATGGTCAACGGCAGGCTGGCGAGCAGGGCCAACGAGATTCGCGCGCTCGATGTCATCAGGACCGGGACCAGCGGCCGCCTGGTGATGGTGATGGGCAAGGATGCCCTTCTGATACGCGCGAACAGCGAGGTCGAAATCCTGGGGAATCCCAAGGCGCTCCTGTTGACCGGACTGCGCATGCTGACCGGCGCTCTACTGGGCGCGTTCGGCAAGGGCAGCCCGCGCCAGTTGCTGACCGCAACGGCGACCGCCGGCATTCGCGGTACCGGCATCTATATGGAAGCCGCGCCGGAGCGGACTTATTTCTGCACATGTTATGGAACGGTAGAGCTGGAGGACCAGCACCGCACCGACAAGCGCCTGATCGCATCCGGCTATCACACGCCGAATATCGTCTACGCCGAAATGACCGAAGGCAAAATGATGCAGAAGGCGGAGTTCATCAACCATACCGATGAAGAATTGGTGATGCTCGAGAAGCTCGTCGGAAGAGTGCCTCCGTTTGTGAGGCCGTAAATATCGTGAATGCCGTGAATATCGTGAATGTGGTGATTCCGTCGAGTCCCAAAGCTTCTACGGCATTCACGGCAGTTGCGACATTCACGATATTCACGGCATTTACGTGTCGTCCATCGCCAGTTCCTGCGGCAGGTGGCTGATGTCGCCCCATGACTCGATTTTCCAGCGCCCGCCGTCGTGCGAGATCACGTTGACGGACGCGTTGTAGATCGGGAAATCGCGGATTGCGGAAAGCGGCATGCCGGTCGCGTGGCGATAAGCTGCATCCAGCACACCGCCGTGCGTGACGACCAGAACCCGGCGGCCGGCATGCCTGTCGCGAACGTCTTCGACGAAATCCACCACCCGGCGCGAGAACTCGCCGAGGCTTTCGCCGCCTGCCAGCGGGAGATCGGCGGCGCGTGACTTGAACGCCTTCCATGCCGCCGGCTGTATGGCCACCGCTTCATCACCGGTCAGTCCCTGCAATACGCCCAGATTCCGTTCGCGCGGACGCCGGTCGCGAATGATGTCGTTTTCGGGATTCGCGACAATCGGGCCCGCGGTCCGGTAGGCGCGAATCAGGTCGCTGGAATAAATCGCGTCGAAACTTTCGGCGCGCAGGCGCCTGCCGACCCAGGCGACCTGCGCAAGACCGATCTCGTTCAGGGGAATGTCGAGGTGTCCCTGGATGCGGCCTTCGACATTCCATGCGGTTTCGCCGTGGCGCACGAGAACCAGGGTCGTAGCACTCATCGCGGCGGCCCTGCTTCGTGGCGCGGCAGCAGGTCGGTGATCTCGAACCAGGCCGCCTTGGAACCGACGAAGATGTGCATTGCCGGCCTAAGCCCAGGATCCGTGTCGAGGCAACCGAGCGGCAATCCAAAGACTTCCGGCGAATCATCGAACCGGCTCAGCAGCGGCGAACCGCAGCGGCTGCAGAAGCCGCGCTGTGTGCCGAGGGAGGATTGATACCAGGTGACCAGATGTTCTCCCGCGGTCCAACGGAAGTCGCGCGACCTCACGCTTGCACGCGAACGGAAGGCCGCGCTGTGCGCCTTGCGGCACATCGAGCAATGGCAGTTGCGCACTTCGTCGAGCGGACCATTGATTTCGTAACGGATACTTCCGCACAAACAGCTTCCCTTCTGCATCACGCACGCCTCCCGTATTTCACACGCTCCGGCACAACAATCCCTTCAGATATTCGCCTTCCGGAAAAGCCAGCGACACCGGATGGTCCGGCGTCGAATGGAATTGGTCGATCACTTGCGCTTCGACGTCGGCGTCGAGGGCCGCGCCGGCCACGATCTTGCGGAACAGGTCCGCGGAGACGCCGCCGGAGCAGGAGAACGTGGCAAGCAGGCCACCGGGCCGCAGCAACTTGAAGCCGAGCAGGTTGATGTCCTTGTAACCGCGGGCGGCGCGTTCGGCGGTCGCCGCGGTGGGGGCGAATTTCGGCGGATCGAGAATGATCAGATCGAATTGCCGGTTCTGGTCGCGTAGTCTCCTCAGGTACTGGAATACGTCGGCGTCGACCCATTCGCAGCGATCCTCCTGCAGGCCGTTCAGACGCACATGCTCGCGCCCGAGCTGCAATGCGTCCGCCGACGAGTCCACCGACGTTACCGAAGCCGCGCCGTGAGCCAGCGACTGCAGCGTAAACCCGCCCGTATAGCTGAAGCAGTTGAGCACGTCCCTGCCCGCAGAAAGCTGGCCGACCCGCCAGCGGTTGTCGCGCTGGTCCAGATAGAACCCGGTCTTGTGTCCTTTGGCCACATCGACGCGCAGGCGGACACCGTTTTCCGTGATCTCGATGACCGGCACGTCGAGATCGCCCTTCACCAGTCCCGTGCGCGGCGCCAGACCCTCGAGTTCGAGCACATCCGCATCGGAACGCTCGTAGATGGCGCGGGCCGCGGTGATCCGCTGTAGCGATTCGACGATCGCGTCACGCCATCGATGGCACCCGGCGCTCGAAATCTGCAACACGACTACATCGGCATAGCGATCCACAATCAATCCCGGCAGGCCGTCGGACTCGCCGTGCACCAGACGCTCGGCTTCGTCGGGCTTTCTGCTGAACAGCGCGCGGCGCATGCCGATCGCGGCTTCCAGGCGCCGATGGAAAAAGGCGGTGTTGATCTGCGTGGCCTCGTTCCAGTCCCACACGCGCGCGGAAATGTTCGCATCGGGATTGACCGCGGCGATGGCGAGGAAGCGCCCGTCGTTTGCGACGACGTGCGCAGTGTCGCCGGCCGATGCCTTGCCATCGATGCGTGCGACCGCGCCGGAGAATACCCACGGATGCCGGCGCAGCAGGGACTTTTCCCTGCCTGCTTTTAGTACGATCTTAATCAAGGGCATTTGCCACAGAGGTCACAGAGGGCACAGAGAAATGCAAGTTCAAGACGACGTGAAAATAGAACTTTGGGCGAAGTACATACAGTGGAATTCCAGATTGCGTGCTTTGAAGTTTTCCTCTGTGTCCTCTGTGCCCTCTGTGGCTCAAGGTTTAGCCGGCTTTCGTTTCGCCCGTGGATGCGCGGCGTCGTAGACCTTGGCCAAGTATTGGAAATCAAGATGCGTGTACACCTGCGTAGTCGAAATGCTGGCATGGCCGAGCATTTCCTGTACCGCGCGCAGATCGCCGCTGGATTGCAGGACATGCGATGCGAACGAATGGCGCAGCATGTGCGGATGCACGTGGCCGGGCAGGCCTTGCTTGATGCCCCATGCCTTGAGCCGCGACTGCACGGCGCGCGCACTGATGGCGTCGCCGCGCTGGTTCAGGAACAGCGCCGAATCGTTCCGCGGCGGCAGCAGCCCGCGTATCGGCAGCCATGCCTGCAGCGCCTGCAATGCGTGACTGCCCACGGGCACCACGCGGGTCTTGTTGCCCTTGCCGATGACCCGCACCGTGGCATCCTCGAAGCTTACGTCGCCAAGGCTCAGCGAAGTCAGTTCGGACAGCCGCAGTCCCGAGGAATACAGCAGTTCGAACATCGCGCGGTCGCGCACGGCCAACGGATCGTCCTGGGTGAAACTGACCAGGCGCGTCGCTTCATCGGGCGACAACGCTTTGGGCAGCGACTTCGGCGACTTCGGCGGCCGCACGCCGGTGCAGGGATTGCGGGTGAAGCCGTGATCGCGCGCGAGGTAATTGAAAAAGCCGCGCCACGCGGAAAGCATGCGCGCCAGCGATTTTCCGCCCAGCCCGCGTCCGTGCAGCCGGGCGATGAAGCGCCGGATCTGGTGGATCTGCAGGTCTTGCAGTGCCGAATCCTGTTCCTGCGCCAGTTCCAGCAATACGCGCACATCATGCCGGTAGCCTTCGGCGGTATGCGGCGATAGGCGCCGCTCCCGGATCAGGTGCGACAGGAAGTCGGAGACGAAAGGAGGGTCGGCCGGGGAATCTTGTTTGGTCGCGGTCGAATTGTCGCTGGCGGGCATCTACAAAAACCGCGCGAGGGAGGTACTGATCAATTCTCCGAGCCGCTTGAGGTAGAGCGTGCCCATTCCCGGGAAAAAGCGTTGCGGATCCTCGCTTGCCAGCGTCAGCAGACCGAATACCCTTTCCGAGCGCATCGTGATGTAGGCATACGACTTGAGCAGGCCGCCGGCTTCACCGAACCATTCGACCGTTTCGAACATGGACTGGTGGCTGCAATACGGTTGATTGAGGCTGTCGGCAAAGGCCCGCACCTCGGGACTGCTCGTCTTGAATTCGGGCAACGGCGGATGGTCCCACTCGCTCCACAATCTGATGGCCACGTGCGGAACCGAGAAGTCCTCCTTCAGGTTGTAGAAGAGCACCTGCAACAGCGATTCCAGGTGCTGGGGTTTCATAACCGCCAGCGCGGCGCGATGCACGCGTTCGCCTATCGCGTCATTTTCCTCGCCGTACTCCACCAGTTCGCGCAGTTTTGCTTCCAGGATCTTGTTCTTTTCGCGCAGCGTGATGATCTGGCGTTCGGAAATGGGGATGGCGCGGCCGCCGTGCGGATGCGGGATCGAAATTTCTCCGATCATGTCGGCGTAGTTCTCGAAAAACTCGGGATGGTCCTTCAGGTAACGGGCAACGTCTTCAGGTCTCATTCTTTTCTCTATACCTCGATTTCACCTTCGAATACGGATTGCGCCGGGCCGGTCATGAAAACCGGCTGCGCCTCGCCGGTCCACGCGATTTCGAGTGCCCCGCCGCGCGTGTCCACTTTTACCGGCGAATCCAGCAGCCCGCGCGCGATTCCGGCCACCGCCGCCGCACAGGCGCCGGTGCCGCAGGACAGGGTTTCGCCGGCGCCGCGCTCGAACACGCGCAGTTTAATATGTCTGCGACCCACGATCTGCATATATCCGGCGTTGACCCGCTCGGGAAAGCGCGCATGGCGCTCGATCAGCGGCCCTTCGCTCGCCACCGGAGCGGCATCGACATCGGCCACGACCTGCACGGCATGCGGGTTTCCCATCGACAGGGCGGAGATCTCCCGCTCCTTTGCGTCGACTTCAAGCGCGTACGTCGGCGCGAGCCGCTCGGCTTTGAAGGGGATGCGGGCCGGCTCGAAAATCGGCACTCCCATGTTCACCGTGACCCGCCCGTCCCGTTCCAGCCTGGGTTCGATGATTCCCGAGCGGGTTTCCACGCGGATCGCGTTCTTCGCGGACAGGCCCTTGTCGTGCACATAACG
>DASWEZ010000202.1:0-3280 GCA_036394495.1 Burkholderiales bacterium
CCGATGTGTCTCGCTTTTTCTCAGTACCCAGCACGCAGCACGCAGTACATTCACCTCTTCACTCGCCCCACCTCGTCACGAGCTTCACCTCGTCACCGCCCTTACGTCACCGCCATTCCCTTGAATCCCTGCAGCAGACAAAGAACGCAGCAGACGCCGAGCACAGTGAAGGTAAGTCCGGCGCCCCAGACGCGGCCGAAGCGGAAGCGGTCGGTAAAACTCAACGCATAGCCGTGCAGGAATCTCGAGACGATCAGCGCGATGCCGAGTGCGTGCAGAACGTAGATCGACGTATGGCCGACTTCGAGAAACCCCATCATCAGCAGGATCAGCGGAACGTACTCCGCGAAATTGGCGTGGCCGCGGATCAGCCGCAACATCTTCGGATCGCCGCCGTCGCCAAGCGGGATGCCGCGCTGGCGATACTGGATGACGCGCAGGCTCAGCACGAGAAAAAATAAAGCGAGTACTCCAGCATACAGCGGCGTCACGACCATGGCATATACTCCGATCGGCAGACCAATCCGTTCGCATTGTCGCCGAACTAGGGGGATTTGTGTGGAACAAAAAAGTGCCGAGTACTGCGTGCTGCGTGCTGAGAGAAGAGCGAATCAGAGGCGAATCTCCAACCGCAAAGTCCGGAAGTGAATTGACTCCTGACTTTTACTCAGCACGCAGCACCCAGTACTGCACTTTCCCTTACTTTTTTCCCGCTTCGCGTTCCGCCTCTTCCTCCAGCTTCTTGTAGTCCCGCGGCGGTTCATGCAGCGTTTGCCGGCGGCTCTTTTCGAGGCCCTTCACCACCGCGACCACCGCCTCGTTATACGGCGTCGCGATGCCGAGCGCTCTTGCTTCGCGCACCAGGGCGCCGTTCAGGGCATCGATTTCAGTGCGGCGGCCCTGTTCGATGTGCTGCATCATCGACGGCTTGTTGTAACGGATGCGGCAATGGTCCTTGATCTTCTTGCGCGGATCCTTTTCCGGCAGCGTCAATTTTTTTCGCTCGACCACCGCCATGATCTCGTCGATGACGCGGTCCTGCAACGCGCTGACTTCCGGCGTGCGATACATTTCGCCGCTGCGCAGCCCCGTGATCGCCGTCAGCGCGTTGACGCCGCAGTTCAATACAAACTTGCCCCAGATCCAGTTCAGCGGATCGGGAATGATCTCGGTCGGAATTTCGGCCTTGTTGAGCATCTTCGCGACCTGCTTCACACGCGCCGAGTCGCGGCCGTCGAGTTCGCCGATGGAGGTCATGCCGACGTTGGTATAGACGGACCGGCCGGCCGCGGGATTGGCGGCGCTGTTCATGGATACGCCGGCGATCACGCGTTCCCTGCCCAGTTCCTCGACCAGCGCTTCGACGTTGCCGATGCCATTCTGCAGAGTCAGCGCAAATCCGTCCGGCTTCAGTATCTGCCTGGCTGCTTTCGCCGCATCGCGAGTCGAGTTCGAATCGGTAAAAATGATGGCGAGATCGCCCGGCGGCAGACCGGCGTGGCTGGATTGCGCTGTCAGCTTGATGACATGCGTACCGCGCATCCCCTCGATCGTAATGCCTTCGCTGCGGATTTTTCCGATGTGATCCTCGCGCGGATCGACCAGCGTGACGTCGTACCCCGCGCGCGTGAGCAGGCCGCCATAGACGCCGCCCATCGCACCTGCTCCGATCATGTAGATTTTCATTTCCTCTCCGCTTTTGTTGTGTGGGTGGGAAGGGAAGTAGTCGGCGATAGTGCCGACGAGGGCCAGTACTGCGTGCTGGGTGCTGCGTGCTGAGAGAGAGGCTTACCGCTCGCGGCCTTCCTGCCCTACAACCCTTACCTCCCAACCGGCTTTTCACTCAGCACCCAGTACGCAGCACGCAGTACTATCCTCACGCACTCCAAGCTTATAACATTCCCACCCATGCCTCTCTCCCCCGCCTTCCAGACCATCCGCACCAACGGTGTCAACCTGCGCTGCGTCGTCGAGGGCGAGGGGCCGCTGGTACTCATGATCCATGGCTGGCCGGAGTCCTGGTATTCGTGGCGGCATCAGATCGGCCCGGTGCGCGACGCAGGCTATCGCGTCGTCGTTCCGGATGTGCGCGGCTACGGCGGCAGCGATGCGCCACGTGATGTGGATGCCTACGACATGCAGAGCATGGTCGGCGACGTGCTCGGGCTGATCGATCACTTCGGGGAGCACCAGGCAATCCTGTTCGGTCACGACTGGGGCGCACCCATCGTTTGGAACACGACTGCGCTGCACCCTGATCGCGTCCGTGCAGTGGCGGCGCTTTCCGTACCTTATTCGCCGCGCGGGAAAATCTCCTCGGTGAAACTCTGGCGGCAGATTTACGCCGGCCGCTTCTTCTACCAGCTTTACTTCCAGGAACCCGGAGCGGCGGAAGCCGAGTTCGAGGCCGACATCCGCACCTCATTGCGCAAGATCTATTACGCGGGATCCGGCGACTCGCCCAAGGGCATGTTCCGCTCCGACAAGCTGCCCGATGCAAGAATGCTCGACGACCTGCCCGATCCCGCCACCTTGCCGGGCTGGCTGACCGAGCAGGACATCGACTATTACGTCTCGCAATTCCAGACGAGCGGCTTTCGCGGGCCGCTGAACCGCTACCGTAACCAGCAGCGCGATTGGGAAGGCCTGACCACCCTGAGTGGCGCCCGCATCACACGGCCCGCCTGCTTCATCGCGGGCAGGCGCGACGGCGTCCTGAAATTCGTTCCGAACGTCGACCTGGTGGAAAACATGAAACGCTGGACGGATGACCTGCGCGTCTGCGAAATCATCGACGGTGCCGGACACTGGATACAGCAGGAAAGGCCCGCGCAGGTCACTGCGTTGTTGCTCGGATTTCTCGCAACGCTGGAAAAGCCGTGACGGGTGAGGCCGTGACGAGGTGAGGCGCGTGACGAGGTAAGAGCAGTTTCCTGCTTCAACCGTTTTTACGACCGTCGCGATTATGGCGAAGTCGGTACGCCTATGACGCGTCACGCCGTCACAGCTTCACCTCGTCACAGCCTCACCTCGTTACGACTTGACCTCGTCACGGCTTCACCTCGTCACGACCCACTTCCGTTACAATTCCTTCACTTTCAAACAATCAGGAATCGTCATGTCAACCACCAAAACAGCCAGCGGTCTCGAGATTGAAGAACTCGTCGTGGGCGAAGGCAAAGTCGCGGCGGCGGGTCAGCAAGTCACGGTGCACTACACCGGCTGGCTCACCAACGGCAGCAAGTTCGATTCCAGCAAAGATCGCAACGATCCGTTCAAA
>DASWEZ010000203.1:0-17304 GCA_036394495.1 Burkholderiales bacterium
TATCCAAGATCGAGAACGGCCAGGTTTCCACCAGCCTGGAAACGCTGTCGAAAATCGCACAGGCGCTGGGCGTGTCGCTGGCCCATCTTTTCCGGCACTACAACATGCCTTCCGGCGGTGCCCAGCTGGTCAAAAACGGCGCCGGCATGGAAGTCGTGCGCCGCGGCACCCGGCGCGGGCACACCTATCACTTGCTGGCCTATGATCAGGGGCCGAGGAAGGCGTTCGAACCCTTCCTGATCACCATGGACGACGCCTCGGAAGTGTTTCCGACTTTCGAGCATCCCGGCACCGAGTTCATCTACATGCTGAAAGGCAAGATCGAATACCGCCACGGACAGCAGACCTACGTGCTCGAGCCAGGCGATTCGCTCACATTTCGCGGCGACATTCCGCACGGGCCCGAGCAACTGATCGAACTGCCGATCCATTTCCTCTCCACCATTATTTACAGCGGCCAGGGCGACGAGTAGCCCACTTCCGCTGCGTTCCTTTTTTTGGAGGCGCAACCGTGCCAGCCAGTCAATCGATACGCATCGAGCGCGCATGCAGTGCCGATCTTCCGGCGCTGGTCGAGTTGCTTGCTGCGCTGTTCGCAATCGAAAGCGATTTTTCCGCCGACCGTTCAAAGCAACGACGCGGACTCGAGTTGCTGCTCGCGCAGGCGGACGACCGTGCCGTTCTGCTTGTGGCGCGTTCGAATGACGGCGAGGCGGTCGGCATGGCAAGTGCACAACTCGTAATTTCGAGCGCGGAGGGCGCGCCTTCGGCCTGGATCGAGGATGTCGTCGTACAGCAGTCCCTGCGCGGCCAGGGCATCGCCCGGCTTCTGCTGCAGGAGTTGCTCACTTGGGCACAGCGGCATGGCGCGACCCGTGCGCAACTGTTGGCAGACAGTAGGAACAAACCCGCGCTCGAGTTCTACCGCCATATCGGCTGGCAGCCGACGCAACTGTCGGCGTGGCGCCGTTCGCTGCAGAATCGCTGATCTTTTCCGGCCGACCTTGTCAGCATTGTGTGCGTGCCAAAAAAACGGGCGCCCGAAGGCGCCCGCAGAATGGTAAGCCAACTTACCGGAGGAGATTAGAAGTGATACGCCTTCTCGCCATGCGTGGTCGAGTCCAGACCTTCGCGTTCCTGGTCTTCCGGCACGCGCAGTCCGATGACAAGATCGGTGATCTTGTAGGCAATTGCGGCCACCACTCCGGACCAGACCAGGGTCATACCCACGCCCCAGGCTTGCGAGATGAATTGCGTCGCGATCGAGTAATCCGGTGCAACTGCGTTGGCAACGTAGTCGTATACCCCGGTGCCGCCGAGTGACGGCGAGCAGAATACCGAGGTGCCGAGCGCGCCAATGATCCCGCCGATGCAGTGCACGCCGAATACGTCGAGCGTATCGTCGTAACCCAGCATGCGCTTGAGCCAGACCACCGCCCACAGGCAGATCACGCCGGCGATGATGCCCAGCACGATGGCGCCCATCGGACCGACGAAACCGCAAGCCGGAGTGATCGCCACCAGACCGGCAACCGCGCCCGATGCGATACCCAGCATGGTCGGCTGACCGCGCACCAGCCACTCCATGAACATCCACGCCAGCGCCGCGGCTGCCGTTGCGAGCAGCGTGTTGACGAAGACCATGGCCGCGAAGCCGGTGGATTCCAGGTTGGAGCCGACGTTGAAACCGAACCAGCCCACCCACAGCAGGGAAGCGCCGATCATGGTCATGGTCAGGCTGTGCGGCGGCATGGCTTCCTTGTTGAAACCGATGCGCTTGCCGATCATCAGGCAACCGATCAGGCCGGCAATCCCGGCATTGATGTGCACGACCGTTCCACCGGCAAAGTCGAGTGCGCCTTTCTGCCAGATGAAGCCAGCCGTGGCGGAAGCCTTGGCGGCGGCATCAGCCGTCGTGAACGCATCGGGACCGGGCCAATACCAGACCATGTGAGCGACCGGCAGATAGGAGAACGTGAACCACAGCACCATGAACAGCAGCACGGCTGTGAATTTCACACGTTCGGCAAAGGCACCGATGATCAGTGCCGGCGTGATTGCGGCGAACGTCAGCTGGAAGGCGATGTAGATATATTCAGGTATGACGACGCCCTTGCTGAAGGTTGCCACTGTCGAGTCTGGCGTCACCCCGGACAGGAATACGCGGCTGAATCCCCCAAAGAACGCATTACCCTCGGTGAACGCGATGCTGTATCCGTAGAGCGCCCACAGGATCGCCAGCAGAGAGAATGTCGCAAACACCTGCATAAGTACCGAGAGCATGTTCTTGGCGCGCACCATGCCGCCGTAGAACAGCGCCAGGCCGGGAATGGTCATCAGGATAACCAGCACCGTGGCGACGATCATCCACGCCGTGTCGCCTTTGTTCGGCACCGGAGCGGGTGCCGCCGCCGGAGCTGCGGGTGTTGCGGCCGCGGCTGCAGGCGCTGTTGCAGTGTCAGCGGCCTTCGCTTCATCGGCGAAAGCCGGTGCGGACAATGCAACGGTTCCGCACAGGGCCAGAAGCATCAGAATCTTTCTAATCATGACATTCTCCCTATAGCGCGTCCGCGCCGGTCTCGCCGGTGCGAATGCGAACAACCTGTTCGAGGTCGAACACGAAGATCTTGCCGTCGCCGATCTTCCCGGTGTTGGCGGACTTCTCGATGGCCTCGATCACCTGGTCCAGGAGCTCCGTCTTGATCGCGGCTTCGATTTTCACCTTGGGCAGGAAATCCACCACGTATTCAGCGCCGCGATAAAGCTCGGTGTGACCTTTCTGCCGGCCGAAGCCCTTGACTTCGGTCACCGTGATCCCCTGCACGCCGATGGCGGACAAGGCCTCACGCACCTCGTCAAGCTTGAACGGCTTGATGACTGCGGTAACTAGTTTCATTTATATTTACTCCCTGAGTTGGGTAACTTTCCCGAGGCGGTTTAGAACTTGTAGATGCCTTCCAACGCATACGTCGTCAGGCTTTTTTCAGTGGTGACCGAATCAGTATTCAGAAAGAAAGCTTTGTCGGAATGGTCGCCGCGCACTTCGGCTCGGATCTCGAAACTGTCCGTTGGCAGATAAGCCAGGGTCAGGGTCGTTTCCTTCATCTTGTTGTCTGTCACGCCGAAAAGGAGGCCGTCGGAATCCTTCATCCATTCACCACGCACGGTGGCGCGCCACTTGGGTGTGATCATATAAGTGACGTAAAGCGCTTCGCCGGAGTACTTGGACTTTTCGGTCGTGCCGGTGATGCCATCCTGGCTGACATTGAGGTACTCGAAGCCCAGGGTCAGGGGATCGATGACCGTCCAGGTAGCGACTGCATTGAAACTGTTGCGCGTGCCATCGAAGGCGGCGCCGGTTTCCTTGCCGCTCAGGTTGGATACCGTGATCGTCAACGGCTTGATCGGCGTGACGGTCACGCCCAGTTCGAGAGTCTTGCCCCCGTTGATATCGTGGTCGCTGCTGATGATGCCGTTGTTGATCCCGGCGATCAGGCTGATCTTATCGCTGACCGCATACGTGCCGCGAATACCGGTATGGGTAACGGGTTCGCCGAAGAACAGCAGCGAGCGCGAGATGTTCACGTCGGACGGGGTGGCGATGACTTCGGTGCCCTGCAGCGTGGTGTACTTGCCGCCGATTACCGTCAGATTCCCGGTCGCGTACTGGGCAAAAGCCTGCGTCACGTTGAAAGTTTCGGCCGCGTTGCCGTCGCTCCCGTTGATGACTTTGGCGTCCTGGCCCATCGTAAGGTTGACGACGCCGCCAAAGCCTTCCTTGGGCTGCTTTGCCACTGTCACTGCGGCCTGGTGCAGCAGGAAAGAATTGTTGAACGAATCGAAGGCGCGGTCGCTCGGGCCGGGTTCGAGTTCGCGATTGGCGTGGGTATATCCGACATCGATGTAGCCGTTCATGGTGATTCCTGAGGAATCCAGAACCTGGCTCAGTGTCGGAATTGCCGGCGCGGCCGGTTTTGGATCTTCCGCAGTGGCCACCATCGGCGACGCAAATGCGCTAAGCACAGCGGCTGCTAAAAGTTTGTTCCTCAGCATGGCGATTTCCTTTGTGATGATTGAAATGACTTGATCGAAAACAGCCGCGAGAGGCGTCAGCATTTACCATGCCAAACCAAAAACAAAATAACTTCAATAAGTTAACCTGCCTTTAAGGCGCCTGAAAGGTGGCGGCGCACCAAACGAAGGCACCGGTAAAAGGTTTTGCACCCAAGCAGTGCGATGCGGAATGCCGGCCGTGCTTTGCTACACTTCCGGCAGGAGGTGCGCAGGTGGAAACCCGATTTCTGGACGAGTTGAACAAAAAGGTCAGCGAGCTCATTGCAGCCTCGCCCGCGAAAGATGTTGAAAAGAATTTGCGCGCGCTTTTATCGAGTGCGTTTTCCCGGCTCGACCTGGTGACCCGTGAGGAATTCGATGTCCAGCAGGAAGTGCTCGGCCGTACCCGTGAAAAGCTGGAGCAAATGGAAGCCAGGGTAGCCGGGATGGAGAAATTGCTCGCGGAAACGAACAAGCGCTGACCCCCCACAATTCAGGCCGTGTCTCTCGCCGTTCTATACAGCCGGGCGCTCGCCGGCATGGAAGCGCCTCCGGTCACGGTGGAGGTGCATCTCGCCAACGGCCTGCCCAGCTTCACGATCGTGGGTCTCCCGGAAGCCGAGGTGAAGGAGAGCAAGGACCGCGTGCGCTCCGCGTTGCTGAATTGCCGGTTCGACTTTCCCGCGCGCCGCATCACCGTGAATCTGGCTCCCGCCGATTTACCCAAGGAAAGCGGACGTTTCGACCTGCCGATCGCCCTGGGCATCCTGGCGGCATCGGGTCAGATCCCCGGCGATAAACTTGCCGAATATGAATTTGCCGGTGAACTCGCCTTGACCGGCGAGTTGCGGCCCATCCGCGGCGCGCTGGCCATGACTTACAACGCGCACCGCTCGGGCCGTGCGTTTGTATTGCCGGTCGACAGCGCCGTGGAGGCGGCGCTGGTAAGTGACGCGCGCGTGTATCCCGCGGCCACGCTGTTGAAAGTCTGCGCGCATCTTGCCGGGCGCGAAGCGCTCGAACTTTCCGGGCGGGCGCCGCCGCCGGCCGAAAGTGAAGTGGCGGACCTCGCCGAGGTCAAGGGCCAATGGCAGGCCAAGCGTGCGCTCGAGGTTGCCGCTGCGGGCGGGCACAGCATGCTCATGGTGGGTCCGCCGGGCACCGGCAAGACCATGCTAGCGGAACGCTTCGCCGGCATCCTGCCGCCGATGACCGAGGAAGAAGCGCTGGCCTCCGCGGCAATGCAGTCGCTTGGCAGCGCGGGTTTCGATGTGCGGCACTGGAAGCGCCGCCCTTATCGTTCACCGCATCACACGGCGTCGGCGGTGGCGCTGGTGGGGGGTGGCAGCAATCCGCGGCCGGGTGAGATCTCGATGGCGATGCATGGCGTGCTGTTTCTCGACGAGTTGCCGGAGTTCAACCGCGATGTGCTCGAAGTGCTGCGCGAACCGCTGGAGTCCGGGAAAATCAGCGTTTCGCGTGCCGCGCGGCAGGCGGAGTTTCCTGCGCGCTTCCAGTT
Source organism: Burkholderiales bacterium (assembly GCA_036394495.1). Taxonomy (GTDB): domain Bacteria; phylum Pseudomonadota; class Gammaproteobacteria; order Burkholderiales; family JACQAP01; genus JACQAP01. Next base: position 5,573 of record DASWEZ010000203.1, read on the forward strand.
GCTGGCGGCCATGAATCCGTGCCCGTGCGGCTTCCTCGGCCATTATTCAGGCAAGTGCCATTGCACGCCGGATCAGGTCACCCGCTATCGCAATCGCATCTCCGGCCCGCTACTCGACCGCATCGACCTTCACATCGAGGTTCCGGCCGTACCCGCGCAGGATCTTGGTTCGCGCCAATCCGGCGAGCCGAGCACGGCCATCCGCGAGCGTGTGACGTCGGCGCGCGGCCGCCAGCTTGCGCGGCAGGGGAAACCGAATGCCCACCTTTCGGTCAAAGAAATCGCAGAACATTGCATTGCCGAGGCGGACGCGGATCAGCTCGCGCGCAAGGCAATCAGCAGCCTTGGATTGTCGGCGCGCGCTTATCACCGCATCCTCAAAGTTGCACGTACCGTTGCGGATTTGACCGGCGCATCCGGCATTTCAACGACGCATGTCGCGGAAGCCGTGCAATACCGGCGTTACGAGCGGGTTTGATCCGCCGTGGCGCATTGACACTGCGGGCCCTTCGGGCTACCTTGTCGTTGCGCCGATTTGACATTCAGCTTGCGGGCGCTTAATAAATGCCGCTAAAGCGTGACAGACCCGTCCCGCCGCAGCGGACGGGTTTTTATTTTTGACTTGTCGCATGACTACTCAGCGCAATCAGTTACTGACCAGCCTGCTCCGGGAGCGCATCCTCGTTCTCGACGGCGCAATGGGCACCATGATCCAGGGCCATGGACTGGAAACCGGCCATTACCACGGCGAGCGTTTCCACGAGCACGGTTCCGACCAGAAGGGCAACAACGACCTGCTGACCCTCACACAGCCGCAGATCATCCGCGGCATCCACACCGCTTATCTGGAAGCCGGAGCCGACATCGTCGAGTCCAACACCTTCAACTCGAACGCGATATCGATGGCCGACTACGGCATGACGGAACTGGTGTACGAGCTCAACAGCGCCGGTGTGCGCCTTGCACGCTCCGCGACGGACGAATTTTCCGCACGGACTCCAGGCCGGCCGCGCTTCGTTGCCGGCGTGCTGGGACCCACCAGCCGCACCGCGTCGATTTCGCCTGACGTCAACGATCCGGGTTTCCGCAACGTATACTTCGACGAGCTGGTGGCCTGCTACATCGAGTGCGTGCGTGGCCTGGTGGATGGTGGCGCCGACCTGCTGATGGTCGAAACCGTATTTGACACGCTGAATTGCAAGGCGGCGCTGTTTGCCATCGATGACTACCTCGGACGTCATGGCCTGCACGTGCCGGTCATGATATCGGGCACGATTACCGACGCCAGCGGGCGCACGCTTTCGGGCCAGACCACCGAAGCGTTCTGGAATTCGATTTCGCATGCACGCCCTTTTTCCGTCGGGCTGAATTGCGCGCTCGGCGCCAAGGACCTGCGACCGTACATCGAAGAGCTGTCGAAGATCGCCGATGTGCATACCAGCCTGCACCCGAATGCCGGCCTGCCGAACGCGTTCGGCGAATACGACGAGACACCAGAGTACACCGCGTCGTTCCTGAAAGAATTCGCACAGGCCGGTTTCCTGAATATCGCGGGCGGGTGCTGCGGTACAACGCCGGCGCATATCAAGGCGGTGGTCGAAGCATTGAAAGGGATAGCGCCGCGCCAGGTTCCCGTGGTCGAAAAGAAACTGCGGCTTTCCGGCCTGGAGCCGCTCAACATCGGCGACGACTCGCTGTTCGTGAACGTCGGAGAACGCACCAACGTCACCGGCTCCAAGGCATTTTCGCGCCTGATTCTCGCCGGGAACTACACCGATGCGCTGGCGGTGGCGCGCAGCCAGGTCGAGAGCGGCGCCCAGATCATCGACGTCAACATGGACGAGGCGATGCTGGATTCGAAGAAGGCGATGACCACGTTCCTCAATCTCATCGGCTCCGAACCGGACATCTCCCGCGTACCGTTGATGATCGATTCCTCGAAATGGGAAGTCATCGAGGCCGGCCTCAAGTGTGTGCAGGGCAAATGCGTGGTCAACTCGATCAGCATGAAGGAAGGCGAAGCCGAGTTCCTGCGCCAGGCGCGACTGGTGCGCCGCTATGGCGCTGCGGCGGTCGTCATGGCTTTCGACGAGAAGGGCCAGGCCGATACGCTTGCCCGCCGCATCGAGATTTGCACGCGCGCCTACGAGCTCTTGATAAAAGACGCGGGCTTCCCGCCCGAAGACATCATTTTCGATCCGAACATCTTTGCGATTGCGACCGGGATCGAAGAACACAGCAATTACGCCATCGACTACATCGAGGCTACCCGCGCCATCAGGACGGCGTTGCCGCACGTCAGCATAAGCGGCGGTGTTTCCAATATTTCGTTCTCGTTCCGCGGCAACGATCCGATCCGCGAAGCGATCCACACCGCCTTCCTGTTCCATGCCATCAAGGCCGGCATGACGATGGGCATCGTCAATGCCGGCCAGCTCGGTGTGTACGCGGACATTCCCAAAGACTTGCTGGAGCGGGTCGAGGACGTGCTGTTCAACCGCCGCCCCGATGCGACCGAGCGCATGGTCGAGTTCGCGGAAAGCTACAAGGGCGAAGCCAGGGTCGCGGTCGAAGACCTGACCTGGCGCGAAGGCAGCGTCGTCCAGCGCATCACGCACGCGCTGGTGCGGGGCATCACGACCTACATAGTCGAGGATACCGAGGAAGCACGCAAGCAGTTCCCGTATCCGATCCAGGTCATCGAAGGCCCGCTGATGGAAGGCATGAACGTGGTCGGCGATCTTTTCGGCGCGGGCAAGATGTTCCTGCCCCAGGTCGTGAAATCCGCCCGGGTCATGAAAGAAGCGGTCGCGCACCTGATTCCCTTCATCGAGGCGGAAAAACTGCGCACCGGCACCGCCGGCCAGAGCAAGGGCAAGATCGTCATCGCCACGGTGAAAGGCGACGTGCACGACATTGGCAAGAACATCGTTTCGGTCGTGCTCCAGTGCAACAATTTCGACGTGGTGAACCTCGGCGTCATGGTATCCGCGGAGAAAATCCTCAAGACCGCGCGCGAAGAAAACGCCGACATCATCGGCTTGTCCGGCCTGATCACGCCGTCGCTCGAGGAAATGGCGCACGTCGCCAAGGAAATGGAGCGCCAGGGATTCAATGTTCCCTTGCTGATCGGCGGGGCGACGACATCGCGCGTGCATACGGCGGTGAAGATCGAACCGAACTACTCCGGCACCACTGTGTGGGTGCCGGACGCGTCGCGCAGCGTCGGCGTGTGTACCAATCTGCTGTCGCGGGAATTGCGCGACGATTTCATGCGCAAGGTCAAAGACGAGGCGGAGAAAACGCGCAGCCAGCACAAGGGCAAAAAGGGCCAGGGGCCGCATTATCCGATAGCGGAAGCGCGCCGCCACGGCCTGAAAACGGACTGGAAAAGCTACGTGCCGCCGGTGCCGGCCCTTACCGGGGTCAAGGTTTTCCGCGACTATCCGCTTGCGGAAATCGCGAAACTCATCGACTGGACGCCGTTCTTCCAGACCTGGGAACTGGCGGGACGTTATCCGGCCATCCTGCAGGACAAAGTCGTCGGCGAAGCCGCGCGCAACCTGTTCGAGGACGCGCAGGGCATGCTGGCGCGGATCATCGAGGAAAAATGGCTCGGCGCCGCGGCGGTGATCGCATTGTTTCCCGCCAACAGCGTCGGCGACGATGTCGAGGTTTATACGGATGAATCCAGGCAGAACATCGCCACGACTTTCCATTTCCTGAGACAGCAGATGGTCAAACCGCTGGATAAGCCGAATCAATGCCTGGCTGATCTGGTGGCACCGAAGGAAAGCGGCGTGCGCGATTATGTCGGCGCGTTTGCGGTGACGGCGGGTATCGGCATCGACGAGCGCGTCACGGCTTATGAACGCAAGCACGACGACTACAACGCGATCATGCTCAAGGCGCTCGCCGACCGGCTGGCGGAAGCCTTCGCGGAACTCATGCACCGGCGCGTGCGCCGGGAATTCTGGGGCTATGCGAGCGACGAGGCGTTGAGCGTCGAGGAACTCGTCAACGAAAAATATCGCGGCATCCGTCCCGCGCCCGGATATCCCGCCTGTCCGGAACATACCGAGAAAGGCCTGCTGTTTTCCCTGCTGAATGCGCCGGCCGAGGTGGGCATTACGCTGACGGAATCCTTCGCCATGCTGCCGACGGCGGCGGTGAGTGGCTTTTATTTTTCCCACCCCGACTCGCAGTACTTCGCCGTGGCCAAGATCGATCGCGATCAGGTCGAGGATTACGCCCGGCGCAAAGGCGTGAGCCTGCAGGAAATCGAACGCTGGCTCGCGCCCAATCTTTCGTACGAGCCGGACGCCAAACTCGCCGCGTAGGCAGTCCCGCAGATCGAACTTCCCGGCACGGCCACCGATGCAAAATCCCGGCGTAACATGGCACCGAGAGGTCTTGCGGATGTGGGCGACAATCCAGGAATCGGCTTCAGCGATATTGCGACGGACCATTGCCCGGGCCGCCGCCCTGCTGTTGCTGGTTGCCGGCACGGCCGCAGCCGAGCGCCTGCACAAGTACACGGTTGCCATCGATTCCGAACTTTCCACGCTGAACGTTCGTGCCTGTTTCGACGGCGCCGCGCCAGCCGCCCTGTTTGCGGAATCGCTCGACGCCCCGCTGGCACTGACCGATTTTCGCGTTGAGCGGAGCCGTAAATCCATCGAACCCGGCGGCTCGATCAGCCTGAGATCCGTACCGGAGAATGGTTGTGTCCTCTATCAGGTCGACGTGTCGCGCCCGATCCGGCAGCACGACCGCACCGGAGACAAGATCCATCACATCGGCAAAGACCTCCTGACTTCGATCGGCATCTGGTTCTGGCGGCCGGAAAAACTCGAAGCCGATGAAGACATCGAAATTACTTTCGTCCTTCCCGACGGCATTGCCGTGTCGGCGCCATGGAGCCCGGTTGCGTCGAACGGCGCGGTCGTGTTCCGTACCGGGCGCAGTCCCTACGATTGGCCGGCGTCGGTGGCGTTCGGCCGCTTCAAGGAAAGGGAAATCCGCGTCGGCGGCGCACGACTGCGGCTCGCGGTGCTGGACGGCACGCCGGCCGCGGACGTCGAACGGATGCAGGCCTGGATCCAGGACTCGGCGCAAATGGTGGCGGATCTTTATGGCCGTTTTCCGCAGTCCCAGGCGCAGATCCTGGTCGCACCCGGCGCGCGCGGCAACGAACCCACACCCTGGGCTTACGTCGTGCGGGGCGGCAGTCCCGCCGGGCACTTCTTCATCAACCAGCGGCGGCCCATCAGGGAGTTCTTCGAAGACTGGACCGCGGTTCACGAGCTGTCGCACATGCTGTTGCCGTATGTAAACTCCGACGATATCTGGCTGTCCGAAGGCGTGGCGACCTACTACCAGAACGTATTGCGGGCTCGCCGCGGCCGGATGAAGGCGCTCGAGGCGTGGCAACGCCTGCATGCGGGATTCGCTCGCGGCATGGAAAGCGCGCACGGCCTGACGCTCGCGCAGGCAACCGAAAGCATGTATCGGGACGACACCTACATGCGCGTGTACTGGGAAGGTGCGGCGATGCTGCTGATCGCGGATGTGCGTTTGCGGCAGATGACGGCGGGCAAGCAATCGCTGGACACCGCGCTGGCGGCTTTGAACGAATGTTGTGCGACGACCGATCGTGCGTGGAGCGCACGCGAGCTGTTCGACAAGCTCGACGAAGTCACGGGCGCACGCATTTTCCGCGAGATTTACGATCAGCACGTGGCCTCCAGGAATTTCCCCGACCTGTCGCAGACCTATCGGGCGCTTGGCATCGCGACGGGCGCGGGCGGCCTCGAATTCTCGGCCGAAGACCGGGAACTGCGGTTGCGCGACGCGATCATGGGCGCCGGCGCGCCGATTGCCGGCGAGGAGGACTGAATGGCCAGTGCACTGATCGCTTACCTGCACTACGTAGCGATGATATCGATCGCCGTGATACTCGTTGCCGAATATATGGTGTGCATGCCGGGCATAACCGGCGGCCGCATTCGACTATTGGCACGGGTCGATCTGCACTACATGGGCGCGGCCGTACTGGCACTTGGCAGCGGCGTGGTTCGCGTCGTCTGGTTCGGCAAGGGCGCGGCGTTCTATCTGCATAATCCGGTGTTCTACGTCAAACTGGCGCTGTTCGCCGCTGTCGGCCTGATGTCCATTCCGCCGACGCTGCAATATCTGCGCTGGCTGCGCAGTCTCAAATCCGGCACCGTAAACGTGGTGGCGGATTACCAGGTGCTGCGCGTCCGAAGATATATCCTCGTTGAACTGATCCTGTTCGCCTTCATTCCCCTGATGGCCACGTTCATGGCGCGCGGCATCGGCATCCAGCCGGCCATTCAGTGACCCCGGCCGTGCCCAGCTGGCTGTCGTGGCGCGCGGATGCGACGGTCGCTGCAGGCTTCGTTCTCCTTTGCGCCTCGGCGCAGGCGGCATCGCCGTGCCGCTATGAAGTAAGCGTCGACCCGTCGCTCGAGCGCCTTGCGGTGCACGCTTGCTTCGATGGCAGGGCGCCAGACGCGCTGGTCGCCGGGTCCGACGGCGCCAGGTTCTATCTCGAATCGATGCGCATCGGCGAACGCCTGATCGAACCGGCGGGCGACATGGTGGTTCTCGGCGCTACCGGTGAAAACGCCTGCGTGGACTACCAGGTGAAGCTGCAACCGGCGCAAACGAGCGTGCAGGCCGGCGGACCGGAATCCCGAAGGGTCGGACGCAACATGCTGACTTCGATCGGCGACTGGTTGTGGCGCCCGCAGGAGCCGGGGGCGGACATCGAACTGACTTTCCAGTTGCCGTCCGGCGTGGAAGTCTCCGCGCCATGGCAGCGCAAGCCGGGAAGCGAAGCGCGACCGGTCTTTCTCGCCGGCACCACGCCTTACAACTGGCCGGGCGTGGTGGCTTTCGGACGCTTCGCCCCGCGCGACATCGAGGTGCCGGGCGCCGACCTGCATGTGGCCATGCTCAACGTGACCGAAGCGCAACAAGCGCAACTGGAGAAGTGGATAGCGAGCACGGCACGCAATGTCGCGCTGCTCTATGGCCGCTTTCCGGTCGCGTCGCTGCAGGTCGTGGTGGCGCCGACCCCGCGCGGCCGCGGCCCGGTGCCGTGGGCTTATGTTTCGCGAGGGGGCGGCCCCGCTGTTCATTTGTTCATCAATGCGGCGCGCCCGCCTGAGGAATTCGAGCGGGATTGGAGTCTGACCCACGAAATGTCGCACCTGTTTCTACCCTACGTCGTTTCCCGTGACGCCTGGCTGTTCGAGGGTATCCCGACCTATCTGCAGAACGTATTGATGGCGCGCGGCGGGGCGATCAGCGCGGAGCAGGCCTGGCAGCGCATGCGCTCGGGTTTTCAGAGTGGTGAGCGCACTGCACCCGAATTGAACCTTGCGCGTGCGAACGAACGCGTGGCCCATGGCATCTATCTGCGGGTGTACTGGGCGGGTGCTGCAATGATGCTTGCCGCCGACATGCAGTTGCGCAATCAGACCGGCGGGAAGCATTCGCTCGATACGGCACTGGAGCGATTGTCGCGCTGCTGCACTTCGGAAGAGCGGCGCTGGAGCGCGCAAGAGATTATCGCTGGCCTCGACGAATCGACCGGCACCACGGTGTTCGGCGACCTGGTCCGCGCCCAGTTCGCTGCCGAGGGCTTTCCCGACTACGAAACTTCCCTGGCCCGCGCCGGCGTCAAGTTCGACGGCCCGCAAGTGGAATTCGATGCATCGGCGCCCTGGGCGGCGGAGCGCGAGGCACTGATGCGCCCTTCGACCATTGGGCCTCGCTGAGTAGCTCGGGAATACAAATAAAGCCAGTTCTCACCACGCGCCGCAAGCGGCACAAGTGTTCCCTTGAGGCACGAAGTACACGAAGTGGCACGAAGAAAAGAAAATTCGAAAGGGGTGTGTGCTTTTGGACGGTGGCAGTTCCGTCGGCCGATCCGAGCGTCAACTCGCTGCATGCGTACACGCACTTCATTTTATTTGCCCTTCTTCGTGTTCCTTCGTGTACTTCGTGCCTCAAGGGAACACTTGTGCCGCTTGCGGCGCGTGGTGAGACGTAGGGTTTAGAGCATTCCGTATACCGGCCGATCAGGGCCGAAGGATTCGGCTACCATGGGCGCCTTTTCACGAATCGACAACCATGCAGCCCGACGAGATCTGCTTCCTGCCTGCCTACGAACTGGTGCGCCACATCCGCGCACGCGCACTGTCTGCCGTCGAGGTCATGGACGCGCACATCGCGCAGATCGAACGGGTGAATCCGGCGGTCAACGCCATCGTGACCTTCCTGCCCGATCTGGCTCGCGCAGGCGCACGAGCAGTGGATGCGGCGCTCGCGCGCGGCGACGATCCCGGTCCGCTGGCAGGATTGCCGGTGGTGCACAAGGACCTGGCCGTTACCAAAGGCATACGCACGACGTTCGGCTCGCCGATTTACAGGGATTTCGTGCCCGACGTGGATACGATACTGGTCGAGCGCCTGAAGAAAGCGGGCGCGGTGACGATCGGCAAGTCCAACGTCCCGGAGTTCGGCGCCGGCTCGCAGACCTTCAATCCGGTATTCGGCGCCAGCCGCAATCCGTACGACCTGGACAAGACGCCGGGCGGCAGCAGCGGCGGCGCGACAGCGGCGCTGGCCTGCGGCATGGTACCGATCGCCGACGGCTCCGACCTGGGCGGCAGCCTGCGCAATCCCGCCAGCTTTTGCAACGTCGTCGGCCTGCGTCCGTCCCCGGGCCGCGTGCCGAACTGGCCCAGCCTTTCCGCGTGGTTCCCGATGGGAGTCGTCGGGCCGATGGCACGCACGGTGCAGGATGTCGCCCTGACCATGTCCGCCATTGCCGGGCCGGACGCGCGCGCGCCCACTTCCCAGCAGGAATCGGGACTGGCGTTCGCCCGACCGCTCGCCAGGAACTTCAAGGGCGCGCGCATTGCGTGGAGCCGGGACCTGGGCGGGCTGCCGTTCGAAACGCAAGTCAGCGAAATCACAGAAAGGCAACGCGGCATATTCAAGGAACTGGGCTGTATCGTGGAAGACGCGACGCCGGACCTGCGCGACGCCGATGAAATTTTCGGCGTCATGCGCGCATGGAACATGGAACTGTCGTTCGGCCAGTTGCTCAAGAGCAAGCGCGACCAGATGAAGGACACCGTAATCTGGAACATCGAGCAGGGGTCGCACCTGACTGGCCCGCAAGTCGGCGCGGCGGAAGTGAAATGCACGCAGTTGTTCCATCGCATGCGCGAGTTCATGGAAAAGTACGATTTTCTCGTCGCACCGGTGGTACAGGTCCTGCCGTTCGATGTCGGCGTGCCCTATCCGACTGAAATAAACGGCGTCAAACTCGACACCTACATCGACTGGATGCGCTCATGCTCGCGCATCACCGTCACCGGCGCCCCGGCGCTTTCCGTCCCCTGCGGTTTCAGCCGCGGCGGGCTGCCGGTCGGCCTGCAGATCGTCGGGCGCCACCAGGACGATTTCGGCCTGCTGCAGATCGCCCACGCCTTCGAGTCTGCCACCGGGTTGTGGAAACAGCGGCCCGCCGTGACCGACAGAAAATCATGAATCTCAGGAAACCAGCCATGCTTTGTCGCATCACGCTCCTTGCCGCAGTTTGTTTTGCCGTTACCGCCTTTTCCGCGTTCGCGGAGAATCCTCCCGCGCAGACTCCTGCCGCGCGCAAGGACCGGGTATTTCTGAAGGATGTCGAAGGCATCTGGATCAATGAGGCCTATCTGAGCGTGCTCTCGGCGCTGAAAAGCCCGCATGCCGCGGCCAGGAAGACTGCGCCCGTGGTGATCGCGATCCGGCGCGAAGGCCGCGCGTATCCGATCGTGGTGACCGATTTCAACAAGGCTTCGCTGCAAACCGTGCTCGACGTCGAGCCCGATGGCAAGCCGGGCGCCTATCGTCTGGTCGTCGGCGCCGACGACAAGCCGATGTCGAGCAACGAAGTGAAATACATTCGTTTCGAGGCCGCCAGGAACGCCCAGGGAAAATTCGACCGCTTGCGGTTTGCCGAGCCTGATTTCATGAAGGGCAAGTGGGCGGACTACATCCCGATCGCGGGCGAATTGAGCCCGCAGCTGAACCGCTTCGTCATTGCCGGGAATTATCGCGACGAGAAGGGACGGGCCTGGACCTTCAGCGAATCCGGCGAGGCGGCCTGGCCGGAACAGAAGTTCAATTACGAACTGTCCCTGAACGACCCGGGCGCCAATTGCGATTACCTGCAAAGCGAAAGCGCGACCAAGGGCGGCGATGACAAAAAGGGCGCGGACCACAAGAAACGCTACGGATACGGCTGGAAAGCCGGCAAGCTGTCGATCTTTGCGGCGCGCCTGGCGGGCAAGAAGGTGGTCTGCGATGCAAAGGCGATCGCCGTGCTTACGCCTCAATAGACGACGGGGGATTTGAATCAGCGTTGTGCACGATCGTGAAGGTTTGGCGTTTAATGGCTGATCGGCGCCGCGTCGCCGGTGTGTTCCAATAACGAAACCACATAGGGAGGAATCATGAAACGGCTTTCTGGTCTGCTTCTTGGTTTGGCAATTCTGGCAGTGAATGCCGCAAGTCCGGCGATGGCGGAGGACTGTGGCGGCCCGGTCACGGCCGACGAAGCGCTGGCCTCGGAAGATGCGCGGTATGCGGCGCAGATGGGCGACGACTACGGTTCGCTGCAAAAGCTCCTGGGCGCCGATCTCGTCTACATCCATTCATCAGCGGTGGTGGACAACAAGGCCAGCTACATCGATTCGATGAAGTCCGGCACCGTCAAGTATCGCGTCATGCGGCGCAGTGACGTGACGGTGCGTACTTACGGCTGCGTTGCGATCATATCGGGGCTCGGCAACTTCGACGTGACCGTCAAAGGCCAGGACATGGCGGTGGAAATCCGTTTCCACAGCATCTGGGCCAAGCGCGATAACGGCCTGGAATTCATTTCCTGGGAAGCGACCCGTACGCCGGTGAAGCAGTAAGCGGACGCGCCGTCCGGCACGCGTCAGATGCAGCGGGGCTTGAAATCCAAGCCCCGTTTTATTTTCCGCCGCCGCGTCATCAGGCGATCGCAAACATGCAGTATCCTTTGCCGCATCTTTGATCCGGGTTGAACCATGGCCAAGGCCGCGAAGAAAAAGAAGCGAACGCAGAGCGTGCAGGAGGCCCTCGAGCAGGTCAGGGCGTTGCTGCAAAAGCACCGGATCGTGGAGGAGATGGTTCACAAGCAGGACATGCCCCGCCATGAACTGGTGGAGTCGCTCGTCCACAAGCAGAACCTTGCCGAGCTGCAAAACAAGCTCGACAAGCTCCACCCGGCCGACGTCGCCTACATCCTGGAAGCGCTGCCGCTCGAAGAGCGCCTGGTCGTCTGGGACCTGGTCAAGGCCGAGCGCGATGGCGAAATCCTGCTCGAGGTCTCGGATTCGGTCCGCGAGACGCTCATCGAGAACATGGATGCGCACGAACTGGTCGCCGCCGCGGAACAGCTCGATACCGATGAAATCGCCGACCTGGTTCCCGATCTGCCGCAGGACGTGGTCGACGATGTGCTGCATTCGATGTCCATCGAAGAGCGCGAGCAGTTGCGCGCGGCAATGTCCTACCCGGAGGATTCGGTCGGCGCGTTGATGGACTTCGACATGGTTTCGGTGCGCGACGACGTCAGCCTCGAAGTCGTCTTGCGTTACCTGCGGCGCATGGACGAG
>DASWEZ010000204.1:0-10144 GCA_036394495.1 Burkholderiales bacterium
GGCGTCGGTGGTCGGGCCGTATTCGATGCAGCCGACCTCGGCCTTGACGTCCCGGATGATCTTGCGGAACTCGGCGAGGAATTTGTCGCGGGTTCCAGGATTCAGTTCGACTGTGGCGATGACGTGGATCATGATTTTTCCTGTTGGTTGGGAAACATAGAAATTAACTTACTGCGGAAAATCTCACCACGCGCCGCTTGCGGCGCGTGGTGAGATTTCGTTTTAAGTCTAATGCCGTAGTCAGTGCCCCAATGCGACGACGATGAAGCCGAGCGTGAGCAGGGCGATGCCGATCAGTTCACGGCGCTCCAGGTGTTCGCGGAACACGCGCCGTGACACGACGAAGCTGAACAGCAATTCGGTCAGGCCGAGCGTGCGTATGTGCGCGACCGGCTCGATCGCCATGGCGGTAAACCAGCCGGCTGACGCGGCCGCACCCATGAACCCCGCGAACAGGGAAGCACGCCATGCGCGCAGTACGCGTACTACGACTTCACGGCTGCGCAACAGCAGCCAGCCGCCGAGCAACAGCGTTTGCACGCATTGCGCAACCAGCAGCGTGCTTGCGGCCGCCATCAGGAAGGGCGTGCCATGCAAGGCCAGTGCCGCGCCGCGAAAGCCGACCGCCGACAATGCGAACCCGGCACCCGAAGCGATGCCGAGCAATGCGAGCCTTGAAGTCCAGCCGGTAAGCAGCGCGCGCCACGGATGTTCGCGGTCGGCGGGTGCCAGCATCAGCACGCCGGCGGTTCCCAGCGCGATGGCGATCGCCACGATCGTGCTGACCCTGTCGCCGAGGAATACGAAGCCGAAGATGGCGACCTGGATGATCTCGCTCTTCGAGTACGCCACGCCGAGCGTGAAGTTGCGTTCGGCCATGACCCGCAACAACAGCGCAGTCGCGGCGATCTGGCTGACCGCGCCGAGCAGCACCCAGCCCAGGAAAGTCAGGTTGCCGGCGGGAAAATCGTATCGGCCGACTGCGTGCACGGCGAGCAGCCAGATCGCGGCGAACGGCAGTCCGTAAAGAAAGCGGACCAGTGTCGCGCCGAGGGTGCCGAGTTCGCCGGTCAGCTGCCGCTGGGCGACATTGCGCAGGGTTTGCGCGAACGCCGCCCAGAGCGTGACCGGAATCCACAGCCAGACCGGGTAGGCCAAACCGGGTGCGTCAGCCGCGGCCGACGAAAGGCATCTTGGTGGCCATGATCGTCATGAACTGGACGTTGACGTCCAGCGGCTGCTCCGCCATGTAGAGCACGGCTTCGCCTACGCGGTTCACGTCGATGGTCGGCTCGACCTTGATTTCGAGGTTGGCCTGCGGCACGCCTTTGGTCATTTTCGCCGCCATCTCGGTCAGCGCGTTGCCGATGTCGATCTGCGAGCAGGCGATATCGTATTTGCGTCCGTCCAGCGATGCGGATTTCGTCAGCCCGGTCACGCCGTGCTTGGTCGACGTGTAAGGCATCGAGTTCGGGCGCGGCGCGTGCGCCGAGATCGATCCGTTGTTGATGATGCGCCCGCCCCGCGGATCCTGGTCCTTCATGGTCCGGAACGCTTCCTGTATGCACAGGAACATGCCGGTCAGGTTGATGTCGACCACGTTCTTCCACTGCTCGAAAGTCAGTTCCTCGAGCGGGACGCCGGGCGCGTTGACGCCGGCGTTGTTGAACAGTACGTCGACCCGGCCGAACGTGGATTTGGTTTTTGCGAACAACGCCTTCACGGATTCGGGGTTGCTTACGTCGGTCGGCACAACCAGCGCCCGCGCACCCGCGCCGGAGTCCTTTGCCACCTGTTCCAGCGCATCCTTACGGCGGCCTGCCAGCGCGACGCTGTATCCGGCTTTCAACAACGCCAGTGTTGCCGCCTTGCCCACGCCGCTGCCGGCGCCGGTGACGATTGCGATCTTGTTTTGTGTGGCCATTTTTGAGCTCCTCCGATCGGTTTTCTTCGATTGCGGCCTAGCTTTAAGCCGAGCCCGGCATGATACCGCAGGGCGCGTCGGAGCTATGCGGCGAACGAACGTCCGCCTTTGTTTCCGCTCTGGTGGCTGTTGATCTTGGCCTGATACATGGCCTGGTCTGCCTTCTTGATGAGCGACTGCGCATCCGTGCCGTGCACGGGATAAAGCGCAAGACCCACGCTGGCGCCGATCACGATCTGGCCGCCGGGCACCGGGAAGGGTTTGGCCAGCGATGCGGCGATCGAATCGGCGACGCGATCGGCGTGGTCCGTCGAGCGCAGGGTATCGAGCACGACCACGAATTCGTCGCCGCCGATGCGCGCCACCGTATCCGAACTGCGCACGCAGTCCTTCAGGCGGGTGGCGATCGACTTGAGCACTTCGTCGCCGATCGCGTGCCCGTAAGAATCGTTGATGGGCTTGAAGCGATCCAGGTCGACCAGCAAAACAGCGACCATCGTCAGGTTGCGCCGTGCCCGTTCGATGGCTTGTGCGATGCGGTCATCCATCAGCGCGCGATTGGCCAGCCCGGTGAGGTTGTCGTGGTAGGCCAGGTGGTGCAGCGTCTGCTGGCTTTCCTGTAGGCGCGCATTGGCGTCGGTCAGTTCGCGCGTGCGCGCGCAGACGCGTCCTTCGAGCTCGAGTTCCGTGCGTTGCATGGTGTGTACGACTTCCTCGTGCGCATTCATCGCCTCCGCCTGCGCTTCCTCCTTTTCTCTGCGCATGACATTGATGCGGCCGGCGAGCGCGGATGACAATAACAGCATCTCCAGTGCGGAGCCGATCTGCATCGCGTGTGAAGTCAGTTCGGTGGTCGGTATCCAGCCGAAGTTGCGCAGCCCGGTCACGGCCACGCCCGCCAGCAGCAGCGACCATGCCAGGAGAAAATAAGTCGCGCCGGGACGGCCGCGCTTCCAGCACAACACGCCGGCGGCGACCGCAACGGCGGAAAAGCCAACGCCGCTCAGCGACACCATGATGGCCGAGATGCGATACGGAATCACGAACGGCGAGACGGTGCAGACGGCGAACACGACTAGTGAGACCAGGACGATCCGGTCCAGTCCCGGAGCGGTACGCCGCGTTTCCAGGAAACTGCGGGTGAACATGGCGCCGAAGAATCCGGTCGCGGCCATGGCGGCCGGAAACACCGCATTCCCCCAGGCCGGCGAATTCGGCCAGAGAAACTGGTTGGCGATGCCGTTCAACGAAGCCTGTGCGACGGCCATCGACAATGCAAACGCCACATATTCGGCATAGCGGCGGTCGCGGATGCTGAAATACAGCAGCAGGTTGTAAGCCGCCAGCGCAATCAGCGCGCCGTAGTACAGGGCCAGCAGCGAGTAAGTGCGCTGGTCGCTGCGGTGCAATTCCTGCGGCGTCCACAACGTTGCCGGCAGCGTCAGGTTGCCGTCCGACATCACCCTCATGTAAATGGTTTGCGTCTGTCCCGGCGCGAACGACAGGGGAAATACCAGATTGCGATGCGGGAACGGGCGGGCGCCGAAGCGCTCATGGTCCCCGGCTTCGCTGCGGATGTAGGCGCCGGACGCGTCCGGCGCGAACACTTCAACGCTGTCCAGCGACGGGTAGGCGATTTCCAGCAGCCATTGCCTGGGGGCATCCTGTGCCGGCTGGACCGAGAAGCGCAGCCACCAGGCCGAAGACGAATAGCCGAGATTCAGGTCGGTCGCCAGTCCGGTTTCGTGGAAGCGGAATGCCGCTGCGGGGGAGGCCACCTCTTCGCGGCTTAGCTTGTGGGAAGGATCTTCGAGAACCTCCAGCTTGCCGGCGAGTTCGACCTTTTGCCGGCTGGGGTCGAGGGTTATCGCAGCCTGGACCGGGATCGCCAGGAAATACGAGAGCAGCACGGCGGCAAGAAAGCGGCAGGGCATGGGGTTCGGAGCCCGGATTGTTTTGCAATGCGACCCGGCGCAATTCTAAGCGGATATGCCCCGTCCATGGCAAGCCGGACATTAATACCAGGTAAAACCAAAAAAAGGCCGATCCCAGGATCGGCCCGTTGGAATTGAAAACACTACGTGCCGTTTACATTCCCGTGCCGGCGAGCCAGCCGCCGATCTTGCCCTCATAGCGTTCGCGCAGCACGATCACCGGTCCGACGCAACCGTTGGGCAGCGATACCTTGCCCTGCGCCTTGGCGTTGCCTTCCTTGCTCAGCGGCACCGGATCGAGTTGCGCGGCGACCGTGGCGCCGGACGGACCGTGGCAGATGACCGCGGCGGCAACCGCGTCCACGCCGTCGGGACTGCCGTTGTACTGGCCGACGGAGGCATCGTTGAGCACCAGCCCCTTTACTTCGACTTCCAGTTTGCCGCCTTTCTTCAGCTCGGCCTTGCCGGATTTCAGCTTCCAGATCTTGCCGCAGGAATTGACGCCGCCGATGGCGGTTCCGTTGGAAAGGCAAGCCGTAAGCGGCGCTTCGAACTCTTCCGCGCAGGCAATATGGGCGAAACCGCAAACGACCAGCGCGGCGACGGTTTTCCTGATTATTGATTTTGATCCAGCCATGACAGTACTTCCTCCTCGAATAGTTGATTGAAGATCTGAAGCCCTGCGTTTTCCCTGGATTTACGTGCAGTCGCGCGCCATCAGGGTGTTTCTCGTGGCGCTGCTACCCGCACGTCATAGCATACGTCATTCTGGTTACGAATCGAATACCGATTGGCCGGCCCCTCCGGGCTGCGTACCGGATGCCGGCGGGCGGATTTCGCGGCGTAGTTCTGCGTGTAAACTGCGTCCTGGATTCATTGCGGAGCAACATCATGCCGGTCATGCCATTCCATCTCGCCTTTCCTGTTACCAGCCTGGAAGAGGCGCGCGCCTTTTACGGCGGCCTGCTGGGCTGTCCCGAAGGGCGCTCGTCGCCGGAGTGGGTCGACTTCGATTTCCATGGCCACCAGATCGTCGCGCATCTTTCGCCGGACTCCGGCCATTTCGAAACGAACCTCGTCGATGGCGACAACGTGCCGGTGCGTCACTTCGGCGTGGTGTTGCCGATGGACCAGTGGCAGAAGCTCGCGGACAAGCTGAAGGCGGCTGAAATCGATTTCGTCATCGCGCCGCACATTCGCTTCAAAGGTCAGCCGGGGGAGCAGGCGACCATGTTTTTTCGCGATCCTTGCGGCAACGCGATCGAGTTCAAGTCCTTCGAGAATCCGGCCATGCTGTTTGCAAAGTGATAAATGTTGTAAAGCAAAGAGCAAGACAGGATTAACAGGATGGACAGGATGAAAGCCTGAGTCCGACGATTGGTTGCCTCGTTCATACCGATTCGGTCGGCGGTGTTCCGCATTTCATCCCGTCCATCCCGTTCATCCTGTCCAGTGCTGGGTTGAGATACTTGTTTCTCTTGAATTACGACGCCAGCAGTTTCTTGATCTCGGCATCGACGAACTGCGCATCCTCAGGATTCAGGCCGTTGCCGGCCTGGTGTCCCCACACCGACCGAATGACCCGATAGCGGGCGCCAGGGATCATTGCTGCTTCCGCTTCGACGTCGTCCGGCGGGAAGTACAGATCGGTCTGGCCCACCATCACCGTTGCCTTCGCCCTGATCGAGCCGAGTGCCCGCTCCAGGCTGCCGTCGAATCCCGGCGTTGCACCCACGTCGTTGAGTTGCCAGGTTCGCAACATGGACAGCAGGTTGTTCGCATCGCGGCGCAGGAAGCGCTTTTCCCAGAAGCCCGCAAGGAATTCCTCCAGCGAGTTGAAGCCCATCTGCCGATAGAGTTCGCGTTTATAGAACGGTTGCGAAAATCCCCAACCCGCGTAGACACGTGCAAATGCCCGGATGCCCGCAACCGGCTGGCTTGCGTAGTCGCCGCCGTTCCATGCGGCATCGAGCGTCAGCGTTGCGCGCAGGCCTTCCAGGAAAACCGCGTTGTGCGGCGTTGTCTTTGCTGTCCCGCAAGAGGGCGCAATGCGTTCGACCTTGTCGGGATGGCTCACGGCCCACTGAAAGGTCTGTTGCGCGCCCATGGACCAGCCCACCACCAGCGCGATCTTGTCGATGCCGAATTTTTCCGTGACCAGCCGGAACTGCGCCGCCACGTTGTCCAGGTTGGTGACGGCCGGAAAGCGCCAACGATCCTGCGGTGCCGCCGCATTGCTTGGCGAAGACGACACGCCGTTGCCGAGCTGATCGAGCACCACGATGAAATATTTTTCTGGATCCAGCGCCTTGCCCGGCCCGATCAGCCATTCGATGTCGCCGTGCTGCGCCGAATACGGAGTGGGGTAGAGAATGACGTTGCTTTTGTCGGCGGCGAGCCGGCCATGCGTTTTGTAGCCGATTTTCGCCTCGCGCAGCGTTTCGCCGGATTGCAGAATCATGTCGCCCAGTTCGAATTCACCCTCGCCCGGCTTCGACGGCTCGGCGGCGCCGACGACGTCGGACAAAGAACCGACGAAACCGCCGACCCCTATCGCCGCCGACGCACGCAGGAAATCGCGGCGGTCGGGGCGGAAATTCCGCTGTTGGAGTGGGTCATCTTCGCTGTCGAACGCAATCAACGCATCGGCCATGTTCATGGGATTCCCGTTCCGATTGAGGTGGCCGGCAACCATACACCGTCCAGCGCCCCTGTTGAATGGGTCCGCGCGGCAATGCACCGTACCCGTGCGTCGGTCCGGCGCGTTGTGCGCTCACGGTGCATGTGTCCGGCCCGGCTCGACCGGCCGATTCCGGCGCCTTCCCGCAAACCCGCTGCCGGCGCGGGTCTCGCCGTGACCGTCAATCTTTTAAAACCGGTGCGCCGCGGCAATGCCCGCGCATGCTTTTTGCGGCAGACAACGCCTCAGAGGAGAAAAAAATGAAAGCCGGCGTCACGAAAATAGGGGCAGCAGTTGCAGTCGCGGAAGAGCGGTCCGTACCGGCAAAGGAAACGCTGAAACGGGAATTCCTCGACAGCCTGTTCTACATGCAGGGCAAATTCCCCGCGCTCGCCACCAGGCGTGATTACTACATGGCGCTCGCCTACATGGTGCGCGATCAACTGCTGCACCGCTGGGTCAGCACGGCGGAAGCCTATACACGGCAGCAATCGCGCACCGTCGCCTATCTCTCCGCCGAATTCCTGATGGGCCCGCACCTGGGCAACAACCTCGTCAACCTCGGCATCTACGGCCAGGTGGAACAGGCGGTCGCCGAACTGGGACTGGACCTCGACGAATTACTGCAGCAGGAAGAAGAGCCCGGACTGGGCAATGGCGGCCTCGGCCGGCTGGCGGCATGCTTCCTCGATTCGATGGCCACGCTCGAGATTCCGGCGATGGGCTACGGCATCCGCTACGAGTTCGGCATCTTCGAGCAGGAAATCGTCGACGGCTGCCAGGTGGAAAAAACCGACAAGTGGCTGCGCTTCGGTACGCCGTGGGACATTCCGCGGCCGGAGTGGGCCGTGGAAGTCAGGCTTGGCGGACGCACCGAGTCGTACGCCGACGAACAGGGACGCTTCCGTTCGCGCTGGCTGCCGGCGCAGACCGTGATCGGCATTCCTTACGACACGCCCATCCTCGGTTATCACACCAACACCGCCAACACGTTGCGGTTGTGGCGAGCCGAAGCGCCCGAATCCTTCGATTTCGCCGTGTTCAATCGCGGCGACTACTATGGCGCCGTCGACCGCAAGATCGTCTCGGAAAACATCACGAAAGTGCTCTATCCGAACGACGAAGCGGTCAAGGGCAAGGAGTTGCGGCTCGAACAGCAGTATTTCTTCGTCTCCTGCTCGCTGCAGGACATGCTGCGCATCATGCGCGGGCAGAAAATGCCGCTGCAGCGGTTTCACGAAAAATTCGCGGTGCAGTTGAACGACACCCATCCGGCGATCGCGGTCGCGGAACTCATGCGCCTGCTGGTGGACGAGAACGGCATGGAATGGGACGAGGCCTGGGACGTGACCCGCAAGACCTTCGCCTATACCAACCATACCCTGCTGCCGGAAGCGCTGGAACGCTGGCCGCTGGGATTGTTCGGCAAGCTGCTGCCGCGGCATCTCGAGATCATCTTTGAGATCAACGCGCGCTTCCTCGACGAAGCCCGCATCCGCTTCTTCGGCGATGACGCGCGCATCGCGCGCATGTCCCTGATCGACGAAAACGGCGAGCGCTATGTGCGCATGGCCCATCTCGCCTGCGTGGGCAGCCACGCGATCAATGGCGTCGCCGACCTGCACTCCGAGCTGCTGAAGCAGGATGTGCTGGCCGATTTCCATGCGCTGTGGCCGGAGAAGTTCAGCAACAAGACCAACGGCGTCACGCCGCGCCGCTGGGTGGCGCTGTCCAATCCGAAGCTCGCGCAACTGATCACAGACGCG
Source organism: Burkholderiales bacterium (assembly GCA_036394495.1). Classification (GTDB taxonomy): domain Bacteria; phylum Pseudomonadota; class Gammaproteobacteria; order Burkholderiales; family JACQAP01; genus JACQAP01. The sequence continues at coordinate 8,305 of DASWEZ010000204.1, forward strand.
ATCGGCGAGGGCTGGGTGAAGGATCTCGACGAGCTGCGCAAGCTCGAGCGCCTCGTGGGGGACGGCGCGTTTCGTGCATCGTGGCGGGACATCAAACACGACAACAAACGCCAGTTTGCCGCACTGGTGCAGGGCAAGACCGGCATCGTGATCGATCCAGAGTCGATGTTCGACGTGCAGGTCAAGCGCATCCACGAATACAAGCGCCAGCACCTGAATGTCCTGAACGTCATTGCGCACTACCTGAGGTTCAAGACCGGACGTGCCGGCGACGAACCGCCGCGCACCTTCGTGTTCGGCGGCAAGGCGGCGCCGGGTTATTTCATGGCCAAGCTGATCATCCGGCTGATCAACGCGGTGGGAGAGGTGCTGAACCGGGACCCGGCGGTACGCGACCACATGCGCGTGGTGTTCCTGCCGAACTTCAACGTCAGCAGCGGCCAGCGCGTCTATCCGGCGGCGGACTTGTCGGAGCAGATTTCGACGGCCGGCAAGGAAGCATCCGGCACCGGCAACATGAAATTCCAGATGAACGGCGCGCTGACCATCGGCACGCTGGATGGCGCCAACATCGAGATACGCGACGAAGTGGGCGCGGAGAACTTCTTCCTGTTCGGGCTGACCACGCCCGAGGTCGCGCAAGTCTGGGCCGGCGGCTACCGGCCGGTGGAGCGCTATGAGGCCGATGCGGAACTTCGCGAAGTCATCGACCTGATCCGCACGGGATTCTTCTCCCGCGGCGACGTCGAACTGTTTCGTCCGCTGGTCGACAATCTATTGCTGCACGATCCCTATCTCGTGCTCGCGGATTTCCGTTCCTACGTGGACTGCCAGCACGAAGCCGGACTCGCTTACGCCGACCGCGAGCGCTGGTCGAAGATGTCCATCCTGAACACCGCCCGCTCCGGAAAATTCTCTTCCGACCGTACCATCCGTGAATACGCAGAACAGATCTGGCGCGCGAAGGCGGTGCCGATCAAGATGCTCTCGCGCGACGACGTCAAGGGAAAATTCCTGCAATAATACTGTTAGTACCTACCTAGCGCGCTCAATCTCGCCACGCGCCGCAAGCGGCACAAGTGTTCCCTTGAGGCACGAAGGACACGAAGTGGCACGACGAAGTGCAAAAGGAAACGGAAAGTAACAACCGTCAGTGATGAGCATCCGCGGCAGAGTGTGGCCGAAATTCCAGCGCAGACAGATTCTCTTCGTAGCTTGTTCTTCTTCGTGAACCTTCGTGATCTTCGTGCCTCAAGGGAACACTTGTGCCGCTTGCGGCGCGTGGTAAGAAGTAAGCTCTAGGCCTTGATCTGATCTGAGGCGGCGAGGGCTTCCTTCAGTGCGGCGATGCCGAATCCGGGCTTGCGCGCGGCGTCGAGAATGACCTTCTCCTTGCGCGCCATCAGGTCGATCGCCGCCGGCAGCTTGTCCAGCACGTCGCGCGGAATGATGATCGCACCGTGCCGGTCCGCATGCACGATGTCGCCGTCGGTCACTGCCATGCCGAGCACTTCGACCGGTTTGCCGATCTCGACGACTTGCACCCAGGCATGACTCGGCGACAGCGTCGCGGCGAAGCACTGGAACTTCGGCTGCATTGCATCGAGATCGCGCATCGATCCGTTCGTCAGTGTGCCCACGCAGCCGAGTCCCCAATGGACATGGGTATTGACCTCTCCCCAGAACGCGCCGAGCCCCGGCTGGCTGTCGATGTCCTGGATTACGGCGATCGTCGGCTGTTCTCCCTGCGCCACATGTTCGTAATAGGCGACCTGGTTCTTTCTGCGCACGGCCGGGTCATACGGCGTCGAGCAGCGGATGGTTGCCGTTCTGGCGAATC
>DASWEZ010000205.1:0-6954 GCA_036394495.1 Burkholderiales bacterium
AAATCCGAGCCAGATGCCGACGCGCAAGCGCGCCGGCGATTTCACGGCACGTCCTCGTAGATTTTCATGACCGAACGATCGCCGCGCGCTTCCTGGACTTCGATGGTGTCGATGCGCGCCCGGCTGCCGTCGATGCGGATCAGGCTGATGACCTCGTTCATCTTGCGGTCGCGCGGCGTGAGATAGAGCTGCCACTTCGCGGGAGCACCCTCGAGTTCGACGCGATAGAAGCGCTCCAGCGCCTTGATGTCGCCGCCGAGCGTGGCGCGGATGCTTTCGACGAAGCCCCACAGCACCGGATAGTCCTGCAGCTTCAGCACGCGGCGCTCGTTGCGCGCCGGATTCTCCAATATGAGCTGGTCATCCGTCACCGTCAGCGTTTCCGGTTTTGGTTTGAGCGTACGCTTTTCCAGATGCCCGGGCTTGCTATAGGTCAGCGTGCCGGAAAGCTCCAGCGGCGCCTTCAGGACCTTCAGGTATTTTCGCTCGACGAAGCGCGCCTTCGACTGTTTTATTTCCGACAACTGCTGCATCAGACTCTCGACGCCCCATCGGACGGCCGTTTCCGCCGCCCGCGCCGGAGAAGCGGACCCCGCGACCAGCAGCACGAACAAGGCCGCAATGCCACGGCTACATGCGCGCTTTTTCATCCGCCCAGAAATCATAAAAGTTGAACCAGTTGTAAGGCGCCAGCCGGCAATAGTGCTCGAGGCGCTGCGCATATCGTGCCGCCCATTCCTGGATCATGGCGTCTCGCGCACCGCGCTCGAGTTTCGGCATTTCCACCAGGCGCTCGAAATGCAAGTCGTAGCGATTGCTGCCGCGATGGAGGGCCACCATCAGAACCACCGGCCGCCCGATCAGGGCGGCAATCCGGAAGGGCGCGGTGGGCAACGCGGCCGGCTCGCCGAGGAAGGGCACGCTGACCGCGCCGGAATCGTAGAGCCTGCGGTCGCCGAGCATGCCGACCCAGTCGCCGCGTTCGAGCCGCTCCTGCACCTTGATCATCGAATCGAGCGAACCCATGCCGATCACCGACCGGTCCAGTTCCGGGTTGAGCGCCCGGGCGAGCGCATTCATGTTCCGGCTCCCGTGCTCGAACATCATCATGGTGACGTTGATGTTGTGCTCCTTACCGTAAACATGGAGTGCTTCGAAGCTGCCGAAATGGGCCCCCAGCAGGAAACAGGGCTCGCCACGTGCCTTTGCCTCTTCGAGGATGTCCTTGCCATGCACCCGGACGTCGAATTGCGCGAAGCGATTGCGCAGCAGAAACATGCGATCGAGCGCGACCGTGGCAAAGCTGTAGTAATGGCGGAAAAGATCGGCTAAACGCGGCGGACGATCGAGCACCCGGTTCAGATATTGCCGGGACGCGGCCCGGCTCTTGACCGAAAACAGCAGGAAATAGAGGCAGACCGGATAAAGCAGCAAGCGCCCCGCCGGCCGGCCGAGGGCCAGCGACATCCGGACCAGAAACCGCAGCGCGGGGTCGTTGGAGCGTTCACGCTGTTCCAGCCAGGCTTGCGTCAAATGCCGTCCTCCCGTTTGATCCGGGCCGAGCGTGTTTGCGCGAACCGAAGCAGAATTTCGCGTGGCAGCTTGCCGGTGTCGTTGCGCGGAAGCGCATCGACGAAGTATAGCGGCCGCGGCAGGAACACGGCGTCGATCCGGGCGCGCAGCGCCGCGACCAGGACATCTCGCGCAACCCCCGGCGCCACCACGAAAGCCGTCAGACGGGTGACCCCTTCGCTGGTCTCGTCCGGCATGAAGAATACGCCGTCATGGACGCCGTCGATGCTGTTCAGTTGATGGTTGAGATAACCGAGCGACGTGCGCTTGCCGGCAATGTTGACCAGGTCGGTATTGCGTCCATGCAAAATAAAGCGGTCGTTGCCGTCGGGTTCGACCACATCGGTGAACGGGACTTCGTTTTCGACATGGCCGCCCGCGACCGTCACGGTATCGCCGTCGCGGCGCAACCGTAAATTGCGCAGGCAATGCCATGACGGGCCCTGTACGGTACGGCGGGTCGCCACCATGCCCGCTTCAGTGAAACCGTAAACCTCGTGCAGCGGTGCGCGGTAGCGCACTTCCGCACGCGCGGCCATTTCCGGCGACAACGGCGCGGTGGCGCAAACGATCAGCCGCAACTGCGGCAACGCGATGTCTTCGTTCAGCAGCGCCCGCAAATGCACGGGTGTGGTCACCAATACGCGGTCGCCCGGAATTTCCGCCAGCGCCGCAGCGACGTCCGCCGGATAGAAAGGCCGGCCGGCATACAACGCGAGCCCGCCGCGCAGGGCCATCAACACCGTGGATTCCAGGCCGTACATGTGCTGCGGCGGCACCGTGCCGACCACCGTCGCCTGGCTGTCGACGTGCAAATTGAAGCGCTCGGCTTCGGCGGCGGCGCCGCGTGCAAGGGCGCCCCAGGTCTTGCGATGCGCGCTGGGCAGTCCCGTGGAGCCGGAGGTAAACACGATTGCCGCGACCTGTTCTTCGGCAAAAGCCGGCAACGGAAATTTTCCGGTCGACGAACGATGGGCAGATCCTTCCGCGGCTTGCGGATAGATCATATGCTCGACTACGCCGGGCACCTGCGCCGAATCGCTCAGCGCATACAGATCGCGGTAGTCGCGTTGCAATTGCCGAAGCATTTCCGGCGTCTGGTTCGGCGGCAGCAGGGTCACCTGCCCGCGCACCATCGCGGCGATCAATCCGACGGCGAAGCGGTAACGGTCGACACAAAAATTGACCAGATGGGCGCGCCCGGGCAGTTGTGCCGCAACCCGCTCCACGTCCGCGAGGAAATGCGCCACGCTGACCGGCTGGGCGCCACGGTACGCAACCGCGTCGGCCGCATCGGCATGGCTGATGGCCGCGACTTGCGCCATACGGTCAACGGCCAGCCGTTGGCCGGTTGAAATCGAAATTGCGAAAGGCGCGAAATACGGTGGCGATCGAGGCGTGGGAGTAGTTCGGAAAACGCCAGAGCCTCCACGCATATTCGCCGAGATACATCGCCACCACCAGCGGCAGGTTCAACAGGTTGTTGAACACCGACCAGACCGGCAGCGGTTCAAGCAGGAACAGCAGCGTCGATGTCATGGCCATGGCGGCGAAGAAAACACACCATGCCCAGGTCACCTGGCGCGTATAGCGGACGAGATCCGCGGGCAGTTCGCCATGAACATGGGTCGCAAGCCGGGTGACCAGCGGTTGACGCCCCGCCTGCAACGTACGTCCGAACAGCCACAGCAAGATGAGGTAGACGCAAAGATAGGGAACCGGATAGAACAGCGCCGGACTCGCGCCAAGAGCGCGCCACGCCAGAAAACCGACGACGCCGAATGCAGCTAAGGCTGCCAACAGTATTCGCCCGCGCCGGGTGCGGCCGAGCACGCATCCCGCCACCAGCAGCAGCGGTGCGACCATGAGCCCTTCGCCGAGTCCGCCATCTGGCTCACCGATGATCATGCTGTAGACCATCACCTGATAGGCGATCACTCCCGCGGCCAGGAGCGCCGCCTTGGTCCAATCAGTCCTGGTCCAACCGGTCTGGAAGGGATTGCTAACGGGTTCGATTTTGCTGGACATGCTCATTCAGATTGCGCAGCGAACTGAAGGTCTTGACGTTGTCGCTGTCATCGGAGCGCAACTGAAAGCCGTATTTCTTGGATACCGCAAGTGCGATCTCGAGAATGTCGATCGAGTCCAGTCCGAGGCCCTCCCGATACAGCGGCGCCGCCGGCTCGATTTCGACCGCCGGAATTTCCAGATTAAGCGCCCCGACGATCAGCTCCGCCAGCTCCCGTTCCTGGGCAGTTGTGGATTCGACTGTATTCATTGCTTCCATTAGTCCCGTGATATCGGCCGGAGTTTCCGGCCGCCAAGATTATAACCTCTCCCATCGATGCGCTTTGTACGCTGGCGCACATTAGGGGGCCAAATCCCGGTTGACGCCGATGTCTTGCGCCACGTAACCTCGGCAGCGCGGACCGCCGCGCCGGGGTATCGCATTTGCCGGCTTCGAATCGCACAGGAAATCATCGGTTGCAACCGCTTTTTCTCAATCGCTACGCTCTTGCCAGCAGCGCCGGAATCGGCCTTGGCCCCACCGTGCAGGCCTTGCACGAAATGCGTTCCGGGCTCGCCTTCTGTACATTCGAGACAGTCAAGCTCGACACCTTCGTCGGCCAGATAGCCGATCCCCTGCTCGCGCCGGTACGTGCCGATCTTGCCGACTTCGACTGCCGCAACAACCGCGTCGCGCAGTTGTGTCTGCAGCAGGATGGATTCGACCAGGCGGTGATGACGGCGCGGGAGAAATACGGGTCCGCCCGCATCGGCGTATTCATGGGCACCAGCACGTCGGGAATACACGAGACGGAACTCGCCTATCGCAGGCGCGATGCAGCCGGGGCGCTGCCCGCGGACTTTCGCTATCCGACCACCCACAACACCTACTCCGTAGCCTGGTTCGTACAGTCGTACCTCGGTCTGACCGGACCGTCGATGGCGATATCCACTGCGTGTTCGTCGAGCGCCAAGGCATTCGGCAATGCCGCGCGCATGATCGCGGCCGGCCTGTGCGATGCGGCGGTGGTTGGCGGCGTGGACAGCCTTTGCCTCACCACGCTGTACGGCTTCGGCTCGCTCGGCCTGCTCTCCCCGGTCGGATGCCGCCCGTTCGACGCCGATCGCGATGGCATTTCCATCGGCGAAGGCGCGGGCATGGTATTGCTGGAGAAAAAGGCGGACGGCGCGGCAGCGGATTCGATCGCGCTGCTCGGCATCGGCGAGAGCAGCGATGCATACCATATGTCCACACCGCATCCCGAAGGACTCGGCGCGCGCATGGCCATGGAGCAGGCATTGACGAGCGCGGGACTTGCGCCGAGTGCGGTCGACTACGTCAATCTGCACGGCACCGGCACGCGCAGCAACGATGCGACCGAGGACAAGGCGGTATGCGCCGTGTTCGGCAACGCCACGCCGTGCAGTTCGACCAAAGGCTGGACCGGCCACACGCTGGGTGCGTGCGGCGCCATCGAAGCCGTCGTCTGTGCGCTGGCGATCGAACGCGGCTTCATGCCGGGTAGCGTGAACACGCGTACGCTCGATCCAACCGTGGGACTTCGTTACCTGCTCGACAACCGCAGCCAGCCGGTCGATGTAGCAATGAGCAACGCGTTCGGTTTCGGCGGCACCAACTGCAGCCTGTTGCTCGGGCGGGTGCGGGCATGAAGCTGTTCGTTGAAGGCGCCGCCGTCCTGGCGCCGGGTCTCGTGGGTTGGGCCGCGGCGCGTGCAGTACTTGCAGGCGAAAAACCCTACGAACCCGCGCCGCTCGCGCCTCCCGTCGCAGACTTGTTGCCGGCGGTGGAACGCCGGCGCACCGGATCGACGGTCAAGTTTGCCCTGGCAGTCGGGCACGAGGCCCTCACGTCCGCCGGCAGGCCGGCCGATTCCGTGGCAACGGTGTTCATTTCTTCCGGCAATGACGGGGACGTCATCAACGACATATGCCTGACGCTCGCCGGAACAGACCGGCAGGTTTCGCCTACGCGCTTCCACAATTCGGTGCATAACGCGCCGTCCGGTTACTGGGGAATTGCCACTCATTCGCATCATCCCTCGACCAGCCTGTGCGGATTCGACTGGAGCTTTGCCATCGGCTTGCTGGAAGCGACCGCGCAACTGCAAGTCGACCGCCAGGAAGTCCTGCTGATTGCGTACGACACACCCTATCCGGAGCCGCTGCGGGGTATTCGCTGGGTGGCCGAACCGTTCGGTGTCGCGTTGCTGCTTACCCGGGCTCGCACCGGCCGCGCCTTCGCCGAACTCGAAGTCGCGATGGATGCGCAAGCAAGGGAAATATCGCGCATGGGAAATGCAGCATTGGAGCGCCTTCGCACCGTCAATCCATGCGCACGCGCATTGCCGCTGCTAGCAGCGCTGGCGGGCACACAGCCGAAAGTGGTAACGCTGGAGCGGGATGCGCAACAGACGCTGTCTGTAGCCGTACGCACGCTCTGAGCGGCAAGTCAATAACAAAACGCCCGCTTGCGCGGGCGTTTTTTATCAGGCTTGCTGCTCAGCGACCGGCGCGCAACGCCTCGATGCGTTCGTCGAGCGGCGGGTGCGACATGAACAACCGGACAAGTCCTCCGGTCTGTCCGCCGGAGATGCCGAAGGCACGCATCTGCGCAGGCAGTTGCGGCGCTTCGTGGGCCTGTTTCAGCCGCTGCAGGGCGGCGATCATTTTTTCACGCCCGGCCAGCGAGGCACCGCCCGCATCCGCGCGGAACTCGCGCTGGCGGCTGAACCACATCACGATGATGCTGGCGAGGACGCCCAGCACCAGTTCGGCAATGATCGACGTGATCCAGAAAGCCGGGCCATTGCCGCGTTCGGTCTTGAACACGACCTTGTCCACCAGGTTGCCGATGATGCGCGACAGGAAAATCACGAACGTGTTCACTACGCCCTGGATCAGCGCCAGCGTCACCATGTCGCCGTTGGCAACGTGGGTGATCTCGTGGCCAAGCACCGCCTCCGCTTCGTCCCGGGTCATGCCGTTCAGCAGGCCGCTGCTCACGGCGACCAGGGCGTTGTTCCTGTTCATGCCCGTAGCGAAGGCGTTCACATCCGGCGCGTCATAAATGGCGACCTCGGGCATGCCGATATTGGCCTGTTGCGCCTGCCTGCGCACCGTCTCGACCAGCCAGTGCTCGGCTTCCGTCCGCGGAGCATCGATGACCTTCGCGCCCGTCATGAATTTGGCCGACCACTTCGAAATCGCCAGCGAAACCAGCGCGCCGCCGAACCCTATGACACCGGCAAACACCAGCAACGCGCCCAGATTGAGGCCGCCGCCGGATTGCGCCAGCATGCGATCGACGCCGAGCAGCCTCATCGTGATGTTGAGGACGAACAGGACCGCAAGGTT
>DASWEZ010000206.1:0-2320 GCA_036394495.1 Burkholderiales bacterium
CTGCGTGCTGAGTGCTGGGAAAAAGCCAGGCCTATTGCTGAGTACCTCTGGTATCACAGCGAAGCGCAAGCGGGAGGCACCCCAAGGCTTCTCCCGCAGCACCCAGCACTCAGTACCCAGCACTGCCTTTCCCGTCGCGCGTGACGGTCGTGACGGCGTGACGAGGAAAAAGTACTGCGTGCTGCGTGCTGAGTGCTGGGGAAAAAGCCAGGCCTACTGCTGAGTACCTCTGGTATCACAGCGAAGCGCAAGCGGGAGGCACCCCAAGGCTTCTCTCGCAGCACCCAGCACTCAGTACCCAGCACTGCCTTTCCCGTCGCGCGTGACGATCGTCACGGCTACTTCCACATCACTTCCGCGCCCTTCTCGGCGGCGCGGGCCAGCAGGTCGATCAGCGGGAAAGCCCGCTGGCGCAACGATACCTGTACTTCCTTGCGGTCCTTGTCATCGCTGCCCGGTGCGGCCTTTGGACTTGCATCCACGGCGGCCTTGAGACGTGCGAGCGCAGCGGGGATGTCCCTGGGCAGAATCGCGCTCGGCACGGTGCCGCTGTGGCCCATCGCCTTGAGGAGTTGCACAGCGATGTCGCCGTTCATGGTGAAACTGCCTGCTTCGCTATCGAATTTTACGAGCATGATGACGAGGGGGTAATCCTGGTAAGGTGTAACGGTTAGTTTGCCAATCCGCGAAAAAGGTTCAATCCGGTCCTCGCGGAGACGGCGGCGCCTTGTCTGAAGCCGCACCGTCCGGCAGCAGCGATTTAGACCATCGGAATGGCAGTTTATAGGGTAAATTACGAACCCGAGCCGAGCTCATTTCGGGAGTCAAAAGCAGTGGCGTTGCCGCAGGAAATCGATTCGATTCTGGAGGGTGTGCCGGGTTTTTTCCGGGCGGTTCCGGAAATACTTCATTCCCTGCTCGCTGAAAACCCCGCCGGCGCAGCGCTGGCAGCTATGCTTGGTGCACTGTTCGCCGGAGTGATCGTCAGCCTCGTCCTTCGCAGATCCCGCGCCGCCGAACAGCGCAAGCCGGCAAATCCCCCGGTATCCAATGTCGAAGTCTCCAGGCTCGCGGAGGAGCAATACCAGACCCTGTTCCAGAGCAGCCCGGTGTCGACCTTCATCTGCGATACGCGCAAGTGGCGCTTTCTCGAAATCAACGAGGCGGCGGCGCGTGAGTACGGATATGCGCGAGAAGAACTGCTGAAGATGACGCTCCTCGACCTCGGGCTGACGGAGGATGCCGAGCGCCTGGCCGAGACGCTGACGAACCTCGGGCCGACTTCGGGCGAAATCGGAACATGGCGGCAAAGGCGCAAGGACGGCGTGGCGATCGAGGCCGAGATGGTTTCCTTCCGCATTCAGTTTGCGCGGCAGCAGACACGCGTCGTCATCGCCAGGGACGTCACCCGCCGCAAGCATACGCATGAGGCGATGTGGCGGGATCTCGAACGGTTCGGCTTTGCCTCGAAGGCGACCAACGATGCCGTGCTCGACTGGGACCTCACCAACGACGAGCTGTGGCGCAGCGATAACTATGGGAAGGTACTCGGGCGCGGCGCGGACGAGCCCGGGTTCAACATGGCATCCTGGTTCGAGCACGTCCATCCGGATGACCGGGCGCGCGTGCAGGAACTGCTCCTCAGTACCATCAAGTCCGCTTCGAACCAGTGGAGCGACGAATTCCGGCTGGTGCGCGCCGACCAGAAGATCACGCATGTGTTTGCACGGGGCCATGTAGCGCGCGCCCAAGACGGTTCCGCGCGCAGGATGACTGGTGTGCTGCAGGACGTCACCGAGCGCAAGGAACAGGAGGAGCGCACCCGTTTCCTCGCCGACCACGACGAGCTGACCGAGTTGCCGAACCGCAGCCTGTTCCGGCAGGCATTGAACAAGGCGCTGCAGCGCGCCGAGCGCAGCGGCAAGATGCTGTCGATCCTGTTCTTCGACCTCGACCGGTTCAAGAACATCAACGACAGCCTTGGCCACGATGCGGGCGACGAGGTGTTGCGCGCGGTGGCGGAGCGGCTGACTGCCTGTGTCCGCAAGATCGATGTGGTCGCGCGCTTCGGCGGCGATGAATTCGCGGTGCTGACCGAAGGGCTGACCGCGGAAGACCAGGCCAGCACGGTCGCCCGCAAGATCCTGGAAACCCTGTCCAAGCCGATGATCCTCGCCGGACGGCAATATCGCCCCGCGGCGAGCATCGGCATCAGCACGTATCCGACGGACGGACGCGATGCCCAATCGCTGCTGAAAAACGCGGACATCGCGATGTATCGCGCCAAGGAGGATGGCAGGGGCACGTTCCAGTTCTATTC
>DASWEZ010000207.1:0-16097 GCA_036394495.1 Burkholderiales bacterium
GAGATGGTGATGCCTGGCGACAACGTCAAGATCGTGGTGCAGCTGATTGCGCCGATCGCGATGGAAGACGGGCTGCGTTTTGCGATCCGCGAGGGTGGCCGTACGGTCGGCGCCGGCGTGGTGTCGAAAATCATCAAGTAAGGAATTAGGCCAGTAGCTCAATTGGCAGAGTGACGGTCTCCAAAACCGTAGGTTGGGGGTTCGAGGCCCTCCTGGCCTGCCAGACGACAGAAGCATCAGCGAAACATCACGGTAGCGATATCAGGTTGCGTGGCTCCTTCTGCAGATTGTTGCAGGGGCCACGTCGCCGCAAAGTAGATTCGGATGAAAGACAAAATACAAATCGTTGTGGCGGTGCTGATCCTTATCGGGGGGCTTGTCGCGTTTTATGTATTGGCCGACAAGCCGATGATTGCGCGCGTCGGTGCGATGCTTGGGCTGTTTCTGGTTGCCGGCCTGGTGGGCTATTTCAGCGCGCCGGGCAAGGAATTTGGCCTGTATGCCAGGGAGTCCGTGGACGAAGCCAAGAAAGTGGTCTGGCCTTCGCGCAAGGAGACCATGCAGTCGACGGGCATCATTTTCGCGTTCGTGCTGGTGATGGCGATTTTCCTGTGGTCGGTGGACTGGAGTTTGACCTTCATGCTGACCAAATTTATCGGTAACGGTGCGTAAATGACGATGCGTTGGTACGTGGTTCACGCTTATTCCGGCCAGGAAAAGAGCATTCAGGCGGCGCTGGTCGAACGCATCCGCCGCTCGGGAATGGCCGACAAATTCGGTGAAGTGCTGGTACCGACCGAAGAAGTGGTGGAAATGAAGGGTGGGGCGAAAGCCTTGTCCGAGCGCCGTTTTTTCCCGGGCTACATCCTGGTGCAAATGGATATGACCGACGAAACCTGGCACCTGGTCAAGTCGACGCCGAAAGTGACCGGGTTTGTCGGCGGGGTGGGCAACAAGCCGACGCCGATTTCACAAAAGGAAGTGGATGCCATCCTGAACCAGGTGAAGGAAGGCGTCGAAAAACCGAAGCCGAAGGTGTTGTTTGAGATTGGTGAGAACGTGCGCGTCAAGGACGGCCCGTTTACCGATTTCAACGGCTCGGTGGAAGAAGTGAATTACGACAAATCGAAGATCCGCGTATCGGTGCTGATTTTTGGTCGCCCGACTCCGGTGGAACTGGATTTCGGGCAAGTCGAGAAGCAGTAGTTTTTTGCACCGTGCACTGCAAGGTGCATGGTTTAACGCAGATCAGGCGTTTCCTGGTCGTGAACGGGGAGGGCGAGGCGGAGAGCGGAGATTGAATGCGGCAATTGCCAATTTCAACGACCGGTCCCGAATCCTTGCCCGCTAACACCCAAGGAGAAAAGCATGGCAAAGAAAGTCGTCGGCTACGTAAAGCTGCAAGTGCCGGCCGGCAAGGCGAATCCCTCGCCGCCGATCGGTCCCGCGCTGGGTCAGCGCGGTTTGAACATCATGGAATTCTGCAAGGCGTTCAACGCGCAGACGCAGAAAATGGAACCGGGTCTGCCGATTCCCGTAGTGATTACCGCTTATGCGGACAAATCCTTCACCTTCATCATGAAGACGCCGCCCGCGTCGATCCTGATCAAGAAGGCCGCCAAGGTCGAAAAGGGCAGCAAAGTGCCGCAAACCGACAAGGTCGGCAAGCTGACGCGCGCCCAGGCTGAGGAAATCGCAAAAATGAAGATGCCGGATCTGACCGCCGCCGATATGGATGCCGCGGTGCGGACCATTGCCGGCAGCGCCCGTTCAATGGGCATCGATGTGGAAGGGGTACGTTAATGGCCAAGATCGCTAAACGCCTGGAAAAGATTGTCGGTTTGGTCGACCGCAACAAGGCATACGCTACTGCTGAGGCGCTGGAACTGGTCAAGAAGACCGCGACCGCCAAGTTCGATGAATCCGTCGACGTGGCCATCAACCTCGGCATTGACGCGAAAAAATCCGACCAGGCCGTGCGCGGCTCGGTGGTGTTGCCGCGCGGCACCGGCAAATCGGTGCGCGTTGCCGTGTTCGCCCAGGGTGACAATGCCAAGAAGGCAAAGGATGCCGGCGCCGATATCGTCGGTTTTGAAGACCTCGCCGAAAAAGTCAAAGGCGGTTTCATGGATTTCGACGTGGTGATCGCCACTCCGGACGCGATGCGCATCGTCGGCACACTGGGCCAGATCCTCGGTCCGCGCGGTTTGATGCCGAACCCAAAGGTGGGTACGGTTACGCCGAACGTGGAGCTGGCGGTGAAAAATGCCAAGGCTGGCCAGGTGCAGTATCGCGCCGACAAGGCGGGTATCGTGCAGTGCACGATCGGCCGCGCCTCGTTTCCGGTTGAAGCGCTGAGCGAAAATCTGTCGGCCTTGATGGCGGCAGTGAACAAAGCTAAGCCGGCGTCGTCCAAGGGTATCTATCTGCGCAAGGTTTCTCTGTCTTCGACCATGGGCGTCGGCGTCCGTCTGGATACTGCCGGTTTCTCGTCGCAAGGCTCGCAGCAGCAATAAATTCAAGTCCTGCGTGCCGGTGAAAGCCGGCACGCAGGCAGTTCTTTGGGCCTGCAGACGCAACTGATCGCGTCTGCGGGGTTGTCAAAGACCGTAGGTGTTGAAGAACTTAATGCGGGCAATGCTCGGGTGCATCATGGTCCGGGCGGAACCCAAACCTACGCAGATGGCGGTCCCCAGTCAGGATTTGCTTCGCGATTCGAAATTGAATCGTGATTTGAGTCTCCTCACAAAGGTCGCTGTGATTGTGAACGGTGCTGCGCAAATGGTGCTGTTCATTCATCAACGTAAAGGAGATCAAACGTGAGTTTGAATCTGGAAGGTAAGAAAGAAGTCGTCGCGGAAATCGTGGCCAAGGTCGCGAAGGCCCAGACGATGGTGCTCGCCGAATATCGGGGCACGTCGGTGGCGGATTTGACCAAACTGCGCAGCGCTGCCCGCTCGCAAGGTGTTTACATGCGTGTTCTCAAGAACACCCTGGCGCGCCGTGCGGTGAAAGGAACTTCGTTTGAAGTTGCCGAGGCGCATATGGTCGGTCCCTTGCTGTACAGCTTTTCGGAAGACGCGGTTGCCGCAGCCAAGGTCGTCAACGACTTTGCCAAGGGCAACGAGAAGTTCGTCATCACGGCAGGCGCCTACAACGGCAAGGTTCTGGACAAGGCGGCGGTGCAATCGCTCGCCAACATCCCGAGCAAGGAAGTGCTGTTGGCGCAGTTGCTGGGCCTGATGCAGTCGCCCATTTCCGGGTTGGCGCGCGTGCTGGCTGCAGTTGCCGAGAAAAAATCCGAAGTGCAGGCGGCCTGAAGCCTGTCGCGATATTCGACAATCAAATCTACTTAAAGGAAATTCAACATGGCATTCGATAAAGACGCATTTTTGGCTTCGCTGGACTCCATGTCCGTGATGGATCTGAACGATCTGGTTAAAGCCATTGAAGAGAAGTTTGGCGTATCTGCTGCAGCAATGGCAGTGGCCGGTCCGGCTGGCGGCGCTGCTGCTCCGGCCGCGGAAGAAAAGACCGAGTTCAACGTGATGCTGATGGAAATCGGCGCCAACAAGATCAACGTGATCAAGGCGGTTCGCGAGATCACCGGTCTGGGTCTGGCCGAAGCCAAGGCCTTGGTGGAAGGTGCGCCGAAGGCTGTCAAGGAAGGCGCCAACAAGGCAGATTCAGACGCAATGAAGAAGAAGCTGGAAGAAGCTGGCGCCAAAGTCGAACTGAAGTAATTCCGGCGGGCGCGCGCCTGCTGGTTGGTGGCTCAGAGAACTTGCTCCCGCGCGGGAATTCCCGTTGCGGGAGTTAGTTTCTGATAAAGATGGAAAGTTGTAGAACCAGTATCCATGCGGTGTTTGGGGCAAAAATGCTTGGAAAGCCGCACCAATGCTGGGGTTTGAGTTTCCGGCCCAATGGACTCATATGAGGCCAGAAGCCAAAGCAGAGCGCGAAGCGGAATATCGCGCGTTCTGCTTTGTCTTCTGAAACGACTGCAGAAGACAGGTTTGGTCGGGCGATTTCTTCGATCGCCGTCAGCCAGGGAGGGTAGCGGCCCTCTGCCATTCTTGACGTTATCAGCGCATCGATAGCGCCAGTCGAAGAACATTGACGTGGCAGCTGCCACGGAAACCTTGGGTGCCAAAGCACGCGACCTGTGCGAACCGCAGGCCCGCGTCACCTTCAACGTTCGGAGATCATGATGTCCCTTCCCGTTACCTATACCTACACCGAGAAAAAACGCATTCGCAAGAGCTTTGCGAAGCGCGCGAGTGTGCTCGATGTTCCTTTCCTGCTGGCGACCCAGCTGAACTCCTACGCCGAGTTCCTGCAGGCCGATGTCGCGGTGGCCACCCGCAACAACCAGGGTCTGCAATCGGCCTTCACCTCGGTGTTCCCGATCGTGAGCCACAACCAGTTCGCGCGCCTCGAGTTCCTGAGCTACCAGCTCGGCCAGCCGCCGTTCGATGTGCTCGAGTGCCAGCAGCGCGGCCTGACCTATGCATCACCGCTGCGCGCCAAGGTGCGCCTGGTGATCATGGATCGCGAAGCCTCCAAGCCGACCGTCAAGGAAGTCAAGGAGCAGGAAGTGTACATGGGTGAAATTCCGCTCATGACCCAGAACGGCTCGTTCGTGATCAACGGTACCGAGCGCGTCATCGTCTCGCAGCTGCACCGCTCGCCCGGCGTGTTCTTCGAGCATGATCGCGGCAAGACCCATTCTTCCGGCAAGCTGCTGTTTTCGGCGCGCGTGATTCCCTATCGTGGCTCGTGGCTCGACTTCGAGTTCGATCCGAAAGACTACCTGTACTTCCGCGTCGACCGCCGCCGCAAGATGCCGGTGACGATCCTGTTGAAGGCCTTGGGCTATTCGCCGGACCAGATCCTGCGCGAATTCTTTGCGTTCGACGAATTCCACATCAGCAAAAAAGGCGAGATTGAACTTGAGCTGGTGCCCGAGCGCCTGAAGAGCGAAATCGCCAAGTTCGACATCGTTTCCAAGGACGGCAAGGTCATCGTCCAGAAAGACAAGCGCATCACGGCCAAGCATATCCGCGATATGGAAACGGCGAAGATGAAGCGCCTGCCGGTCAACGACGAGTACCTGATCGGCCGTGTGCTGGCGACCAATATCGTCAACACCGAGACCGGCGAGATCGTCGCCAACGCCAATGAAGAACTGACCGAAGTGAGCCTGCGCAAATTGATCGATGCGGGCGCGCAGACGATCTACACGATTTACACCAACGACCTTGACCAGGGCGCGTATATTTCCTCGACCCTGCGTATCGATGAAACGGTCGACGCGCTGAACGCCAAGGTCGCGATCTATCGCATGATGCGCCCCGGCGAGCCGCCGACGGAGGATGCGGTCAACGCGCTGTTCCAGGGCCTGTTCTTCTCCGAAGACCGTTACGATCTGTCGGCAGTCGGTCGCATGAAATTCAATCGCCGCGTCGGTCGTGATGAACTCACCGGTGCAATGACGCTGTCCACCGAGGATATTGTCGCTGTGATCAAGATCCTGGTGGAGCTGCGCAATGGCCGCGGCGAAATCGACGATATCGATCACCTCGGCAATCGCCGCGTTCGTTCAGTCGGCGAACTGGCGGAAAACCAGTTCCGTTCCGGCCTGGTGCGCGTCGAGCGCGCTGTGCGCGAGCGCCTGTCGCAAGCCGAGAGCGAAAACCTGATGCCGCATGATCTGATCAATGCCAAGCCGGTCTCGGCCGCGATCAAGGAATTCTTCGGCTCCAGCCAGCTTTCGCAGTTCATGGATCAGACCAATCCGCTGTCGGAAATTACCCACAAGCGCCGCGTCTCCGCGCTGGGCCCGGGCGGCTTGACGCGTGAGCGTGCGGGCTTCGAGGTGCGCGACGTGCATCCGACCCACTACGGCCGGGTTTGCCCGATCGAAACGCCGGAAGGTCCGAACATCGGCCTGATCAATTCACTGGCGCTGTATGCCCGCGTGAACGAATATGGCTTTATCGAAACCCCTTATCGCAAAGTCAACAACGGCAAGGTCGCCGGCGAGATCGAATACCTGTCCGCGATTGAAGAGGGCAAGTACGTGATCGCCCAGGCGAATGCGGAAACCGATAAATCGGGCCGCTTCACCGATGAGTTGGTCTCCTGCCGTCACCACAACGAGTTCACCCTGTCGACACCCGACAAGATTGAATACATCGACGTCGCGCCGGCGCAAATCGTGTCTGTCGCCGCCTCGCTGATCCCGTTCCTGGAGCATGACGACGCCAATCGTGCCTTGATGGGTTCGAACATGCAGCGCCAGGCCGTGCCTTGCCTGCGTGCCGAAAAGTCGCTGGTCGGTACCGGCATCGAGCGGACGGTCGCGATGGACTCGGGCACGGCCGTATTGGCGCGCCGCGGTGGCCGCGTGGACTTCGTCGATGCGGGCCGCGTGGTTGTTCGCGTCAACGACAATGAAACGCAACCTGGAGAAGCCGGCGTTGATATTTACAATCTGGTGAAGTACGTCCGTTCCAACCAGAACACCAATATCAACCAGCGTCCCCTGGTCAAGGTCGGCGACATCATTGCCAAGACCGACGTCATCGCCGACGGCGCCTCCACCGATATGGGCGAGCTGGCTTTGGGTCAGAACTTGCTGGTCGCATTCATGCCCTGGAATGGCTACAACTTCGAAGACTCGATCCTGATCTCGGAGCGCATCGTTGCTGAAGACCGCTATACCTCGATCCACATTGAGGAACTGTCGATCGTGGCGCGTGACACCAAGCTCGGCCCGGAAGAGATTACCCGCGACATTTCCAATCTGTCCGAGCGCATGCTCGGTCGTCTGGATGAGTCCGGCATTGTCTACATCGGCGCGGAAGTCGAAGCCGGTGACGTTCTCGTAGGCAAGGTCACGCCGAAGGGTGAAACCCAGCTGACGCCGGAAGAGAAGCTGCTGCGCGCTATCTTCGGTGAAAAAGCTTCCGACGTGAAAGACACCTCGCTGCGTGTGCAGTCCGGCATTTCGGGCACCGTCATCGATGTGCAGGTGTTCACGCGCGAAGGCATCGTCCGCGACAAGCGCGCCCAGCAGATCATTGATGATCAACTCAAGGACTACAAAAAAGATTTGGGCGATCAGTTGCGCATCGTCGAAGAAGATTTGTTCCAGCGTATCGAGAAAACCCTGATCGGCAAGATCGCCAAGGGCGGGCCGAAGAAGATCGCCAAAGGCGCCAAGATCACCAAGGCTTACCTGGAAGATCTGCCGCATCACGACTGGTTCGATATTCGCCTGAACGAAGACGATGATGCGCGCGCACTCGAGGCGCAGAAAGAATCGCTGGAGTTGACGCGCAAGGAATTCGACAAGGCGTTCGAAGAGAAGAAACGCAAACTGACGCAGGGTGACGAACTGCCGCCGGGCGTGCAGAAGATGGTCAAGGTCTACGTTGCCGTCAAGCGTCGTCTGCAGCCGGGCGACAAGATGGCTGGCCGTCACGGTAACAAGGGCGTTATTTCCAAGATCGTGCCGATCGAAGACATGCCGTTCATGGCTGACGGCACCCCGATGGATATCGTGCTGAATCCGCTGGGCGTGCCATCGCGCATGAACGTCGGGCAGATTCTTGAAACCCATCTGGGCTGGGCCGCAAAAGGCCTGGGACACAAGATCGGCGCGATGCTGAAGGCGCATGAAGGCGAAGCCAAGGTTCGCAAATTCCTCGACAAGGTCTACAACAATAGCGGCAAGAAGGAAGATCTGTCGCAGTTGTCGGACGTCGAAATCATGAATCTGGCGCAGAACCTGACCAAGGGTGTGCCGTTCGCCACGCCGGTGTTTGACGGTGCCACCGAAGATGAAATGCGTTCGATGCTGGACTTGGCCTATGACGAAGAAACCGCCGCGCGCCTGAATCTGACGCCGACAAAGACCCAGGCCACGCTGTTCGACGGGCGCACCGGTGAAGCATTCGAGCGTCATGTGACGATCGGCTATATGCACATCCTGAAGTTGCACCACCTGGTCGACGACAAGATGCATGCACGCTCGACGGGTCCATACAGCCTGGTTACCCAGCAGCCGCTGGGCGGCAAGGCGCAGTTCGGCGGTCAGCGTTTCGGCGAGATGGAGGTATGGGCGCTGGAAGCTTATGGTGCCTCGTACACGCTGCAGGAGATGCTCACCGTCAAGTCCGACGATACGGCCGGTCGAACCAAAGTGTACGAAAACATCGTCAAGGGCGAGCACAAGATCGAGGCCGGCATGCCGGAGTCGTTCAATGTGCTGGTGAAGGAAATCCGTTCCTTGGCAATCGATATTGATTTGGAGCGCTATTGAAGAGGTGAGGCGGCGGAACCGGTGTCATCATCAACGGCCCGCCCCGCTCACTGAGTACCTCACCCTATTCAAAGTCTGGAGATACGAATGAAAGCTCTACTTGATTTGTTCAAGCAAGTTACGCAGGAAGAAGAATTCGATGCGATCAAAATCGGGCTGGCTTCGCCCGAGAAGATTCGTTCATGGTCTTATGGCGAAGTAAAGAAACCCGAGACGATCAACTACCGTACGTTCAAACCGGAGCGTGACGGCCTGTTCTGCGCCAAGATTTTTGGCCCGATCAAGGATTACGAATGCCTGTGCGGAAAATACAAGCGCCTCAAGCATCGCGGTGTGATCTGCGAAAAATGCGGCGTCGAAGTCACGCTCAGCAAAGTGCGGCGCGAACGTATGGGCCATATCGAATTGGCCTCGCCGACCGCGCATATCTGGTTCCTGAAGTCGCTGCCGTCGCGTCTGGGTATGGTGCTCGACATGACCCTGCGCGATATCGAACGCGTCTTGTACTTCGAAGCGTTCGTGGTCACCGACCCGGGCATGACACCGCTGCAGAAGTGCCAGCTGCTGACCGAAGACGACTACCTCGCCAAGGTTGAAGAATACGGCGATGAATTCCACGCCCTGATGGGCGCGGAAGGTATTCGCGACTTGCTGCGCAAGCTCGATCTGCCGCACGAAATGGAACAGCTGCGCAAAGACCTGGGCAATACCGGGTCGGAAGCGAAGATCAAGAAAATCGCCAAACGCCTGAAGGTGCTGGAAGCCTTCTCCAAGTCTGGCATCAAGCCCGACTGGATGGTCATGGAAGTGTTGCCAGTGCTGCCGCCGGATCTGCGTCCGCTGGTACCGCTTGATGGCGGCCGTTTCGCCACGTCCGATCTGAATGATCTCTATCGCCGCGTGATCAACCGCAACAACCGCCTGAAACGTCTGCTCGAACTCAAGGCGCCTGAAATCATCGTGCGCAACGAAAAGCGCATGCTGCAGGAAGCCGTTGACTCGCTGCTGGACAATGGTCGCCGCGGCAAGGCCATGACCGGCGCCAACAAGCGCGCGCTCAAGTCGTTGGCAGACATGATCAAGGGCAAGTCGGGTCGTTTCCGCCAGAACCTGCTGGGCAAGCGCGTGGACTACTCCGGTCGTTCCGTGATCGTGGTCGGCCCGACGCTGAAGTTGCATCAGTGCGGCCTGCCGAAAAAAATGGCGCTGGAACTGTTCAAACCCTTCGTGTTCCACAAACTCGAAGTGATGGGCATTGCCGGCACCATCAAGGCGGCCAAGCGCGAGGTCGAAAATGAGAACCCGGTGGTTTGGGACATCCTCGAGGAGGTAATTCGCGAACATCCGGTGATGTTGAATCGCGCGCCGACCTTGCATCGTTTGGGCATCCAGGCGTTCGAACCGGTGTTGATTGAAGGCAAGGCGATCCAGCTGCATCCGCTGGTTTGTGCGGCATTCAACGCCGACTTTGACGGTGACCAGATGGCCGTGCACGTACCCATCTCGCTGGAAGCGCAGATGGAAGCGCGCACCCTGATGCTGGCCTCGAACAACGTGCTGTTCCCGGCATCGGGCGAGCCGTCGATCGTGCCGTCGCAGGACATCGTGCTGGGTCTGTACTACATGACCCGCGAACGCGTTGCCGCCAAGGGCGAAGGCTCGATGTTCATCAACGTCGCCGAGGCGCAGCGTGCCTATGAATCCGGCAATGTGGCGTTGAACGCCAAGGTGACGGTGCGCATCAAGGAAACCGACAAGGACGAAAAGGGCGAAATCATCTCGCGCGTGACGCGTTACGAGACCACCGTCGGCCGGGCCATCCTGTCGGAAATCCTGCCGCAAGGCTTGCCGTTCACGTACATCAACAAAGCGCTGAAGAAAAAGGAAATCTCCAAGATCATCAGCGCGGCATTCCGCCGCTGCGGTATCCGCGAGACGGTGATTTTTACCGATCAGCTGATGTATACCGGCTTTACCTATGCAACGCGCGCCGGCCTGTCGATCTCGATCGACGATATGCTGGTGCCGACGCAGAAGAAGGACATCATCGCCGCGTCCGAGAAGGAAGTGAAAGAAATCGAGGCGCAGTACACCTCGGGCCTGGTCACGCAGGGCGAGCGTTACAACAAGGTGGTGGATATCTGGGGCCGTGCCGGCGACCAGGTGGCGAAGGCTATGATGGAACAATTGGGTTCGGAGCCGGTCGTGACCCTGGACGGCAAGCACACCACCCAGGAATCGTTCAACGCGATTTACATGATGGCCGACTCGGGCGCACGTGGTTCGGTCGCGCAGATTCGCCAGCTGGCGGGCATGCGTGGACTGATGGCCAAGCCGGACGGCTCGATCATCGAAACGCCTATCACGGCGAACTTCCGCGAAGGCCTGAATGTGTTGCAGTACTTCATTTCGACCCACGGCGCGCGTAAAGGCCTGGCCGATACCGCGTTGAAGACGGCGAATTCCGGCTACCTGACCCGCCGCCTGGTCGACGTGACCCAGGATCTGGTCGTGATCGAAGACGATTGCAAGACGTCCAATGGTCTTGCTGTCAAGGCGCTGATCGAAGGCGGTGAGGTGGTCGAGGCGCTGCGTGAACGTATTCTCGGCCGGGTCGCTGCCACCGATGTGGTCAACCCGGACACGGGCACCACAATCGTCACGGCAGGTGCCATGCTCGACGAGGACGTGATGGATATTATTGATGCCGCCGGCATCGATGAAGTGAAAGTCCGCACGCCGCTGACCTGCGACACGCGTTATGGCCTGTGCGCAAAATGTTACGGTCGCGATCTTGGCCGCGGTTATCTGGTCAATGTCGGCGAGGCGGTGGGTGTGATTGCCGCACAGTCGATCGGCGAACCGGGCACCCAGTTGACCATGCGTACTTTCCACATCGGTGGTGCGGCATCGCGTACCGCGCGGGCGTCCAGCGTCGAGGCCAAATCGTCCGGCGTCGCGCGCTTCTCGCCAGCCATGCGTCATGTCATCAACGCCCGCGACGAGATGATCGTGATTTCACGTAACGGTGAAATCATCATCACTGAAGAAAACGGTCGCGAGCGTGAGCGCCATAAAGTGCCGTACGGTGCAACGCTGGCTGTAAAGGATGCCGGCAAAATCAAGGCCGGCATGGTGCTGGCAACCTGGGATCCGCATACTCGTCCGATCATTACCGAATATGCCGGCGAGGTGCGCTTCGAAAACGTCGAAGAGGGCGTCACCGTGGCCAAGCAGATCGATGAGACCACGGGCCTTTCCAGCCTCGTGGTGATCGATCCGAAGCGCCGTGGCTCAGCCGCCAGCAAGGGCTTGCGTCCGGCGGTCAAGCTGATCAACGAGAAGGGCAAAGAGATCAAGCAGACGAATTCGGATGCCCCGGTCAATTACACCTTCCAGATCGGTGCAATCATCACGGTCAAGAACGGTCAGCAAGTAGGCGTCGGTGAAGTGATGGCACGTATCCCGCAGGAGTCATCGAAGACGCGCGACATTACCGGTGGTCTGCCGCGTGTGGCCGAGTTGTTCGAGGCGCGTTCGCCCAAGGACGCCGGCCTGCTGGCCGAAGTCACGGGTACGGTGTCGTTCGGCAAGGATACGAAGGGCAAACAACGTCTGGTCATCACCGATTTCGACGGCATTGCCCACGAGTACCTGATCCCCAAGGACAAGCACGTCACTGCGCACGATGGCCAAGTGGTCAACAAGGGTGAATCGATTGTCGACGGCCCGGCTGATCCGCACGATATCCTGAAATTGCAGGGCATGGAGGCGCTGGCCCGCTACATCACCGATGAAGTGCAGGATGTATACCGCTTGCAGGGTGTGAAAATCAACGATAAGCACATTGAGGTGATCGTTCGCCAGATGTTGCGTCGCGTCATCATTGTCGACAATGGCGACACCCGGTTCATCCTGGGCGAACAGCTCGAGCGTGCGGATGTGCTTGAGGAAAACGATCGCATGCTGAAGGAAGGCAAGAAACCGGCGGTTTACAACTACATGCTGCTCGGTATCACCAAGGCCAGCCTGTCGACCGATTCGTTCATTTCCGCTGCGTCATTCCAGGAGACCACGCGTGTCCTGACCGAGGCGGCGATCATGGGCAAAAAAGACGATTTGCGCGGGCTTAAGGAAAACGTCATTGTCGGCCGTCTCATTCCGGCCGGTACCGGCTTGGCATACCACCGTACGCGCCGCAAGGTGTCGCGCATGCCGGCGGCGTCAAGCGGTATCAGCTTCGGTTTTGAGGATGCAGAATCTTCCGCGGATGCTGAACAGGTAGCCTGAAGTCGGAGACGGTGCCCGCGCCGGGGTACGGGCACCGCCGATGGCTGTAATGCGTGCGAAATCCCTCTGTCGCTTGACAGGGGATGCTTTGTTTTATAAAATCATGGGCTTTCTTCGATTGGCCCCAATTTCCGGGCGGTCGAAGGTGTAGCCAAAGCCCTGTAAATGAACCTGGGAAGGCGTCTCGCTTCTCCCAAGCAGGAAACAATTCAGTGAGCGGATTTAAAAATGCCAACCATTAATCAGTTGTTGCGTAAACCACGCGCCAAAGTCAAGGCCAAGAGCAAGGTTCCGGCCATGCAAAACTGCCCGCAAAAGCGCGGCGTGTGCACTCGCGTCTACACCACGACGCCAAAAAAACCAAACTCTGCACTGCGCAAGGTTTGCAAAGTCCGTCTCACCAATGGCTATGAAGTCATCTCCTATATCGGCGGTGAAGGCCATAATCTTCAGGAGCACTCGGTTGTGCTGATCCGCGGCGGTCGCGTCAAGGATTTGCCGGGCGTTCGCTATCACACCGTTCGCGGCTCACTCGATACCGCAGGCGTCAAAGACCGTAAGCAGTCGCGCTCCAAGTACGGCGCCAAGAAACCCAAAGCCGGCGGCGCGAAGTAATCGCTCGCATTGGCCCACCAAATCAGTTGAGAGGAAACAACCATGCCTCGTCGTCGTGAAGTCCCCAAGCGCGAGATTCTTCCGGATCCGAAATTCAAGAGCACCGAGCTGTCGAAGTTCGTTAATGTATTGATGACGGCCGGCAAAAAAGCAGTTGCTGAACGCATTATTTATGGTGCGCTGGATCAAATCCAGAAAAAATCCGGCAAGGATCCGATTGAAGTGTTCAACACCGCAATCAATGCCGTCAAGCCGATGGTGGAAGTGAAGTCCCGCCGGGTTGGTGGTGCAAACTATCAAGTTCCGGTTGAAGTGCGTCCGATTCGCCGTACGGCGCTGTCAATGCGCTGGATTCGCGAGGCGGCCCGTAAACGGGGCGAAAAGTCGATGGGCGCCCGCCTAGCTGGTGAGCTGCTTGATGCCGCTGAAGGCCGTGGTTCCGCCATCAAGAAGCGTGAAGAAGTGCACCGCATGGCCGAAGCCAACAAGGCATTCGCGCACTACCGCTTCTAAGCAACCCCATTTGCTCCGCAGGCCCACGAGGTTGGCGGGGTCTGTTAGGACAAACCCAGGAAGGGTACGACCGTGGCACGCAAGACTCCTATTGATCGTTATCGAAATATCGGCATTTCCGCGCACATCGACGCGGGCAAGACAACCACGACTGAGCGAATCCTGTTCTATACCGGCGTCAATCACAAAATCGGCGAAGTGCACGATGGTGCGGCGACGATGGATTGGATGGAGCAGGAGCAGGAGCGCGGCATCACGATCACGTCTGCCGCTACGACTTGTTTCTGGAAGGGGATGGCCAACAACTACCCTGAGCATCGCATCAATATTATCGATACCCCCGGCCACGTCGATTTCACGATTGAAGTCGAGCGGTCCATGCGCGTGCTGGATGGTGCCTGCATGGTGTATTGCGCAGTCGGCGGCGTGCAGCCGCAATCGGAGACCGTCTGGCGCCAGGCCAACAAGTACCGTGTGCCGCGTCTTGCATTCGTCAACAAGATGGACCGTACGGGCGCCAATTTTTTCAAGGTGCATGACCAGATGCGTGCGCGCCTGAAGGCTAACCCCATCCCGTTGCAAGTGCCGATCGGTGCCGAAGAGGGCTTCAAGGGCGTGGTTGATCTCATCAAGATGAAAGCCATTTTGTGGGATGAGGCCAGCCAAGGCATGAAGTTTGAGTACGCCGAGATCCCGGCTGACCTCAAGGATGTGTGCGACGAGTGGCACAACAAGATGGTTGAGGCAGCTGCCGAGGCCAACGAAGAGTTGATGAACAAATATCTCGAATCCGGCGAACTGTCGGAGGCGGAGATCAAGCTCGGCTTGCGTACGCGCACCATCGGCGGCGAAATCGTGCCGATGCTGTGTGGTTCGGCATTCAAGAACAAGGGTGTGCAGGCGATGCTTGACGCCGTTATCGAGTTTTTGCCTGCGCCGACGGATATCCCGCCGGTTACGGGTGAGCTCGAAGATGGTCAGCCGACTGAACGCAGGGCGGCCGATGATGAAGCTTTTTCCGGCTTGGCGTTCAAGATCATGACCGACCCGTTTGTCGGCCAGCTGATCTTCTTCCGCGTATATTCCGGCGTCGTGAAATCGGGTGATACGATTTACAACCCGATCAAGTTCAAAAAAGAACGTATCGGCCGCATTTTGCAGATGCATGCGAATCAGCGCGAAGAAATCAAGGAAGTTTATGCGGGTGATATCGCCGCGGCCGTTGGTTTGCGCGAAGCTACCACGGGTGACACGCTGTGCGATCCGGACAAGATCATTTTGCTCGAACGCATGGTGTTCCCCGAACCCGTGATCTCGCAGGCGGTCGAACCGAAGACCAAGGCCGACCAGGAAAAGATGGGCATTGCCCTGAACCGCTTGGCGCAGGAAGACCCCTCTTTCCGCGTTCACACCGATGAGGAATCCGGTCAGACCATCATTTCCGGTATGGGTGAGTTGCACTTGGAGATTCTTGTCGATCGCATGAAACGTGAATTCGGTGTCGAGGCCACGGTGGGCAAGCCGCAAGTGGCTTACCGCGAAACGATTCGCAGCACGGTCGAAAACGCGGAAGGCAAGTTCGTCAAGCAATCCGGCGGCCGTGGCCAGTACGGTCACGTTGTGCTCAAGGTTGAACCTGCCGAAGTGGGCAAGGGCTTTGAATTTGTTGATGCGATCAAAGGTGGCGTGGTGCCCCGCGAGTACATTCCTGCGGTCGAAAAGGGCCTGCGCGAGACGTTGCCTAATGGCGTACTTGCCGGCTATCCGGTTGTGGATGTGAAAGTTACATTGCACTTCGGCTCCTATCACGACGTTGACTCGAACGAGAACGCGTTCAAGATGGCTGCCTCGATGGGATTCAAGGACGGCATGCGCAAGGCGAATCCGGTGCTGCTGGAACCGATGATGGCCGTCGAAGTTGAAACGCCTGAAGACTATGCGGGTACCGTGATGGGCGATCTGTCCTCGCGTCGCGGCATGGTTCAGGGCATGGACGATATCGCTGGTGGTGGTGGCAAGGTTATCCGCGCCGAGGTTCCACTGTCGGAAATGTTCGGCTATTCCACGTCGTTGCGTTCGGCCACACAGGGGCGCGCGACCTATACGATGGAATTCAAGCACTACTCAGAAGCCCCGCGCAATGTGGCAGAAGCCATCATCAACGCGAAGAAATAAACAACAATCGATACGTATTTGAAGAGGTAGAGAAAATGGCAAAAGGCAAATTTGAGCGTACCAAGCCGCACGTGAACGTGGGGACGATTGGGCACGTTGATCACGGCAAGACGACGCTGACGGCGGCGATCACGACGGTATTGTCGAAGAAGTTTGGTGGCGAGGCCAAGGCCTA